>DASUMX010000001.1:0-7268 GCA_036277455.1 Thermoleophilia bacterium
CGACACCGCGGAGCACAAGCCCTCGCCGGTGCCGCTCCACCTCTGCCTGGAGCGCTTCGGGGCGTCCGCCCAAGGCGCGCTCTACGTGGGGGACAGCCCCGTGGACATCGAGGCCGGGCGCGCCGCCGGCATGGCCACGGCGGCCGTGGCCTGGGGGGTGTTCGGGCCGGAGGCGCTGCTCGCCGCCGGCCCGGACTACTGGCTCGACGAGCCGGCGGAGCTGCTCGGCCTCTGCCTGCGCGGCGAGGGGCGCCGCGTGAGCGCCGGGCAAGGGCCGGGTACCACCAGCGGGTAAGCGGTCGCGGCCTCCTGCGGCCGCGGAAGGGGGAAGCGGTGAACCAGGCTCAGGCGGCGGCCCGGGCGGCCGAACTGCGCGCGACGATCAACCGGCACGCGCACCTCTACTACGTCCTCGACAGGCCCGAGATCGACGACGCCGCCTACGACGTCCTCTACCGCGAGCTGCAGACGCTCGAGGAGGAGCACCCGGAGCTGCGCACGCCGGACTCGCCGACCCGGCGCGTGGGCGCCGCGCCGCTCGAGGGGTTCACGCAGGTCCGCCACCTCGAGCCGATGCTCTCCCTGGCCAACGCGCGCGACGAGGAGGAGCTGCTGGCGTGGGACCAGCGCAACCGGCGACTGCTCGAGGCGCGTGAGCTCGGCGACGCGCCGCTGCGCTACGTCGTCGAGCCCAAGATCGACGGCCTCGCCATCTCGCTGACGTACCGCGAGGGGGTGTTCAGCGTCGGCGCCACGCGCGGGAACGGTGAGGTCGGCGAGGACGTCACCGCCAACCTGCGCACCATCGGCTCGGTGCCGCTGCGGCTGCTCCTCGACGATCCTCCGCCGGTGGTGGAGGTGCGCGGCGAGGTCTACCTGCCGCTCGCCGCGTTCGCCCGCCTCAACGAGCAGCGCACGGCCGACGGGCTCCCGGCGTTCGTCAACCCACGCAACTCGGCCGCGGGGTCGATCCGCCAGCTCGACCCCAGGCTCGCGGCGGCGCGGCCGCTCGACGTGTGGTGCTACGCGGTCGGCTACTCCGAGGGGCTGGACCTGGCCGACCACCACAGCGCCATAGAGTGGCTGCGGGCGGCGGGCTTCAGGGTCAATCCGCTCATCGTGACCGTCGACGGCATCGCCGAGGCCGCGGCCGCATGCCGCGCCTGGGAGGAGCGCCGCGGCGACCTCGACTACGACATCGACGGCGCGGTGGTCAAGGTCGATTCGTACACCCTCCAGCGCGCCCTCGGCGCCGTCGCCCACGACCCACGCTGGGCGATCGCCTTCAAGTTCGCGCCGACGACCGTCACCACGCGGCTGCACCGGATCGAGGTCAACGTCGGGAGGACGGGCGTGCTCACCCCGTTCGCCGTGCTCGAGCCGGTGTTCGTCGGCGGCGTCACCGTGGAGCGCGCCACCCTGCACAACGAGGACGACATCCGCCGCAAGGACATCCGTCCCGGCGACGACGTGATCGTCCAGCGCGCCGGCGACGTGATCCCCCAGGTCGTGGGACCGGTGACGGCGGGGGAGGCCGAGGACGAGGAGGGGCGGCGTGAGGGCCGCGAGGAGCGGCACATCGCCCTCCCGGAGTGGACCATGCCGCGCACCTGCCCGGCCTGCGGCTCGGAGACCGTGCGCGAGACGGGCGAGGTGGCCGTGCGCTGCCCCAACCGCTCGTGCCCCGCCCAGCTCGTGGAGAGCATCAAGCACTTCGTGAGCAGGGGTGCGATGGACATCGAGGGCATCGGCGAGGAGACGGTGGAGCTCCTCCACGGCAAGGGGCTGATCGAGAACGTCGCCGATCTGTACGGCCTCGAGCGCGAGCACTTCGTGCGGCTCGAGGCCGGCAAGGTCATCGCCCTGCCGGGGTTCGGCGGCAAGGTGCGCAAGGGCGAGGACGGCGCGCCCGAGCTCGTGGAGGCCAGGCGCGCCGACAAGGTGCTCACCGCCATCGAGCAGTCCAAGCAGCGGCCGTTCGCGCGCGTGCTCTACGCGCTGGGCATCCGTCACGTGGGTGCGGTGACCGCCCAGGCGCTGGTGGAGCGCTTTCCCAGCATGGACGCGCTCCTCGCCGCAGGAGCCGCCGACCTCGCCGAGATCCCCGGCATCGGCGGGGTGGTGGCCGAGGCGGTGGAGCAGTTCCTCGGCGATGAGCACAACCGAGAGACCATCGAGAAGCTGCGCGCCGCCGGTGTCCGCCTTGTGGAGGACAGCCCGGCACGTGCGGAGGGCCCGCTCACGGGGAACACGTTCGTGCTCACCGGAAAGTTGCCGACCCTCACGCGCGGTCAGGCCCAGGCGATCATCGAGGCGGCGGGGGGCAAGGTGAGCAGTTCGGTGAGCCGGGCGACCGACTACGTCGTCGCCGGCGAGGAGGCCGGGTCCAAGCTCGACAAGGCCGCCGCGCTCGGCGTCCCCGTGATCGACGAGGCCGGCCTGCTGGAGATGACGGGCGACGACGACGACGGGGACGCATCCTTGTTTGATTGACTTTGTCCAGTCTGCGGCCGGCCGTGGTCGTGAACCTACCTGAAACGGACACCGTAGGAAGGCTGATAGGACTGCGCGCTTCATATCGGTTAATATTTGGTTAACGATTGCTCAATACATCCCCCCTAGTGTCCCCCTTGCGACGCTTCCCGTCTCCGAGAAGCCCGCTGCCAGCGCCAGTTGCTGGTACCTCCTATCTTCTTGGTTCGCCCCGGCCCCGGGCGAACCACGGCCTGAGGGCCGGCGGGGCGGCCGCTTCCAAAGCGACCCGGCTCGCCGGCCTTCGGCCATTTCAGGAAACGGATCCACTACCCACCCGCGGTGCGCGCTGCCGTGTAACTGTCCGGCAACCTTCTCTTCAAGCGTGTTCGCACCGCTTCACGCCCTCTCAACATTCCCCGGGCAGACTGTGGGTGGCTCCTTTCGCTGGCAAGCGAAAACCCCCCACGAGGGTTTGCCCCCCAAGCCCTTGTACGAGGCCCCGTTCCCCGCGGGGCCTCGCCCCTTTAAGCGCGCCGCACCCTTTCGATCCGCTGCGATACGCGCCCGGTGCCGGCGTTTGGCCTGCAGCGCCGTCAACTTTGCCGAAGTATCGACCGCTGACAGCCGGCAGCCCGGCCTGTAGCCTCGGTGTGCGGCAGCTGCGCTGGACGGAGGCGCGCGGTCGCGGGCACCACGAGTCACACGGAGGCACGATGAGGATCCCGACGCGCATGGGCGATGGGTCGCTGGTGCGGATGACGCGGGCGGAGATCGCGGCGGAGGTGGCCGCCGGAGTCGAGGCCGGCGTGAAGCGTGCGAAGGTGGCGCCGCTCGGCGACGACGCGGTCGCGCACCTGGTCGACGTCTTCGCGAGCACGGCCCGCTTCAGCGCCGTGGACATCGGCGACGAGGTCGTCCTGAGCTCGGACGGGGTCGGCAGCCAGGACGTGGGGTCGCGCGTCAACGACCTGCAGACCTTCGAGCAGACGGTGTGCACCGACACCGTGGAGCTCTACCACCACGACTACTCCTTCAAGGCGATCAAGCCGGTGCTGCCGTTCGAACAGGCGACCATGCGCCGGGCCCAGCTCCTCCTCACCGTCCCGGTACAGTACGGCGCCATGCCCGACCTCGGCCGGTACACGGTCCCCGACGGCCCCGTGCCCAACTGGTCGCAGCTGTTGCCGCTGGGCCGCATCGACGAGGCGCGGGCGGCCCAGGAGGAGGCCGTGGAGCAGGCTGTGGACGACATCGTCTCCGTCGCCGAGGGCATGTACGAGGCGGGCGCCGACGGCATCAACCTGGACACGGCGGGGGCGGCCGGCGACGCCGACTTCCTGGCCGCCCTCAGGGCGATCGAGCGCATCCGCTCGCGGCATCCCGTGTGGGGCATCCAGATCGGCATGGCGAGCGAGTTCGTGCTCGGCATGCACGGCGAGCTCGAGTACGAAGGGGTCCGGCTCGCCGGGCTCTGGCCCGCCGGCCAGATGCGCCTGGCGGCCATGGCGGGCGCCTCGGTCTTCGGGCCCGCCGTCAACGTCAACACCGGCAAGTCGGTCGCCTGGAACGTGGCGCGCACGTGCACCATCGTCAAGCCGTGCACCGACGCCGCCTCTCTCCCCATCCACCTCAACGGAGGGATGGGGGTGGGCGGCGTCCCCATGCACGCGCTGCCGCCCGTGGACGCCGTCTCGCGCGCCTCGCGCGCGTGCGTCGACGTCCTGCGGCTGGACGGCTTGTAGATCGGCGCCGGCGACGACCACAGCCAGGGGATCGGCCACGGTGTCGCGTCGGGCATGGGCGGATTGCGGACCGCCGGAGACCTGGTGGCCCGCATGCAGATGACCCGGCGGATGCGGCTCCCCGAGGCCAAGGCCTACGTGGCGGAGCGGCTCGGCGTGACGCCGGCCGATCTCAGTGACCCCGTGGCGATGGCCGAGGTGCGTCGCGCCCGCGGTCTCGGCACGCTCCCGACCGAGGACACGGCGACGGTGGACGACGCGCTGGCGATCGAGGCCAAGCTGAACATCGCCCGCGTGCTGGACGTGCCGGTGCGCTCGGTGGAGCGGCTGCGGGCGCTCGGGCGCGGCTGAGGCGCCGGACGGGCGTCAGGGCGAGGGCGACGCCGCCGACGCCGGGGATGTCGATGCGGCCGAGCGCCGCAGGTACTCGGCCGTCCCCCAGGTGAACAGCGCGACCGCGTCCTTCTCCTCCTGGTCGCGCGTGGGCTCGTGCATGGTGACGACGATGAGCGCGACGGCCCCGGGCTTGCCCGACCCGACGAGCACCTTGCCGGAGATGTCGGTCGCGCCCGTCTTGATGCCGTCGCCCCACGGGTAGTCGAGCAGGCGGTTGTGGCTCTCCACGGGGACGGCCGCGTCCGGCGGGTAGCGGATGACCGCCGTCTTGGTGCGCACGAGCTCGCGGAAGGTCGCGTCCTGCATGGCGAACCGCCCGAGGGTCGCGAGGTCGCGGGCGGACGAGTAGTGACCGTCCTCCGGCGTGCCGCGGCAGTTCAGGAAGTGGGTGTGCGTGAGGCCCAGCTGTGCGGCGCGCTCGTTCATGAGCTTGACGAACCCCTTCTCGCTCCCGCCGACGTAGGAGGCGAGGGTGAGCGCCGCGTCGTTGGCGCTCTTGACCATCAACGCCTGCAGAGCCTCGCGGATGCTGATGCGGTCGCCGGGCACGAGGTCCACGCCGACGTTCTGGGGCAGCGGGATGTCCGGCACGGTCGCCATCGCGTCGAGGTCGTCCACGACCTCCAGGGTGAGCAGCGCGGTCATGATCTTGGTGCAGGAGGCGGGCGCCATCTCGCGGTCCGGGTGCTTGCTCCAGAGCACCTCGCCCGAGTCGCGCACGAGGAGGATGCCGGTCTGCGCCTTCACCTCGGGCGGCGCGGTCCCGGTCACCGCGGGCTCGGCGCTGGAGGGCTCGTCGCCGCAGGCGGCGAGCCCCAGGACCAGGGCGGCGACGGCGAGCGCGAGGACGGCGAGCAGCGCCGCGGTGCGGGCGGATCGCGCGAGTGCTGCGCCGCCGGACGAACGGGAGCTCACTGTGCGGCGGGCCCCGCGGGTGTGGCGGCGAGGAGGTCGACGCGGCCCAGGACGAGACCGTCCGAGCGGTACGTGACCGTGCCCAGGACGTCGCCGTCGGCCGGCCTCGCGGGCAGCGGCTCCTGCGGGAGGTCGAACACGAGCGTCGGCGCGGCGGCCTTGCGGATGGTCGCCGTCAAGTCGGCCCCGGCGACGGCGTCGACCGGGGCGTCGCCGTCGACCTGCAGCTGCTTGACGACCTCACCCGCGGCGACGATCTGGCGGCTCTCGTACAGCGCCGAGCCCCACGTGAAGAGCGCGACCGCGTCCCTCTCCTCCTGGTCGCGCGTGGGCTCGCGCATGGTGACGACGATCAGGGGGACGAGCCCCGGCTTGCCCGAGCCCACGAGCACTCTCAGCGACTGCTTCGTGGACCCGGTCTTGATGCCGTCGCCCCAGGGGTAGTCGAGCAGCCGGTTGTGCGAGGTGACGGTGACACGGTGCGACGGCGGCCAGGTGATCACGCGCGTCTTGGTGCCGACGAGGTCGCGGAACCGTGCGTCTCGCATGGCGTAGCGGCCGAGCCTGGCGAGGTCTCGCGCGCTGGAGTAGTGGCCGGGCTTGGGCGTGCCGCGCGAGTTCACGAAGCGCGTGTGGGTGAGGCCGAGCTGACGGGCGCGCCGGTTCATGAGCTTGACGAAGCCTGCCTCGCTGCCGCCGACGGCCGTGGCCAGCGTGACGCAGGCGTCGTTGGCGCTCTTGGTCATGAGCGCGCGCAGCGCCTGCTTGACGCTGATGCGGTCGCCGGGACGCAGGCCGATGGCGACCTGCTGGAAGTCCCGCACGCTGCCGGGCGCGCTCACCATGCGCTCGAGGTTGCTGTAGCGCTCCAGCACCAGCAGCGCGGTCATGATCTTGGTGCACGAGGCCGGCGCCAGCCGCAGGTCCGCACTCTTGGACCACAGCACCCGGCCGGTGCGCCGGTCGATGAGGATCCCGCTGCGCGCCCGCACGCCGGGCGCCGCCTGGGCGGTCGTCGCCGCGCCCTCCGCCGAGACCGACTGCGCGTCGGCCGCTGCCTGCGAGGGAGCGCGCGTCGCGACCGCTGCGACGAAGGCGCCGGCAGCGAGCAGGAGCAGGCACGCCGCCGCGATGTACAGTCGTGCGCGGTGCTGTGTACGGATGCGTGACGCCATGCTCCCAGTATAGCCCGGCTCGTTCCGCGCGGCCGCGCCTGCGGTAGACTGCCCTCGGGCCGGCGTAGCTCAGCTGGCAGAGCAGCCGCCTTGTAAGCGGCAGGTCGGCGGTTCGATTCCGCCCGCCGGCTCCATCAGGCTCGACGTCGAGCCTCGCGAAGGACAGGTAGGCCCCGTCCGTATTCCAGGCGCGCTCCCGGCCACGTCGACTACTTCGCGAGTTCGGCCGCCCAGCACCCTGCTCGAGTCGACGCGCCCCTCCGGGCCCTCTTCCTGGTCTCATCAGCGGAGGCCGCAGGCACGTCGCCGCTGCCCGTCGAGCGGTAGGGGCGACACCTCGGAAGTCCGCGGATGACTGTCCCCGGGGACAGTCCGGCAGATGACGGACTGTCGCTCCGGACATTGTGCAGGCGCGGGCCGGATCCTAGGCTCTAGGCGTCAGAGCGGGCAGAGGGATGGAGGGGAGAGCCATGCACGGCATGCCGAGGCACCTGTTCGCGGATGGGTGGCGCTTACGATCCTTTCTGGTGATGGCCATCGTCGTGATAGGCCTTCTGCTGCCGGC
>DASUMX010000002.1:0-4293 GCA_036277455.1 Thermoleophilia bacterium
TCCCAGGCGCGCACCTGCTCGCCGGTGCGCGTCTCGATGCGCCGCACCGCCTCGGCGATGGCCGAGTGCATCTTGAGCGCGAGGATGTCCATCTTGACGAGGCCCAGCGTCTCGACGTCGTCCTTGTCGAACTGGGCCACCGCGACGCCCTTGGCCGCCCACTGCAGCGGCACGCGGTCGGTGAGCGGGTCGCGCGAGAGGATGAACCCGCCCAGGTGCGTGCCCAGGTGGGCGGGGAACCCCGAGAGCCGCTCGGCGACGTCGACCAGGCGGTGGTAGTGCGGCTGCTGGAACTCGTGGCCGGCGAGCTCGGGGCGCTCGGCGAGCATCTCCCCGAGCTTGGCCGCGCTGCCCCAGGGGACGCGCCGGGAGAGGCCGTTGATCTCGTCCGGCGTGAACCCGAACGCACGGCTGACGATGCGCACCGCCGACGGCGCGCGCACGGTGTTGACGGTGGCCACCATGGCGACCTTGTCGTGGCCGAAGCGTTCGTAGATGTACTGGATGACCTCGTCGCGGCGCGCCGAGCAGAAGTCGATGTCCACGTCCGGCATCTCGCGGCGCGCCGGGTTGAGGAAGCGCTCGAAGAGCAGCTCGTGCTCGATGGGGTCGGCGTCGGTGATGCGCAGCACGTAGCTGACGATGCTGTTGCCGGCGGAGCCGCGGCCCGAGTAGTAGATACCGCGGCCCAGCGCGAACTCGACGATGTCGCGCACGGCGAGGAAGTACTCGGCGAAACCGAGCTCCTCGATGACCTTGAGCTCGCGCTCGAGCCGCGCCGTGACCTCGGCGGTGAGCGGCCGGTAGCGCTCGGCGGCGCCCTCGAAGCAGTGCTTCCAGAGCAGCGAGAACGCGGTCTCGCCCGGCGGCAGCGGGTAGGCGGGGAAGAGGAGCCTGCCCAGCCCCAGGTCGAGGTTGCAGCGCGCGGCGATGCGCTCCGCGTTGGCGTACGCCTCGGGGTAGCGCTGGAACAGGCGGCGCATCTGGCTCGGGGTCTTGAGGTAGAGCTCCGCGTTCTTGCGTCCCAGCGGATTGGGCAGCGGCTGGTTGGCGGCTTCGGCGGCGAGCACGTCGTGGAGGCCGGCGTCGGCCTTGACCGTGTAGTGGACGTCGCCGGTGGCGACGGTGGGGAGGCGCAGCTCGTGGGCGAGGAGGTCGAGGGCGCGCAGCGAGGCGCCGGAGTCCGGCAGCAGCTCGTGCTGCAGCTCGATGAAGTAGTCGCGGCCGAAGATGCCGTGGAACACAGAGGCCGCGGCTCGGGCGCCGGCCTTGTCGCCGGCGAGCAGCCGCGACCAGACCTCGCCGCGCCGGCAGCCGCTGAGCGCGACCAGGTGGCCGCCGTGCTCGGCGAGGGTGGCGAGCCGGGCCACCGGAGGCTCGCCCGGATGCTCGAGGTGGGCGGCGCTGATGATGCGGCAGAGGTTGCTCCAGCCGGCGTAGTCCTTGGCCAGGAGCACCAGGTGGTACCCGCCGGCGCCTGAGGCGCGGGCGGCGGCGGGCGGCACCGTGGCCGACGCCTTGAGGTGGGCGATGCGGCCGTCCGGCGCGAGCGCCGCCGCGGCCGCCGGGTCGGCGACGATCGCCGCGGCGTCGCCGGGCGGCCCGTCGTCTGCCCCCGGCTCCCAGGCCCGGCCACCCGGCCCCACCGCCGGCTCGACCGTGAGCTCCACGCCGACGATGGGCTTGATGCCGGCCGCCTTGCACGCCTGGTAGAAGCGCACGGCGCCGTACAGCCCCTCGTGGTCGGTGACCGCCAAAGCCGGCATGCCGAGCCCGGCGGCGCGGGCGACCACCTCGGGGATGCGGCAGGCGCCGTCGCCGAACGAGAAGGTGGTGTGCGTGTGCAGGTGGACGAAGCTCATCTCGGCCTTTCGGGCGCGGTCATCCGATCTCCCGCTCGAGCGCCCACGCCTTGGTAAGGCGGTAGTAGCGCAGGTCGACGACGTGACCGTCGGCGCTCCTGCACCCGGGATCGCAGACCTCGAGTGTGATACGAACATATGTTCGTGTCAACGTCGGACGGAACGAGCGACCGGATCCACCTTCTCTCTTCTTCCGAGCGCGGTGAAGAAATGCGACCGTTCTCCGGTCAATCTGAAGTAGCAGGGGTTGAGGCCGGGGAGCGCGGCGGTCGCGCGCGTCGGATGATCGCGGTCAGCCGATCTCCCGCTCGAGCGCCCACGCCTTGCTGAGGCGGTCGTAGCGCAGGTCGACGACGCGGCCGCCGGCGCGCACCCGCCAGTACGAGCGGCTGACGTGGCCGTCGTCCCTCCACCAGCCGGTCTCGAGGACCCACGTCTCGAGGACGCGCTCGACCTGGTAGCGGCGGCGGCGCCAGACGAAAGCGACCGGGCGCCGCGCTCGCTCGTCCCAGCTCACAGCGATCGGCACGGCCTCGCCGTTGGGGCCCGGGCGGCCGGCGCGGGCCCGGGCGGCACCGGTGCGGCGCTCCGTCCGGCCGCCGGCCGCCACCGCTTCGGGGGGCTCGGGTCTGTCGCCGGAGGTGGCTCCGCCGCTCGGCATGTGGGGCTCCTGACGCGCGGATGGACGAGGCTGCGGGGGCATTGAGCGTAGCACGAACATATGTTCGTGTAAACGTCGGACGGAAGAGTGGACTTGAGGGCCCGGCTTCATTGTCTCCCCGCTCATCCTTGCCGCTCCGCCGGCGCCCGCATAGCCTTGGTCAGCTCTTTGGTGTCTGCGTTGACCTTGAGAGGGGACACCGCCATGGTGGCTGCTTCTCAAACGGATCGTCTGCTTCTTGGCGGCGTGAGCCCGGCAGTGACCGTTCCCGGGCTGCGGCGCGCCGGTTTCGGTGCGCAGCAAAATGGCCTCCGAGCGAAAATGGGAATGGCCGCATAATCGAAGTTGTCATTGTGGAATTACCTGGCGTCTGCGACGACAATTTGCTAAGTTGTCGTTGTTGATTTACTGAGGGGATGCGATGACAACTTCTCCGACCGGGCGTGCTCCCCGAGGGCGGCCCCCACGAATCGCGGTGTACCAGCGCTTCGCCACCGCGATCGACGAGCTCGGGCGCTACGGCGGGCTCCCCACGCCGATCGAAGCGAAGCAACTCTGGGATGACGTGTGGCACCTCGAGGCCCACCACTCGACGGCGCTTGAGGGCAACACGCTTGTGCTTCGCGAGGTCGAGAAGCTCCTCGAGGAGGGCCGCGCCGTCGGCTCGAAGGAGCTCAAGGACTACATGGAGGTCCTCGGCTATTCGGAGGCCGCGCGCTGGGTCTACGAGCAGGGAGTAGCCCCAAAGGAACTCGTGCATGAGGATCTCCTCAGCGTGACCGAGGTCCGCCACGTTCACGAGCTGGCGATGGCAAGGGTGTGGGACGTGGCGCCACATCCTCAGGCAATCCCGGACGAGGTGCCCGGCAGCTTCCGGCGGCACGATATCCATCCGTTTCCGGGAGGAATGATTCCGCCGACTCACACACTCGTCCCGGCGGGCGTCACCTCCTGGGTCGATCAGGTGAATCGGTTCGGCGTCGATCTCGCCGACGGCACGCTCAGTCTCACTGATGCGCCGGAGGTGCTCGCCCGCATCCACGTCGACTTCGAGCGGCTGCACCCATTCATCGACGGCAACGGCCGAACCGGACGGCTCCTGCTGAACCTTGTGCTGACTCGTCTCGGATGGCCACCGATCGTCATCTTCAGAGAACAGCGCGGACGCTACCTCAGAGCGCTCGACCGAGCGGATCACGATGACCTTGGTCCACTGGCGGAGCTCATCGTCCGCGCCGTCGTCGACAACCTTCACAGGCTCATCCCCAACATCGCGGGACCGGCGAAGTACGTGCCGCTTGAGGCCCTCGCCGACGACGAGTTCAGCCTCGCGGCGCTCAAGCAGGCGGCCGGGCGCGGCCGGCTCGAAGCGATCATCGGCAACGACGGGCGATACCGATCCAGCCGCGCCGCACTTGAGGCGTACAAGGCGTCTCGCTACAAGCGCGGCGGCCAGGCGTGAGCGACATCCCGAGCCGCGTTCGTTGCGACCCCCATCGTCGTGAACTCGGAGAGCACGGTCGCGCCGAGTACCTCTGAGACCGCGGACGAGGCGGCGTACCAGGCCGAGGCCGCTCTGGAGCAGACAAGAACGTGCTGCCGTTCCGCATCGCCTTCGCGAAGAAGCAGCGCGTGCTGGCGAAGCTCGGCGAGTTCTTCGAGCGGTTCTTCGGGCTCGGCACGAGCTGAGGCGCGGCCGCGGCGCCTCAGGCGCCGGCGTTCGCGTCAGGCGGTGACGCTCACCTCGGCGAGGTCGTCGACGACCACGTC
>DASUMX010000003.1:0-9962 GCA_036277455.1 Thermoleophilia bacterium
GGCGCGCCGTCCGCGAAGCTCACGGCGCGCTTCACGATCGCGTTCAGGGCGCGGTCGAACCCGAGCGCCGCGCCCCCTTTGCCCGGCTTGCCGTGCTCGTCGAAGACGATGATCGGCGCGAGGTGAAGCCGGTCGAGCGTCCTCGCCATCGTCGGGCTCACGCGCCCGCCGCGCACGGCGAAGTCGAGCGAGGCGACGGTGCCGAAGATCCTGATCTCCCGCTTGACCCGCTCGGCCACGCGCTCCACCTCATCGAGCTCGGCGCCGGCGGCGATGGCCTCGCCGATGGCCTCCGTGAGCAGGCCGGCGCCGATGGACACGAGGCACGAGTCGACCACCCGTACGCGCGTGGGATCGACCTCGCGTGCCGCCGCCCGCGCCGCCTGGACCGTGCCGGACATCGCCCCGGCGATGTGGACGCTCACCACACCCTCGCGGTACTCGAGCAGCCGGCGGTAGGTCTGGACGAAGTCGGCCACCGCCGGCTGTGACGAGCGCGGCACGTCCGACCCGCTCAGGATGCGGTGCACGAACCCCTCGGCCGAGATGTCGACCCCGTCGAGGAACTCGGCCTCGCCCAGCGAGAGCGTGAGCGGCACGGTCACCACCCCGAGGCGGAACGCCTGCTCCTCGGGCAGGTCGATGGTCGAGTCGGTGACGATGGCGATGGCGGCCTCGCGGCCGGCGAGCTGCTGCAGCACCATGTCGTCGACCTTGCTGTGCTCGATCACGCCGAGCTCCGCCACCGAGGCGAGAAACCGCTGCGGCTCGTTGGTGTGCAGGTGGACCCGCAGCCGCGAACCGCCGCCCGCGACCACCAGCGAATCCCCGAGCCCGGTGACCCGCGCCATGACCAGATCGCGGGAGAACTGCTCGTCGTCGCGCGCCCGGAGCAGCGCCTCCGTGCAGAAGCGGAAGCGCTCGTCGATCTCGTCGTGCGGGTCCGAGAACGGCGGCAGCCCGTGCGCCGGGGCCTCGCAGGCCTCCCACGCGGGCTCGTGGCCGCCGCGCAGCGAGTCCAGGAGGCCCTCGAGGAAGAAGACGAAGCCCTGGCCGCCGGCGTCGACGACCTTGCTGCGCGCCAGGACCTCGAGCTGGTGCGGCGTCGCCGCGAGCGCGTCCTTGGCGGCCACGAGGCCGTGGCGCAACAGCTCGGGCAGGTCGTCCTCGTGGTCGCGGGCACGGCTGCCCAGCTCGTGGCTCCAGGCGCGGAGCACGCTGAGGATCGTGCCCTCGCGCGGCTCCTGCAGGGCCGAGTACGCGGACTCCGTGCCCGCCTGCGCCGCGTCGGCGAACTGCGACCCGTCGGCGCTGCGCAGGCGCTCCATGGAGGAGGCGAGCCCGTGCAGGAACTGGGCGAAGATCGCCCCGGAGTTGCCGCGGGCCCCGTCGAGGGCGCCGTCGGCGGCGACACGGGCGGCGACACCCACCGAGTCGGGAGCTTCGTTCCCGAGCCTGGAAGCCGCCGACCTGAGCGTCGCCGCCAGGTTGGCGCCCGTATCGGCATCGCGCACCGGGAAGACGTTGATGCGGTTCAGGGTCTCCTGCTCGCGCACGACGGCGAGCGCACCGGCGCGCACGACGCGCGAGAACGTCGTTCCGCTCAGCTTCGTCGATCGGTCGGTCGCGTCGGTCATCTCTGCAGCATGCTACCCGTTCGAGCCGGAGGGTCGGTCACGTCCCCGAGGGAAGCGCGCCGATCTGTTTGAGCGCCTTGCGCGCCGCGCCGGCGACCGCCTTGCCCACGTCGCCCAGGGCGCGGCGGAGCGTGTCCGTCGCCGCGGGGTCACCGATCCTTCCCAGCGCCTCGACGATGATCACGCGCAGGAGCGGGTCAGGGTTGTGCATCGCGAGACAGAGAGGCTTGACCGCGACCGGGTCCTTCATCAGACCGAGCACGTAGGCCGCGTCCTGCCGCCGGTGGAGGTGGCCCTCCCTGAGGATGAAGATCAACCGGTCGCGAGCGGGCGGGCCGATGATGAGCAGCGCGTCGCGGGTGGTGTCCAGCTGGACGATGTTCTTGGTCTGCAGCCGGTCGATGAGCTTGTCCAGGTAGCCTTCGAGAGCTCCGCGCGCGGCCGCGGCGACCTCGGGGTCCTTGTACCTGGCGGCCTTGACGAGGCCGTCGATCTTGCCTTGCGCGTCGAGCTTGGCGACGTTGGGCGGGCCGAACAGGGCCACGGAGCACTCCTCAGGGTCGGACCTTGCGGGCAGGTCGCGGGCGCTCCTGGGGCGCCCGGGAGGCAAGTCTACCGCAGGATGCGGTTGGCGACGTCGAGAAGGCGCGCCGGGAGGTCGTGGAAGGCGCGCACCGGGAAGACGTCGCCGTGGCCGGCGTCGGCCAGCTCGCGGCAGAGCTCCGGGTTCATCTTGTAGTCCTCGGTGAGCAGGACGAAGAGCTGCGGGAAGCGGTGCGCCAGCGGCCGTGGGTCGCCGCCTGCCGTCACGACGCCGTCGGTGATCAGGAGGCCGCTGCGGCGTGGGTTGCGGCCGCGCTCCAGCTCGGCGGCGCCGAGCCCCAGCGCGGCCTCGACGTTGGTGTAGCCGCGCACCGGCTGGTCGAGCATGCGCCGCACGACCTCGTGCGGCGCGTCCGGCACGTCCAGGTGCGTCACGGCCGTCGCCTTGTCCTCGAAGACCACGACGGAGAGGTCCTCGGGGTGCAGCTTGAGCGCCAGGACCGCCGCGGCCACGGCGGCGATCGCCATGTTCTCGCCGCTCATGCTGAGCGAGGTGTCGACCATGAGCACCACCTGGTGGCGGCGGTCGACGCGACGCTGCGCGATCCAGTCGCCGGGCTCCGGGTGCGGCGTGCCGAGCACGTTGTCGAGCGTCGCCTCCACGTCGAGCTCGCCGGCCCAGGGCTCGCGCTGAGGCTCGCGGACGGTCTGGGTCGCGGCCTGCAGCGGGCCGACGAGGCGGGCGGCGCGCTGGAGCACGGCCCGCGCCGCCAGCCGCTCGGCGTAGTACCTCAGGCCCGCGTCGGCGAGGCGGCAGTCGCTGCGCGTCAGATTGACGGCGATCGTCCAGCCGTCGAGGTCCTCCTGGTCGACGCGGTAGCGCGTGGCCAGCGCCGCCAGGGGCGCGTCGCCGGCAGGCGGCTCCGGGGCGCACGACGGCAGGCCGCGGACTTCCACGCGGCCCTGGTGCCGGAGCGGCGCCCCGGCGGATGGCGTCAGGCTTTTGGGCTTGACCCCGGCGGCGCGAGCGCGACGTCCGGGTCCTCGCCGCGCTCGACGACGAGCTCGAGCAGCTCGTCGAGCGCGGCGCCGAAGTCCGCGTCGATGTCGTCGCGCAGGTCGACGCGGGTGGTCAGCGCGGCTTCGGCCGCGCGGCGCAGCACCTCGCGGCTCACGGCCCCGCAGGCTTCGCGGTCGTCGGCCCACAGCCGCTCGGCGATGGCGACCGTCGCGATCGCCCCGCGCACCGAGGCGCCCTTGCGGAAGCGCGGGTGCAGCCGCGTCGCCCGCGTGAGCCGCACGGCCGTCTGCACCAGCGCGGCGTCGTCCGAGCCGGTCTCCGCGGCGACGATCCCCGCCTCCTCCGCCGCGTCTTGATAGTCCAGAGCCAGGTGCTCGAAGCGGTCGCGAAGCGCCTCCGAGAGGTGCCCCGTGGCGACGTACTCCACCGGGTTCTGCGTCGCCACCACCTGGAACCCTGCGCTCGCCCGCACCTCCCCGATGTGCGGCACCTGCAGCAGCCGCTCGTCCAGCGCCGGCAGGAGCACGTTCTGCACGCTCTCGGGCATCCGGTTCAGCTCGTTGATGAACAGCACCTTGCCCTCGCGCATGGCCTCGACCAGCGGCCCTGCGAAGAACGCCTCCTCCCCGTACCCCTGCTTGAGCACGAGCGGCGGGTCGAACCACCCCGTGAGCTTGCTCTCCGAGTAGCGGTCGTCGCCGTCCACGCGCACGGTGTCGCGCCCGAGGTGGCCGCAGACGGCCAGGGCGACGGTGGTCTTGCCCACGCCCACCGGGCCCTCGAGCAGCAGGTGGCGGCCGGCGCCCAGCACGGCCAGCGCCGTGGCCAGCTCGCGCTCGCGTCCGATGATGCCGTGCTGTTGCTGGATCTGCTCGATGGGAGTCATCTCTTCAACCTTCGTCATCGCGCTGCCGCAGCTCCCTGCCGCAGACTGGGTATCTGATCTCCTCGACGATATCAGGCCCGGAGGCGCTTGGGCGCGTCCGGCCCTGGCGGAGTACCCGCGCCTCCGCGCCGCTCCGGCCTCGGATCGCTCAGCGCAGCACCCGGTCGGCCACATCCAGCATGCGCCGCGGGAGCGCCGGGAAGCCGTCGACGCGCACGAGGCCGCCGCCGGCCGCGCGGGCGATGGCCTCGCCGGCGCGGAGCCGGGGCGCGATCCAGGTGGTCACCGGCGCCGTGGGGTCGCGATCCGCCACCCGTTCCTCCATCAGCAGCACGTGCAGCGGCCCGAACCGCGCCGCCGCCGGCAGCGGGTCGGCGCCGCTCGTGCAGACGCCGTCGCTCACGAGCAGGCCGCAGCGGCTCGGGTCGCGGCCGCGCCGGAGCTCCGCGTGCCCGGACTCGAGCGCGGCGGCGATGTCCGTGCCGCCGCCGCACGGCACGGAGAGCATGCGACGGACCAGTTCCGCCGGCGCCAGTTCCTCGCCGAAGCGCGAGGCCACGCGCGCGCCGTCGGCGAACAGCACGACGGCGAGGTCGCCGGGCCGCAGCTTGAGCGCCAGCACGGCGCCGGCCACCGCGGCGAGCGCCATCTTCTCCCCCGCCATGCTGAGCGAGGTGTCGACCATGAGCACCACCTGGTGGCGGCGGTCGACGCGGCGCTGCGCGATCCAGTCGCCCGGCTCCGGGTGCGGCTTGCCGAGCACGTTGTCGAGCGTCGCCTCCACGTCGAGCTCGCCGGCCCAGGGCTCGCGCTGGGGCTCGCGGACGGTCGCCGTCGACGCCCTGAGCGGGCCGACGAGGCGGGCGGCGCGGCGCAGCACGGCGGCGGCCGCGAGCTGCCGGGCGCACAGGTAGGCGCGCTCGCCGGCGTGCGTGAGCACTCCCGAGCTGAGATCGGCGGCGAGCCGCCATCCATCGAGATCCTCGGGGTCCGCGCGCAGCTGCGCCGCCAGCGCGCGGCGATCCTCGAGCGTGCAGCTCTCCGGCTCGGCCGGATCCGCCGGCGGCCGCGCTCCCTCCCGCCGGCCGCGTGCGTCGGCCCGGCCGCCCTCCGCGGGCGCGGCCTCGCCGGCCTCGGGGTCCTCCCCCCTCCCGACGATGAGCGCCAGCAGTTCGTCGAGCAGCGCGTCCAGCCGCCCGTCCCCGTCGCGCAGCTCCACGCGGTTCGCGAGCGCCGCGGCGGCGGCGCGGCGCAGGCCGCCGCCTGCAGCTGCGCCGGACGGCCCATGGTCGTCCAGCGCGCACGTCAGTTCCACGATCGCGATGGCGCCGCGCACCGACGCCCCGCGGCGCACGCGCGGGTGCAGCCGCGTCGCCCGGACGAGCCTCACGGCCGCGCGCACCAGTCCGGCGTCCCGGCAACCGGTCGCCGCCACGACGATGGCCTCCTCCTCCGCGGCGGTCTGGTAGCCGATCTCGAGGTGCTCGAACCGGTCGCGGACGGCCTCGGACAGGTGGCCGACGGCCACGTACTCCGCCGGGTTCTGCGTCGCCACCACCTGGAAGCCCTCGGCGGCGCGCACCTCGCCGAGGTGCGGCACCTGCAGCACGCCCTCGTCGAGCGCCGGTAGCAGCAGGTTCTGCGCCGCCTCCGGCAGGCGGTTCAGCTCGTTGAGGAAGAGGACGTGGCCGCGGCGCAGTGCCCGGACCAGCGGCCCGGCGACGAAGGCCTCGTCGCGGTAGCCGAGCCGCAGCACCAGCGGGGGGTCGAACCAGCCCGCGAGGCGACTCTCCGTGCAGCGGTCGTCGCCGTCCACACGGACGGTCTCGCGCCGCAGGTGGCCGCAGACGGCGCGGGCGACGGTCGTCTTCCCCGCGCCCACGGGTCCCTCGAGCAGCAGGTGACGCCCGCCCGCGAGCGCGGCGAGCGCCGTCTCGAGCTCACGCTCGCGTCCCTCGACGCCGTACCGCCGCTGCATCTCCCCCACCGCGTCCACCACCCGATGCTACCGCACCGCGATGGGTAGACTTGCGGCCATGGCGCTCCCGCCCGACATCGGCCTCCCCAGCGACGCGTGGTACGGCCTCCCCCTCGGCGCCGCGCTCGAGCGGGTGGCGAAGTACGCATCGCTCGCCGAGATCGCCTCCACGGAGGAGCACGACCTGCTGGCAACGGCCAACCGGCGGGCGGCCGTTGAGAGCGGGCTCCGCCTCACCGTCCACGGTCCCTGGGACGATCTGGAACCGGGCAGCACGCGCGAGCGAGACCGGAGGCACGCGCTCGCCGTGCACCGCCGTCACCTGGAGGCGGCAGCGGAGATCGGCGCCGAGACCTACGTGGTGCACCCCGACTACCAGGGCTGCGCGGTGCCGCGCGACCCGCGGATCGTGGACGCGCTGCGGCGGACGTTCGCCGAGCTCGAGGAGTACCAGCGCGAGCTCGGCGTCCGCATCGTCGTCGAGAACCTGCCGGGCGTCGGCTTCTCGCACTTCGGCGCGCCCGGCGACCTCGACCTCGGCGAGCTCGGACTGATCCTCGACACGGGGCACGCGGCGATCTGCGGGACGCTGCACGATTTCCTGAGCGCGCCGCACGCAGAACTGGCGCACGTCCACCTGCACGACAACCGCGGCCCGGCGGACGCCGGCGACCCGCACCTTCCGCTGGGCCGGGGCGTCGTCGACGCGCGCGCGGTGCTGCGCGCGGCACGCGCGAGCGGCGCCACCGTCATCCTCGAGGTGCTGGACGAGGCGGCGATCCGCGAGAGCATCGCGCACCTGGAGCGGAAGGGCCTGCTGGACACCGGCTGAGCCGGGACGCCGGGCGCGCGGGCCGGCTGCGCCGCCGCGCCCGCCTTCACACCTCGAACGAGAACCCGAACCCGGGCCCCTGGTGCCCCAGCGGCACGAGCGGGCTCGGGGGCACGTCCGCGTGCGGCGCGCCGTGGTACTCGCGCGGGGCGACATCGTTGGGGCCGTCCGGGTACAGGAGACTGGCCAGCGCCTGGATCTGGTCGCGGCCGATGCCGAGCTCGAACTGGCCGCCGCCGTACAGGACCATGCCGGCGGCCTGCGCGCGCCCGACGCAGTCGAGCAGCGCGCGCAGGCTCCCGAAGCGCGACGGCTTGATGTTGAGCTGGCGAAGCGTGAACGTGTCGCACTCCGGGCCGCAGGCCGTGGCGACCCTCGACGTGACCATCTCCACGTCCGCCCACGAGTGGATCGGCGCATCGAAGCTGAAGCGCGCCTCCTGGCCCCGGAGCGCCTCACGCGCCGGGCCCTCCAGCGCCGGATCCTCGAGCACCGTGCCGGGGAACGTCTCGCTCACGAGCCGGTACTGCACGGCGTCCGGCGGATTGTCGACCGGCGAGCCCTCGTAGAACGACTTGAAGTCGAGGGCGCGCACGCGCTCCGTCGCGGCGATGTCCCGCATGAGGCCGGCGTCCCACTCCGGCGTGGGGTCGAGCTTGAACTCGAGACCCGGATCGACGGCGAGCCAGGGCTTGATGTCGAGGCGCGTGCTGAGCACGAAGCGCACGGGGGCGAACGGCCGGCCGAGCGCCTCGCCCAGGTTCTGCCGCGCCTGCCGCAGGGCCAGGTCGAGGGCGGCGCTCTCGAAGCCCCAGCGCCGGTAGTCGCGGAAGGACTCCTCCTGGGGCGGCCTGCCGGGGAACAGGTCCAGGCCGCCCAGGCGCCCTGAGAACGCGTCGAGCGTCCACTCTCCGGCAAGAGGAAGCTCCGCCGGGTAGCCGTCGTGGTCCTCGGCCGCGTAGGTGACGTCCTCGCCGCGGCCTTCCAGCCCGCCGCCGACGAGCACGATCTCCGTGGTCACGCGGCGGAAGCCGCTGGAGACGTCCAGCTCGTGACGCTCGGTCCGGTACCGCTCGATCTCCAGGCCGAGCCCGGCGAGCCGCGCGTAGGTCGCGCCCATGGTGTCGCTGCTGACCGAGGCCTCCATGCGCCGCTTCTACCCGCCGGGTCCACAAGGCAACCGGGCGCCGCCGGTGGCAGGCCGGCCGCACGCACCGGGCGCGCGGCTCTGGCATACTGGGACCCCGTGCAGCGCCCCCACGACATCGGCATCTCGACGAGCGCCTACGCGGAGCACCTGCTCCCGGCGGCGCTGGAGCGCATCTCCGAGCACGCCTCCTTCGCCGAGATCCGCTCCTTCGGCCTGCACACGCTGCGCAGCACGCGGAACCGCGCCGAGGCGCGCCGCGCGGGCCTCACGTACTCCGTGCACGGCCCGTTCGGCTACACGGGCATCTGGGACCTCGACGAGGCCGAGCGTCTCAAGGCGCTCGACGAGCACCGCACGCACCTGGAGGCGAGCGCCGAGATCGGGGCGTTCCTCTACGTCGTGCACCCCGACTGGCGCCCGGGGGTCGAGCCTCGCGACCCCGCCGTCGTCGCGCAGCTGGGCCGGTCCTTCGAGACGCTGCGCGACTGGCAGGACGAGCTCGGCGTGGAGATCGTCGTCGAGAACATGCCGGGCGCCGGGATGTCCCACTTCACCCACCCCGGCGACCTCGACCTGCGCGGCCTGGGGCTCATCCTCGACGTGGGACACGCCAGCATCAGCGGCTGCCTCGCGGAGTGGCTCGACGACCCGCGGGCGCCGCTGCGCCACCTGCACCTGCACGACAACCACGGCGAGGGCGACGGGGACGACCCGCACTTGGGGCTCGGCGCCGGCGTCGTGGACGCAGCGGCCGTGATGGCCGCGGCGCGAGCCGCCGGCGCCACGGCCGTCCTCGAGCACGCCTCAGACGACGCCGTGCGGATCAGCCTCGCCCGCCTGCGCGAGCTCGGCCTGCTCTGACCCTGCCCCGTTGAGCAGCTCGAGCAGCTCCGTCCTCACGTTGCGCAGACGGACCGAGATGTCGCCGGCCAGACGCTGCATCACCTCGTAGCCGGCGAAGGGCTCGAGGAGGAAGATGTCCTCGGCCGCCGCCGCAGGCACCACCAGCACGGTCGAATCCTCGGCGGCGGTCGCCCCGGCCACGTACTCGTGCGGGGCGACCAGCGACGACCACCCGCAGAGGCGGAACTCCCCCGCGTCGAACACCTCGATCGCACCGCCGCCGGGCGCCGTCATGCGCACGACGACCCGCCCCTTCGCGACCACGAAGAAGTCGTTCGCCTCGTCGTTCTGGTCGAAGAGCGGCTCGCCCGCGCGCAGCGAGCGCGTGGTCGCGCACGCGGCCAGCTCGGCGATCTGCCGCTCGCTCAGCGGCCGGAGCAGGTCGCAGCGGCGCAGCGTGGCCTCGGGCGTGAGATCGGAAGCGGGCGGTGTCATCTGGTCCCCCTCATGATCGGTGAGCGCGACGGCGGCACGACGGGACGGTCTCAGCTCTCCAGCACCTCGATCAGCTCCTCCTTGATGTCGCGCAGGCGCGTCGAGATGAGGCCGGCGAGCTTCTTCATCACCTCGTAGCCGGCCGCCGGCTCGCGCAGCAGGATGTCCTCCACCTCGTCTGCGGAGATGGCGATGACGGTGGTGTCCTCGAGCGCCTTCGCGTCCGCCACGTAGATGTGCGGCGCCACGATCGACGACCAGCCGGACAAGCCGTACTGGCCGACCTCGACCACCTCGATGACGCGGCCGGCAGGAGTCGCCAGGCGGACCGCCAGACGCCCGCCGGCCACGACGAACAGGCTGTGCGCCACGGTGTTCTGGTCGAACAGGGCTTCGCCCTCGCGCAGCACGACCATGGTGCAGTGATCTGAGAGCGCGGCGATCTGAGCCTCGCTCAGGGGCTCCAGCAGCTCGCAGTGCGCGAGCGTGCTCTCCACGGACAGGTCGGCGGTCGGTGGCCTCATGTCGCTCCCCCCTCTGGTAGACATGGCACATCGTGTGTCTACCCGTTCGGCGG
>DASUMX010000004.1:0-4267 GCA_036277455.1 Thermoleophilia bacterium
CGTGGCCTTCCGGGAGACCGTCAACGTGCCGTTGGTGATCGTGGATCCGCGCCACCCTGGCGGGGGCAGGACGGACGCGGTGGGTTCCCATCTCGACCTGGTTCCCACCATCCTGGCGTATGCCGGCCTGCCGGAGGCTGAGCGGCAACAGCGCTACCCATTCCTGAAAGGACATGACCTTTCAGGGATCGTGGAGGATCCCGCCTCGGCCGGACCGCGTGGCGCCAGCGGGGAACCCGGCAAGGGCTGTCTGCTGACCTACGACATGATCGCCACCGTCGACGCGGAATGGTTCAGCCGCAACGCGACCAGGGTGTTCGACGCAGCCGCAGCGCAGGCCGGCCTGGAGTTCCATCGCGGTATGGACTCGTTCAAGGGCATGCTGGATGAGATCGGCGTGCCGGACCTCGAGAAACGAGAGCTGTTCCGCTGTGTCTTCGATGGTCGCTACAAGCTGGTCCGGTACTTCGGGTTGGGTGGCTACAACCTGCCGGCATCGGTCAAGCAGTTGCTGGCCGACAACGACGCCGCTCTCTACGATCTGCTACTGGATCCTGAGGAAATGGACAATCTGGCCGACCCGGCCAATCCCAAGTACAGCGAAGAACTCTTGTCGGCCATGAACCAGAAACTCAATGCGCTGATCGATGAGGAGATCGGGGAAGACAAAGCCCTGTTCACCCCATAGATGAGCGCCTCAGCCTGTCGTGGGAACGTGCCCAACTCCTTGGGCGTCCACGTCGCTTGAGCGCCGCCCGTGTCGCCGGGTCGATGTGGGCCCGCCGGTAGTCCGGTGGGAAGAGAAGTGGTGCCCCCAACGGAATTCGAATCCGTGCCGCCGGCTTGAAAGGCCGGTGTCCTAGGCCGCTAGACGATGGGGGCACGAGGGTGCCGCCGGGGGAGTATATCCTGCCCAGCTCCGGGCCGCCGTCGGCTGAGGCTCAGGCGCTCTTCTCGCGCACGATGACCTCGACCTCGCAGCCCAGCACCTGGAGCAGGGACAGCATCTTGTCGACCGACTTGCGGTAGTTGGTCGTGTCGAGCAGCCGGTAGAATTGCGCCGGCGAGGTACCGAGCCTGCGGATGATCTCGCGCTTCGACAGCGGGCTCGCCTCGAGGCGGTCGAGGGCCTCGCAGGTGAGGTTGTGGAGGAGCAGGTCGCGCATGTACCCGGGCTCCTCGTTGTAGTCGAGCACCTGGTCCATGAGGACGCAGCCGTCTGTTCCGGATGCAAGCTCATAGGTGAACCCTTCACCTCCGAGCTCCGGGTCGACAAACAGCCTCTCGACGGGGTCGGAGGTCGAGGGTGGGGGGTCTGCCTTGCTGTAGGGGAAGGGCCATGCGCCGCGCCGGGTCGTGACCTCGAAGGTCCGCTTGCGGTTGTTGGCCCTGACGGCGGTGATCTTCACAGGAGTCCCTCACTCTCGAGTTCTCTGATCAGCGCGACGAGCCTCGCGGTCGGGACGCCAGCCATGGGCCTGTTGCGGTCGAGGTTCCACTTGAGCACCAGGCGTCCGTCGCGCAGCACATGAACGTGGCGTGGGGAGTGGTCGCCCACCCAACTGATGAAGACGTAGCCTCCACGCCGCACTCTCGTCACGGTAAATGTTACCTCACAGGGTAACGCTTGAGAAGACAGGCGTCTACGATGCCCGCAGGTCGATGGTGTGGCGCCGCGGCGAAGGCAACAAGACCCGGACATCGCGCGGCGGTGGACGATGTGACGACGGATCGGGTTGCGATCGCGGGCCGGATGCTAGACTCCGCGGCGTGAGCACCACCGACCAGACTCGCCGGCGTTTCACCACGCCGGTGCGTGTGCGCTACGCGGACACCGACGCGACGGGCACGCTGCACCCGGCCACCTACCTGATGTACTTCGAGGTGGCCCGGGTGGAGGCCCTGCGCGGGCTCGGGGTGCCGGTCGGCGAGTTCGCGACGCGCGGCGTGGCGATGCCGGTGATCGAGGCGGGCGTCAACGTGGTCCGCCCGGCCCGCATCGACGACCTGCTCGAGGTCGACGTCCTGCTCGACCGCATCGGCCCCGCGTCCTTCTCGTTCGAGTACGAGGTGGCGCGCGACGGCCTCCTGCTCGCCACCGGCTTCACGCGCATGGCCGTGATCGACCCGGCGGACGGGCGCGCCCTGCGCCTGCCCGACTGGGTGCGCGACCTGCTGGAGGGCATCGGCTCCTGATGCCGCTCTCGCAGCGGCTCGCTGCGTGAGGTTTCGTGGTGCCCGCCGCTGCGTACAACTCCCGCATAGATTCTGTCCAGACGCTCGAATCCCGACCGGCGTGCCGCCGGCCGACCCAGGAGGCGTGATGATCCTCGAGTCCCCGGAGCGCATCGCCGAGTACACCGCCCGCGGCTGGTGGGGGGACAAGACCCTCGCCGACCTCTTCCTTGAGAACGTGCGCCGCACGCCCGAGGCGGTCGCCGTCGTCGACCCGCCGAACCGGGCGGCGCTGACCCCGGGGGAGCCGCAGCGCCTGACCTACGGCGAGCTCAAGACCGCCGCCGACCGGCTCGCCAAGGCGCTGCTCGACGCCGGCGTCGGCCGCGACGACGTCGTGATGGTGCAGCTGCCCAACATCGTCGAGCTGGTCGTCGTGTACCTCGCCGCCGCCCGCATCGGCGCGATCCTCACGCCGCTACCCGTGCAGTTCCGGACGCACGAGTTGCGGCAGACCATCGAGCTCACCGAGCCGAAGGTCTTCATCACCACCAGTTCCTTCGGCGGGCACGACCACGTCGCGATGATCCGCGGACTGCAGCCGGAGTTCCCGGCGGTGGAGCACGTGCTGGCGCTCGGCGAAGAGCTCCCGCAGGGGGTCTCTTCGCTCACCGCGATCTTGACCACCGAGACCGACACGAGTGCGGTGGACGACTACGCCGGCGTACACCCCGTCTCCGCCAACGACGTGTACACCATCTGCTGGACCTCCGGGACGGTCGCCGAGCCCAAGGGGGTCCCGCGCAGCCACAACCTCTGGATCGCCATCGCCTGGGCGACCGTCGACGCCGCCCAGATCCGGGAGGGCGACACCCTGCTCAACCCCTTCCCGCTCGTGAACATGTCGGCGATCGGCGGCATGCTGGTGCCCTGGCTGCTGACCCGCGGCAAGCTCGTGATGCACCAGCCGCTCGAGCTGCCCGTCTTCCTGGCGCAGCTGGGCGGCGAGCAGGTGACCTACACGGTCGCGCCGCCGGTCCTCCTCAACCTCCTCCTGCTCCGCCCCGGCATGCTCGAGAACGCCGACCTCAGTCACATCCGCAACATCGGCTCGGGCTCGTCGCCGCTCTCGCCCTGGATGGTCGCGCAGTGGCAGGAGCGTCACGGCATCCCCATCCTCAACTTCTTCGGCGCCAACGAGGGCACGGCGCTCGCGAGCGACCCCGTCGACATCCCCGATCCGGAGGAGCGCGCCCTGTACTTCCCGCGCCTGGGCGTCCCCGGCTACGCGTGGTCCAACCGCGTCGGCGAGATGATCGAGACGAAGCTGCTCGACCCGGAGACGCGCGCGGTCGTCACCGAGCCGGGCGAGGTCGGAGAGCTGGCCATCCGCGGCGCCACCGTCTTCCCGGGGTACTGGAAGCGGCCGCAGATCACGGCCGACTCGTTCGACGACGAGGGGTACTTCCTCACCGGCGACCTGTTCGCCATCGCCGGCGACGGCGAGGACCGCTACCGCTTTGTCGGGAGGCTCAAGAACCTGATCATCCGCGGAGGCATGAAGATCGCTCCGGAGGAGGTCGAGTTCCTGCTGGCCGACCACCCCGGGATCCAGGAGGTGGCGGTGCTCGGCGTGCCCGACGGGCGCAAGCTGGGCGAGGAGGTCATCACCGCGACGGTCGTGCCCAAGGAGGGCGCCGAGGTCAAGCTGAGCGACCTCACCGACTTCCTCCGGCAGAAGGACATCGCCGCCTACAAGCTCCCCCGGCGGCTGGTGCTCGTGGAGAGCCTGCCGCACAACGCCGTCGGCAAGGTCCTCAAGCGCGAGATCAAGCGGCAGTTGGCGGGCGCGACGGCCTAGCCTGGTCGCCCGGCGCGACGGTCTGGCCTACTCGGCCGGCGGCGCCGGCGTGTCGGCGTCATCCGGCCGGGTCGTCGCGCCGAGGATGTGGTAGCCGGCGTCCACGTAGACGATCTCGCCGGTCACGGCGCGCGCCCAGTCGGAACACAGCCAGAGCGCCGTGCGGCCGACGTCGTCCTGGGTCACGTTCGTGCGCAGCGGCGTGATCCTCGCCGTCTGCCGGTAGGCGTC
>DASUMX010000005.1:0-13660 GCA_036277455.1 Thermoleophilia bacterium
TCCGCCGCGCCGATCCCGGAGCCCATGAGGACGACGACGCGCTCGGCATCGGGCGCGCCCACGTAGTCCACCAGCCCGTAGCCGCGGCCGGTCTGCCGCTCGAACGCCGCCATGGACTCGGCGACGATGCCGGGCGTGTCCAGGTAGAACGAGTTGCCGGCCTCGCGTCCCTGGAAGAACGCGTCGGGATTCTGGGACGTCCCGCGCACGAGGGGCGCGTCCGGGCTGAGGGCGCGGCCGCGAAACGCGAGGATCGCCTCCTCGGACACCAGCGCCCGGATGTCGTCGTCGCTGACGAGGACGATGCTCGCGATCTCGTGCGAAGTGCGAAAGCCGTCGAAGAAGTGCAGGAACGGGACGCGCGCGCGCAGCGTGGCGGCGTGGGCGATGAGGGCGAAGTCCTGGGCCTCCTGCACCGACGCGGACGCGAGCATCGCCCAACCCGTCGTGCGCGCGTGCATGACGTCGCTGTGATCCCCGAAGATCGAGAGCGCGTGCGTGGCCACGGTGCGCGCCGAGACGTGGATCACCGCCGGCGTCAGTTCGCCGGCGATCTTGAACATGTTGGGGATCATCAGCAGCAGCCCCTGCGAGGCCGTGAAGCTGCTTGACAGCGCGCCTCTCTGCAGCGAGCCGTGCAGCGCGCCGGCGGCGCCCGCCTCGGACTGCATCTCGACCACGTCCGGGACGGTGCCCCAGAGGTTCGGCTTCCCGGCCGCGGCCCAGGAGTCCGCGGCCTCGCCCATGGGCGAGGACGGCGTGATCGGGTAGATCGCCAGCACTTCACTGAGAGCGTAGGCGACGCGCGCGGCGGCCTCGTTCCCGTCGACAGAGGTCCACTGCTCGCTCACGATGTGCCTCCAGGATGAGACTGCCGGGCAGGACGCTGGTTCCCGAAGCGATGCTCATTCCATGGTAGCAGGCGCATCACGGCGGGAAGCAAGGGTTGGATCGCGCCTCCCGTCGGCAACGTCATCCCGTCGTTGCCCGTCCCGGCGCCGCGCTTGCCTGCCGTGTACACGCCCCCGCTCACGGCCAGAAGCCCTGCAGCGAAGTCGTTGGACATGTCGACCCCGCCGTGGCTCCGCGCCCAGCGGAACTGACCACCCCCGCCGTACTTGAGCGTGAGGATGTCCCGCGCAGTGGCGGGACTGGTGGTGAAACCGGCGACGCAGATGTCGCCGCCCAGGGTGGCCACGCTCTCCTCGCCGTCGTCCAGAGGATCGGGTCCGTCGTAGGTCCGTGCCCAGCGCGCGCCGCCCGCGTGAGACAGGCGAGCCAGCAGCAGGTCGGTGTCCTCGGTCAGTGCGGGGACCTGCGCACCGGGCGAGGTCAGCCGGGCAGGGTGTATGCGCAACCGGTGTCGCACAGGCGGCCGTACGCCCGCAAGTACAACGGTACGCCTGAAGGCACCTCCGGGCGTGCGAGTCTCTGCGACGCACCAGTCTCGCCGGCGGACGCCGGGTCTCGAAGCGGGGGACCGGATGGCTCCGACTGAAGAGGGGCGAGGCGCCCAGGCACCCCGCCCCCCGTTTCGCCCTCTTAGTCTTTCCGCCGGAGCGTCACACGAAGTAGTACGTGTTCAGCCGCCAGCCCGAAAGCGGAACGCCGCCCTTGTCGGGGACCACGCCGCCGACCTTGCTGGAGTACCCGTCGACCTGGTCGTTGAACGACCAGATGATGAGGCCGTCGTTGTCGAACTGGATCTGCTCTGCCTGAGCGATCAGCTCGTTCCTCTTCGTCACGTCACCTGTGCGGAACGCCTCATTGACGATCTTGGACCATTCGTCGTCGGCCCAGTGGGTAGCGTTGTAGGGCGAGGTGGGCAGAGAGGCCGACGTCACCTGGGTCAGGTAGTTGTGCGTGTACCAGAAGTCCTGCGAGAACGGCCAGCTGAGATACCGGTCGCCGTAGATGATCGCCGAGTCGACCTTGTCGACCTTGACTGTGACGCCCGCTCCCTTGGCCATCTCGGCGTAGACCTGCGCTGCGGCCACCACGCCGCTCCCTACCGCGTCTGACGTGACGAGCGTCACGGTGAGATCGCTGTACCCCGCCTGCTTGAGCAGCGACTTGGCCTGCTCCAGGTCCTGCGTCCGCTGGGGGATGTCGGTGGGGTAGCCCGGGTCGAACGGCGCGTACATGTCGTTGCCGAGCGACCCGAGACCCGCGTAGGCCTGCTCGATCATGGCCTGTCTGTCGGGGATGAGCTTGAAGGCCTGCCGGACGCGTACGTCGGTGAAGGGCTTGGCCTTCAGGTTCATGTAGATCGGCTGCCACGCGCCTGTCTTGGCGTCCAGCGCCTTCATGCCGCCGGCCTCGACGACCTTGATCTGCGCGCTCGGCAGGTCGGAGATCGCGTCCGCGGTACCGTCGAGAAGCGCGTTGACACGGGCGGTGGTGTCGGCGAACTCCATGATGGCGAGCTCGTCGACCCAGGGGATCTGACCGAAGTAGTTCTCGTTGCGGACGAACTTGAACCCCTCGCCGGGCTTGAACTCGGTGAGCTTGAAAGGCCCGGTGCCGATCGGATCCGCGGCGCTCCAGTCCTGGGGCATGATGCAGTTGATGTAGTAGCCGAGAGCCTCGTCGAACACCGCGTTGGGTTCGGTCAGCGTGAACTCGACCGTCAGGTCGTCGATCTTGCGGAGGCCGCTCGGCTTGAGCTGCGCGAGGTTCGCGGAGCCCGTCTTGGGGTCCTTGGGATCGATGATGCGCTTGTAGCTCCAGATGATGTCGTCGGCGGTGACCGTCTTACCGTTGTGGAACTCGACGCCGTCCTTGATGCGCACGGTCCACACCGACGCGTCGCCGTTGACGGTCACTTCGTCGGCCATGAGGTTCTCGAGCGCGTAGTCGTTGCTCCACGTGAGCAGCGAGTCGTACATGCAGTGCGTGAGAGCCACGTTCGGGACGGTCTCGCCGCCGATCTGCCCGTCGGGGGTCTCTTTGGCGGACCCGCCGACGGTGCCGACGCGGAGACTGCCCCCCTTCTTCGGCCCGGCGCTGGCCGATGGGCTCGCCGAAGTGGCGCTGTCGCTCGAGTCGCCGCCGCACGCCAGGAGCGTGGGGGCCAAGGCGAGCCCCGCGCCGGCGAGGAGGCTCGTCTGGAGCACCTCCCGCCGCGTGTACGTCCTGCCGCCATCCGGTTCATTCACGGCTTCCCCCTTGGTCTCGCCGATGGACGCTGCCCCCTGGCACCAGCAGTCGGCGACACCTTAGCACCCATTCCGGTGTTCAATCAAGGAATAGCGTGTATTCTGGATGGCAGAACCGGACCTTTGGTGGACATCATGACACCAAACCGGGATGAGGAGTCTGGTGATGACCATGGAGAAGGAGGGTGCTGTGGTGGCCGAGAGCAAGTACATCTACGCGCAGATGACGTGGCCCGAGATCGGCAGGGTGGCCGAGGAGGACCGGGTGGTCGTGATCCCGATCGCCACGATGGAGGACCACGGCCCCCACCTGCCCATCGACACGGACGTGAAGCTGATCGAGTCCATGTGCGCCGCGGCGTGCGCCCGGATCCCCGACAAGGTGGTGCTGCTGCCCGTGGTCACGCACGGCTACTCGCCCCACCACGGCGACTTCCCCGGGTCCATCAACATCCGCTGGAACGTCTTCGTCGAGCACCTGACGGACATCACGAACAGCCTGGTCGGACACGGGTTCCGCCGCTTCGTCCTCGCCAACGGGCACGGGTCCAACATGCCGCTGGTGAACATGGCGGCCAGGCTGACCATCGTCCAGCACCCCGGCACCATCGCCTGCGATTACATGTACCTGCTGACCCCCCGAGGCGTCGACGCCATCAAGAGCGTGCGCGAGAGCGCCTTCCCCGGCGGCATGTCGCACGCGTGCGAGCTCGAGACATCGATGTACCTGCACCTCGACCCAGCCCTCGTGCAGATGGAGCTCGCGGAGAAGGACATCAGCTTCCCGGAGTCCGACTACTTCTACTTCGACTGGTTCGACGGCCCCGGCTCCATGATGGAGTACTGGTCCACACTCTCGCGCACGGGTACGATGGGCGACCCGACTCTCGCGACGGCGGAGAAGGGCAAGGTGTTCTTCGAGGCGGCGGTGGACGAACTGCTCATGGTGATCGGCGAGATGAAGAAGCGGGAGATCCGCCAGCGGGTGGACCATCACGGCCCTCGCTCCGGCCGGCCAGGCGCCGGTGCGTCCGAAGGCGCCGCGAGGGCATGAGCATCGAGCTCGACGAGCTGGATCGTCACATCGTGGAGGCGCTGCGGCGCGACGGACGCCGCAGCAGTTCGAGCGTGGCGCGCGAGCTGGGCGTCTCCAAGCAGACGGTGGCGAAGCGCCTCGATCGTCTGCTCAAGCACGACGCCATCCGCATCACCGCCCGCGTCGACCCGGTCGCCTTCGGCTTCCCGATCTGTTGCGGCATCGGCGTCCGCGTCCGGCCGGGCGCGATGGAGCGCGTGAGGGAGCAGCTCGCGGCTATGGACCATGTCGCCTGGGTGGGGTCGTCGACGGGCAGCTACGACGTGCTCGCAGACGCATTCCTGCCGGACACCGAGGCCGTATTCGAGTTCCTGCACGAGCACCTTGCGAGCATGCCCGAGATCGTGGAGACGCGGGAGTGGCTCGTGCTCCGCAGCGCCAAGTACGTGTACCTGTGGGACCACCAGGAGCAGGGGGCCGGAGCTGAGGCGCTGCGCGGCTGGACGACGAAGCCCGGATCCACCCTCGAGCCGGCGCGGGTCGACGACCTGGACCGCGCCATCATCGGCCTGCTCAGGCAGGACGGGCGGCGGCCGTTCACCGACATCGCTCGGCGGGTCCGCGTCACCGAGGCGACCGTCGCGAGCCGCGTCGACCGTCTGGCTCGCACCGGCGCCATGCAGATCATCGCGCACGTCAACTGGCCGGCCATCGGTTTCCCGGTGGACGTGAGTCTCAGCATCAAGGCAGCCAGGGGGCGGGTGGAAGAGGTCGGCACCCGCCTGCGGGAGCTGCCGTACGTCTCCTTCGCGGGTTACACGACCGGGGACTACGACATCATCGCCGAGGCCTTCCTCCCCGACGACGCCAGCCTGCTCGACTTCCTGAACGACCACGTGGGCGGCATCCCCGGCGTCGAGTCGACCGACACGTGCCACATCCTCCGCGTGGCCAAGGTCAATTACATGTGGGAAGGGGAGCGGATCAGTCACACGGCACGGGCCTGAACGAACCGAGACCACCGGCGCGTGGCGGTCTCGGTGTTTCCCTGCGCTCGAAGCAGGTGACGATGAGCGACGTGGACGATCGACTGGCGTTGTTGCAGGCGTGCCGCGGACGGCGGTCAGTGTCCGCGGCCTGCTACCGCACCTTCACCAGGGTGGCGTACCCATCCGACTGCCACACGTGATGCTCGATGTCGCCGTTGCTCTTCGTCCGCTCCTCGGTGCGCAAGGGCTCGGCATTGCCCATCGCGTAGCTGTTGGCCGCCACGTTGCGCTTGCCCCAGATGCTCTGGCACATCGCCGCGATCTCGGTGGCCGCGTCCTCGCTGTAGCCGGACGTGGGTGACGAACTGAGCTCGTTGATGTCCACGTGACAGGTCCCGATGACGTACTTGCCCCAGGTCTTGTTGGTGAAGTTCTGGCCACCGGGTGCGTAGAGCCTCAGATGCACGGCGCGCGACAGACTCAGCGACTTCACACCCGTGTTCGCCACCCACTGCCAGCCGGCGCCGTCGTTGAGGTTCATGTACTCGTCGATGCCCCAGATCGGCAGGCGCGACGACAGAGCGGCATCGACCTTCGCGACGGTGGCGTTGCCGTAGAAGACGAACATCACCGGCCAGTCGACGGTGTCGAAGCTGGCCGTGGTGGTCTCGCAGTCGTAGTTGTAGAAGCTGTCCTCCTTCACCGTGACGGTGCTGAACCCGGTGGCCGTCCAGGCGCTCGCGATCGAAGGAAGGGCCAGCAACAGGACCAGGGCGACGACGACGATAGGCGCGGCTATCCGGTGTCTCATGGTTGCCTCCTGACTCGCGGGGTCGCTACGGCAGAGTGACGTACTGCGCGAGGAATCCCCTCGCGGAGGGCGTGTCCAGCCTGTAGATGACGTTCGTGGCTCGGCACACTGCGTCGCCGGTCACTGTGAGTCCTGCGATCACGTCTGACTCCCCGAGGAAGTTGGGGCCGCCGGAGTCGCCATAACCGGTGCCGCCATCGCCCTTCGCCGGGTTGGCCGAAAGGTGGAGCCAGGCGTTGGTGAGCGCGTCGAACGTGGAGACGGCCGTCATACGCGTTCCATTCGGGCCGAAGTAGGGCTTGCCCTTCGTGAAGACGAGCTCCTGGGCGCCGTAGCCGACCGCCCGGAAGGTCTGACCTCGCAGCCCGTTCTGCGCCGCCATGAGGTCGAACTGGCCGGCGGTCGGCAGTTGCGCGATCGGACGGGCGTCCTGGGGCGTGTCGAGGAGGATCACTGCGACGTCCCCGGTGTCCGACCGCCTGTGGCTGTATCCGGGGTTGGTGCGCATCTCTCCGGGGACGAATGTGCCGTCCTCCGCGTCGAACACCGGATCGAAGGTCACCCAGACGTCGGTGACGCCCCAGGACTCCAGGGCCGCCGTGCAGTGCGCCGCCGTAAGGAAGACGTTCGGCGAGATGAGCGCGCCCGAACAGACGGCCACCTTCTGGCCGTCGAGCTCTGCGACGAGCGCGCCGACCCCCGGATGCCCGTCGCCGTCAGGCACCCCGTAGGTGATCGCGAGCGCCGCTGACGCGGAGATCAGTACGACCGCGAGGACGAGCAGCAACGCGATACAGATGGACCGGCGCAGACGCCGGCCGCTCTCCACTTTCATGGGTCCTCCCTCTCTCGCTCGGCCTTCGGTAGATCAGCTCCGTGAAGGGAACTGTCCAAGCACCATAGTGGTCACCTGTCGCTGCCGGCATCACCCGATGAGGGTGAAGTCCGAGCGCCGGCCTCGATGACGCCCCATCCCGTTGCGTCCGTCTCGTCGCGGGTACAGTTCGCAGCATTGGCAAGCACGATTCGAGGCAGAGGCCGATGGACATCAATCGCACAGCACCAGTCACGGCCAAGACCCAGATGCAGATCGCGGCCGATCGGCAGACCGTGTGGGACGCGCTCACCGACTTCGAGACTTGGCCAGAATGGAAACGCGACGTCCGTTCGATGTCGTTGCGGGGGCCTGTCGCCCCGGGTTCGACCTTCGAGTGGAAGGCCGGACCAGGGACGATCAGGTCCACGCTCGAGGAGGTGGACGCTCCAGGCAGGATCGCGTGGACGGGATCGACCTTCGGCATCAAGGCCGTCGACGTCTTCCGTCTCGAGGCCCGCGACGGCGGCACGCTGGTCACAGAGGAGGAGTCGTGGGAAGGCCTGCTCGCCCGGCTGTTCCGCTCGCGGATGCGTCGGACCCTGCAGTCGGGGATCGACCAGGGCATCGAAGCGCTGAAGGCCGAGGCCGAGCGGCGCGCGAGGCAGAGTGCTGCCGCCTGACTCGCCGGCGCCTTGGTTGATCGCGCGCCTGCAGCCGTTCTGCAGCCCTGATCCCGTGACTCGATGGATCAGGCGGGTCCGCCGTGCTCGCGCGGCGTCACGTGCCCCTGAGCGCGCATGGCCGCGAACCTCTGCCTGCACATGGCCGTCCTATGAGCAGGGGGTACGGAAGGCGCAGCCGCTCGCGGCGCGCGCACGATCTCAAGGGGGAACACGATGGCACTCGGGAACAGGTATGTGACCGCTGCACTGCTCGCGGCTCTCACGCTGGCGCTCGTCGCGCTCGCCGGCTGCGGGGCGGCCGGCACCACTACCGCGGCAGGCGCCACCACCACCAACACCGTGACCGCCTCCGGCGCCGGCACCGCCCAGGCGGTCCCGGACACGGCCGAGATGTCCTTCGGCGTCACCACGACGTCGCCCAACGCCAAGTCGGCTCTCGACGACGCCTCCAGGAGCGCCGAGCAGATCGCCTCGGCGGTGAAGAAGCAAGGCGTCGCCGACGAGGACATCCAGACACGCGACGTCAGCGTCTACCCGCAGACGGTCGACGACAACGGCAAGCAGGTCATCACCGGCTACCAGGCATCGCTGAGCGTCGCCGTCAAGGTGCGTGACATCTCCAAGCTCGGCGATGTCATCTCGGCTGCAAATGCAGCAGGCGCCAACAACATCAGCGGGCCCGCGTTCTCCATCGGCGATCCGGCGCCCGCCCGCGCGGAGGCGATCGACGAGGCCGTGGCCGACGCGCGGAAGAGCGCCGAGGCGATGGCGAAGGCCGCCGGAAAGAGCGTCGGAGAGGTGCTGAGCATGAGCTCGAGCGATGTGGGCCTGGTCCCCGGCCCGATGTACAGCCAGGACATGGCCGCGGCGGCCAGGGACGTGCCCATCGAGCCGGGTCAGCTCGACATCAGCGCGAGCGTGGTGGTGGTCTTCGAGCTCAAGTAGCGCCCGCAGGACGGAAGCGGGCCGTTGTCTCGGCGGATGACTGTTTGTCGCAGCAAGGTATCCGGCCTGCGTTATGATGTTCGTACACGCCGCGCCGAACGGGGGGGAACATGCGCGCTGTACGCATTCCGGATCGCTCCGGTCACGCACGTCTCGGTCTTCCGCTTGTCCTGCTCGTTCTCGTGGCGCTCGTCACGGTGCTGGCCGTCGTCGATCCGGCGCTCGCGGCGAACGGTACGGCCACAGGACGGGTCACGGAGATCGGCACCGGTCTTCCCCTGGCCGATGTGCGCGCGTACTTCAACGGCCTGGATCCCGAGAACGGCGGCGTCGCCGTCAACGCGCTGACCACCGCCGACGGCACCTACAGCCTCTCGCTGCCGGCCGGCGGCTATCGCGTCATGTTCGTGAGGGACTTCATGGGCTGGTGGGAGGTGTACTACAACGGCCATGATTCCGTCGACCTGGCGGATCGCGTGACGGTCGTCGCCGGCAAGACCACGGTGGGCGTGAACGGCCAGTTCGCACACATCGCAGCGGGTTGGCTGCGCGGCACCATCCGTGATGCCGGCACCGGGACGCCGCTGTCGAACGCGGTCGTGGCGATCCACACGTGGGACGGCCAGTGGTACAGCCCGGACTACTACGCCTACGCCGACTCGACCGGCTCCTTCGCCAAGCAACTGCCCGCCGGGACGTACCGTCTCGGGTTCTCGTACCCGGGTTACACGGAGAGGTACTACGTCGACCATCCGGTGTTCGCCGACGCCGACCCGGTGGTGGTCGGCGATGGTGGGACGACCACCGTGGACGCGACGCTGGCCGTGATTCCGGGCTGGGTCGAGGGAGTCACGCGCGACTTCAACGGCAACATCGTGGCGGGCATCGTCGTCGACGTCCTCGATGCATCGACTGGCGCGCTGGTCGCGACCGGCATGAGCGATCAGGACGGGGCGTACAGCCTGGGGCCGATCACCGGGGCCCCGGGGCTCAAGCTCGTCGTCCGCTTCACGGACCCCGGCTCGACCTTCCCCGTGCAGTACGGCGGCGGCGTCACGCAGCAGGCCGCCGCCACCCGCTACGACGCGGAACCAGGGTACTTCCGGGCGCTCGTCAGTCCGAGGCTCTTCACCGGGACGGCCTCGATCCAGGGCACGCTGCGGGATGTCGACGGAAGGCCCATCTCCGGGGTCTGGGTCAGCGCCCGGCGCAAGATCGATTCTGCCACCATCGTGGCGGTGAAGACCGGCGCCGACGGGCGCTACCTCGTGGCCCCCTTGCCGGTAGCAGGAACGACCACGTACACCCTCGACTTCGTCTCCTCCGACGACGGGCACTTCCACGAGTACTGGCAGAACGCGACGAGCTCCGACACCGCCACACCGATCGAGCTGAGCGCGGGAACCGCGCTGACGATCGATGAAGTGCTCGAGACGATGTGTTCGATCAAGGGGACGGTCTCCGACCACAGGGGTCCGCTGCACCGCATCTCCGTCACGCTCTACGACGATCAGGGAGAGGCCGTCGAGCTGGCGCAGACGTACTCGACGGGCGAGTACGCGTTCGAGGGCCTGCGGGTCGGTGCGTACCGGGTCGGCTTCAACGATCCGACCGGGCGGCATGTGGCCGAATACCACGCCGATGCCGCCGACCTGGATGCCGCGACGCCCGTCGTCCTCAGCGCGGCGGCGCCGGACGCGACCGTCCCTGCGACGCTGCTGCCGACGACGATCAGCGGCACCGTCCGTGGGGTCGTCGTGCTCCAGCACATCATGGTCACCTTGTACGACGCCGACGGTGTCGCTCTCAGGACCGCGTCGACGGACGGCAGCGGCATCTACGACTTCGGCCCCGTCGCGCACGGCGACTACCGCATCGGCTTCGAGGACCCGGATGGAGAGTGGAAGCCGGAGTACTACGACGATGCCGCGTCGCTGGGCGCCGCGACCGTCGTGCGTCTCACCGCGGCCACGCCCTACGCGGTCGCCGACGCGCAGCTGACGGCGAACATGAGCATCCGCGGCTCCGTCGGACCCGACACACACTCCGCTTGGCTGCCGCCGTGGCCGGACGACATCGAGGTGACGCTGTACCGCCTGGACGGCAGCGTGGTGGACACCCTCGTGACTGGAGGCGGCTTCCAGTTCGGCGCGCTCGTACCCGGCGACTACCGCCTCCTGTTCGTCGACCCAAGCGGGCAGTACGTGAACGAGTACTACGGCGACGCTCCGGGCTGCGCGCTCGCCGCGGCGACGATCCACGTCGGCGACGCGGATCCTCATGTCTATGCCGAAGAACGACTCCAGCCGGCCGCCGGACCGCCCGGAGCGAAGCCCGACGGCTCCGCCGAGGTCGCCAACGAGATCATCGGGCCGGTCAACAACGGCGGGTTGGGCAGTGCCCTGGACATGGCCGGAGACACCCTCGTCGTCGGCGCCAAGTGGCAGTGGCTGGGCGATTCCGGGCACAACCCGGGCGTGGCGTACGTCTATGACCGACGCGGCGGCGCGATGATCAGGACGTCGGCCCTCTCTTCTCCGGACCCGACGGACTACGGCTGCTTCGGCAGCGATGTGGCGATCGAGGGCGACAGGATCGCGGTCGCCGAGTTCCGTGACGACGGCCGGGGGCTCGACCCGGGCGTGGTGCACGTGTTCGAGCGAGACGCGATCGGCTGGGAGCTTGCGGCGACGCTCCGTCCGGGCGGCAGCGATGGGCTGCTGCACCGCGGATTTGGCGCGTCCCTGTCCATGAGCGGCGACACGATCATCGTCGGGGCGCCGTACGCGAAGCTGAACGGCGACACCGAGGCAGGTGTCGTCTACGTCTTCACGCGGAGCGGCGGTGTGTGGAAGCAGCAAGCCAGGCTCACCGCCGCGTCACCCAGCGACGACGACTTCTTCGGCCGCGCCGTCGCCGTTCACGGCGACCGGCTGGTCGTCGGCGCCGACATGGACGACACCGTTGCCGGCGTCAACGCCGGATCCGCCTTCGTCTTCACCCGATCCGGCGCCACGTGGACGCGGCGCGCGACGCTGCGGCCGAGCGACGCCGACATCGGGATAGCGTTCGGCGGCAAGGTCGCGATCTCGGCCGACACCATCATGGTCGCGGCCGCCGGGCAACTGTACGACCAGGGCGCCGTGTACGTGTACGAGCCCTCCGGCGACACATGGATCGAGCGGGCGCGCCTCACCGCCGGCGACGGCCAGCCGAACGACAGCTTCGGCCGGTCGCTGGCGCTCGACGGCGACACCGCCGTGGTGGGGTCGACCGCCGAGGGGTCCGATGACGCGTCCGGCCAGACGACCAACGGCGCGGCGTACAGGTTCACGCGCATCGGCGGGAGCTGGTATCAGGAGGCCCGCCTGGCCGCCGACAAGGGAGCGCTATCACGCGGCGTCGGAACCGCCGTGGCGGTCTGCGGGCGGGTCATCGCGGTCAGCGACACCGCCTTCCGCAAGGATCCGGAGCTCGCGCACAGCGGCGCGGTGCGCCTGTTCGAGCCGCACCGGACCGCCGTGGACTCGGCGCTCGTCGTCGCCGCGGAGGACGGGGTGCTGAAGAACGACCAGAGCCCGTCCTCCGAACCTCTGCAGGCGCGGCTGGTGGACGCGGACGGCGCCGTGCTCGGAGATCGTGCGGCGACCGCCCACGGGGCGGTGGACCTGTCGTTCGACGGCGCCTTCTCCTACGTGCCGTCGGCCGGCTACACCGGCGCCGACGGCTTCTTCTATCAGGCGTACACGTCCGAGTGGCAGTCGGAAGCCACGCCGGTCACGGTCACCGTCAACGATCTCACCGCTCCGGCCATCACGGCGGCGGACGTGGCCAGGGGCTGGGTCAACACCCCCGTCACCGTCACGTTGTCGACCGGCGCCGCCACGGACGTCGCCGCTGCCGAGTACCGGCGTCGCGGACCCAACCTCTGGCAGCGCTACCTGGAGCCGTTCCAGGTCTCTCGCCAGGGCGCCAGCACCTACGACATCCGCGCGCGGGACGTGTACGGGAACAGCGCCACCCGCGCTTTCATGGTCCGCGTCGACACGAAGCGTCCCACCCCTCAGGCGCCGACAGCGGCGACGGTGACGCGCGGCCGCACCGCCACGCTCAAGTACAAGATCGTGGATGCCAGGCCCGGAAGCCCCACCGCCACGGTGACGATCAGGATCCGCAACGCACGCAATGCGGAGAAGTGGCGGGTCATCCTGAAGAACAAGCCCGTGAACAAGCTGCTCGGCTACGCGTTCCGCTGCTCGCTGCCCCGCGGGACCTACCGCTTCCTCGTGACGGCCACCGACGCTGCCGGCAATCGCGAGACCAGGTCGGCGAGCAACAAGCTGGTGGTGAGGTAGGGGCGGGACCGGCGGGGACCCTGGTCGACGCCGACGACAGCTTCACGGTGGCCCGGTCGGCGTGACACAGGCCATCGACCTGCGCGAGGTCGTGTGGAACGACGCGCGCAGACCCACGCGACCCCGCGGCAACTGGGACATCTACGCGTGCGCCTTGAGCTCGGCCTCTTACTTGAAGCCTCGCCACGCGGCCGGGACGCGGGCCGTCGCGATGCTCTGCTATCAGTTGCAGGGCAACGGGACCTGGAAGTACGTCAAGACCGTCAGGCTGAAGGTGAAGGACTACCGTACGTACAGCAGGTACAGCGGGATCATCGCCCTGAAGGCTGGCCGATGGAAGGTGGAAGCAGTGCACAACGATGCCGACACTGGAGCACGGAGACCGCGTTCGGCAGGACGATCGGGACCTCGATGTAGCGCGGCGGCTCGGCTGCCGGCATCCTCGGCGAAGCGACGGGGCCGGCTCGCTGGAGCGAACCGGCCCCGTCGCGACTTCTCTGTGACCCGCCCGGGTTCAGGCGGCACGCGGCGCCGTGCGGCGCACCGCCGTCACGATGATCAGGACCACGCCGGTCGCGACGCCCGCCAGGACGACGGCCAGCGCACCGAACAGCCCGAACAGCACCGGCCGCACCAGGTTCTCGCCGACTGCGATCTCCGCACCGTTCTCGGCGGCCGAGGTCGTCGCGATCTCGTACCCGCCGGTCTGGTCGGCCCGGAAGGTGGCCACCGCGAACCGGGGTTGCGCCGCGTACTCGTCGTAGTGGTCGTGGACCGCGATCGACGCGACCTTCGTGCCGAGCAGGTAGCTCTTGACCGGGACCGTCTGGCCGTCAGGGCCGGTCACCGTGAGACCGAGCTCGCGC
>DASUMX010000006.1:0-3410 GCA_036277455.1 Thermoleophilia bacterium
GGGCGAGAGCAGGCCGACGTTGAGCATCGGTGACAGCACGGAGTGGAACAGGACGTCGTGGCCGGCGCTGATCGCGTCCTCGTAGTCGCCGAACGAACCCAGTCGGGTCAGGACGAAGTCGTCGAGCCACGCGGCGGCGGCGGCATGGCCGGTGGGATAGCCGAACGCCTCATCCGGTCCGATCGTGTCCGGGAAGTGCGCCCGAACGTACTGCCTGGCCTCCCGGATGATGTCGTCCTCCTCGGGACGGCGCACCACGGGGACGCTGGTCTCTGCGGGCAGCCTCCTGCGGTTGGCACGGTCGAAGCTCCAGCGTCCGCCCTGCGGCTTGCCGCCCTCCTCCAGCATGAGGAGAAGGCGCTTTCGCTGTGCGATGTAGAACGAAGTGAAGAACAGGCGATCGTCGCTTTCGGCGATGTCGCGGACGAGTGAAGGCGGGGTCAGGGAGTGCGGGTCGTCCACGACAAACGCTTCGATCCCCCGGCGCTCGAGAGCATCTCCCAGGCGGGCTGCGAGCCAGTCGTCGCAGGGGTCGACGTACCGCACCGAGGTGATTCGCAGCCGGTGCAAGACCTCCGCAATGGCGGCCGTGTCGGCCAGCCGGCCTGCCTCGACGTAGTGGACCTTCACCTGCCGCCTGCGGAGGCCCGCGGCGAACCGCTTCATCGTGGCGCGGTGGAGGACCAGCTTCTGCCGGTGGAACCGATAGTGCGTGAACAGCAGTGGCTCTTCGACCAGCACCGCCCGCGAGACGCCGGCCAGCGCCGGATGCTCGGCGAACAGCTGGTGTGGATAGATGAGGGCCGCGCGGGTCACGCTTCCCGGCTGTCCGTGACGGCCCCCGTGCTACTCGCCGTCGCCACGCTTCTTGGCCTGCCGGGCCTGGAAGCGATCGTTCTGCCGGCCATCCGCGATCGCGGCGAGGACGAGGGCGATCATGCTGGCGCCGGCGGGGATCGCCACCACGACGCCGGCGATGAAGAGCTGGAGATCACTCATCGCGATCACCCACGATCTGCAGCGCGACGGCGCCGAACGCCAGGATCGACGGGACCCAGATGCCTACGAAGATCCCCTGGTTCTCGTGGCCCGTGAACCACAGCACGACGGAGAGCACGAATGAGGCGAACGCGGCGAGGAGAATGACCAGCGCTGCACGGAGGCGGAGCTTGCGACGGTTCATTGGGCGGACCTCCAGTCAGTGCACCACCGTTCTTGTCCGTCGGAAGAGGAACCGTCTCGGCAGGGCCTCGGATCAGCGCTCAAGATACCCGCCGTCCCGGAGACCGTCCAGAGACCTCCGTTTCCTCGGCGCGCCCACATGCCGTTGCCGCTGCGTGTCAGAGCAGACGCACGATCGCGACGAGGCCGACGACCACGATGAAGGCGCGCAGGGCCCGGGGATCGAGACGGCGGCCGTAGCGGGCGCCGATCTGGCCGCCGATGGTCGAGCCCACGGCGATCGCCAGCACCACCTTCCATTCGACCGCCGTGGTCAGGACGAAGACGATCGCGGCCGTCGCGTTGACCGAGCCGGCGAGCACGTTCTTGCAGGCGTTGAGGCGCTGCAGGTGGTCGTCGATCATGATCCCGAGGATCGAGATGAGGATGATGCCCTGCGCGGCGCCGAAGTAGCCGCCGTACACGCCTGCCAGAGCCACCAGCACCTGCACGCCGGGCGTCGCGTCGTGATGGCCTGGAGGCCGGGCGGCCCGCCGGGCGGCGAGACGCCGCGAGAGCGCCGGCTGCAGCACGACCAGCACGAGCGCCACGGCGATGAGGATGATGACGACCCTGTCGAACACGCTGCTCGGCAGCACCAGCAGCAGGGTCGCCCCGGCGAGCGCGCCGAGGACCGACGCGGGCACCAGGCGCCGCAGACGCCTGCCCTGGTCCGCCAGTTCGCGCCGGTAGCCGTAGGCGCCCGACACCCCGCCGGGGACGAGGCCGATGTTGTTCGAGACGTTGGCCAGCAGTGGCGGGTAGCCCAGCGCCACGAGCGTCGGGAACGTGATGAGCGAGCCGGAGCCGACGACCGTGTTGATGGTCCCGGCGCCCATGCCGGCGAGCAGGATGATCAGGAAGTCGGCAGCGGACATCGGCGGGCGCCGTTCACGCGGGCGTTGTGGCTCCGATGAACGCGCTCAGGTGTGTCTCAGCCGTGTCCGTCTTGGCCCTTTCGGTGTCGAGAGAGACAGCCGGCGCACGATGGCGGTCCCACGAGCCGCGGCGCTGCCAGACACCAGTTCTTCAAGCGCGGAGGGATGCCCTGCACGCTTTGGGTGCAGGTGGTCCGCGCGAGCATCCAGGGTGAGTACCTTCCGAGGGCGCTGCCTATCGCCGGCGTCGGCGCGTCGTCACGCCGGTCGTCCTCCTCACTTCCTGGCTGCCATGTCGCGCTCCAGCGACTCCTCGTGGATCTTGCGCTGGTAGAAGATCTGCTCGAACGCCCCGCTCTTCTCGTAGTGCTCGACGCGCTCGCCGGCCTTGTAGCAGTCCAGGGTCGTGGCCGCCAGGAAGCGCATGTAGCCGCCCGGGTAGCGGATCAGCTTCATCAGTTCCTTCTCCCAGCCCTTGGCGAAGTCGATCCACGTGTAGGCCACGAGCGTCTTCTGGCGCGTCATCATCAGCTCGTAGCGCGTGTCCCCGTCCTTGTAGTCGAAGGAGACCGCGTCCGGCTCGGGCTTGCCGGTCTTCTCGTTGATCTCGGCGCCGTGCGTGGTGAAGCTCATCTTGGAGCCGTCGTCGGCGATGACCTTGCCGTCCCGGGCCAGCATGTACCAGTGGAACGGCGTGTAGCCGTACTTCTCCGTGGCCACGATGTGCGCGGCGAGGAACGTGTAGGGGCCGACCTCGCCGCGCGCCCACCACCAGTGGTCGATGAGGTGCCCCAGGTCGGTGTTCGTCCAGTTGTGGTCGTGGTAGCCCCTGCCGGTGGCCTCGTGGACCTCGTCGCCGATCTTGTACGTGGCCGTCACCTTGCCGAAGGGCACGAAGGGCGTCCAGCCGAAGAAGTGCTCGTCCTTGGGCCCGAAGAGCAGGAGGCCGCTCTCCGGGCGCCACGGCTCCGTGATCCCCTCGAGCCGGATGTCGGCCGAGAGCTCCTCGGCGTGCCCCGTGACCCTGTACTCGTGCAGGTCGCCGGTGAATCGGCAGTCGCCCATGCGGACGTCGCAGCCGTCCTTGGAGGCGCTGAAGTCCTCGATCTTGGGATACCAGGATCGCACCATCCGCGTGCCGTCGGGCTTGGTGATGTCGATCTCGAGCTGCGGCCCGAGAGGCTGGTGCGGGCGGGTGCCGTCCTTCGTCGCGAAGATCATGCACAAGCCGGTGCCGTCGTCCAGGTCAGCGTCGCAGTACCACCACTCCAGGTTGGGCGCTTTGGTGTCGATGCGGATGCCGTCTTCCCA
>DASUMX010000007.1:0-4167 GCA_036277455.1 Thermoleophilia bacterium
GCCGAAGTCGATGGGCGCGGTCCAGTAGAGCCTGTCCGCGCGCCCCATGACCAGCGCGTCGCCGTCCAGGCGGAAGCGCCAGGGCTGGCGGTTCGCGCCGGAGGGCGCCAGCCGGGCGGCCTGCACGGCCGTGACCGCCCACTGCGGCCAGCCGCCGTCGAGCACGCCGGGAGCGAGCTTCTCCACGCTGAGTCGCGCCGACGCCTTGACCATCGTGCGCAGCAGGCGCTCGCCGTTGCTCGGCCGCGGGGTGGCGTAGCCGAGGGGCGTGACGGCGACGATCTGCTCGCCGGGCGCCAGGTCCACGAGCTCGTCGGCGTTCGTCCTGTCGAACGAGCCGGCGATCCAGCAGGTGCCGAGGCCGAGGCCGGTGGCCTCGAGGATGAGACCCTCACCGAGGTAGCCGGCCGCGGTCTGCACGTCGTCGGAGATGGGGCCGCCGGAGGGAGCGCGCCCGATGAAGGCGGCCGCCACGGGCGTCCCGGTGACCTTGCCGTACCCTCCGACGAGACCGGTGAAGAGCAGGTGCGCGGGGTCGTCGACGAGGCAGGCGCGGGCGGGCGCCGTCACATCGCCCGGCTGCACCTCCGGTGAGCCGGGCGCGCCGGCCGGCGCGCTGGCGCCGTCGCAGAACACCTCCAGCCGCTCGCGCACGTCCGGCGGCACAGACCGGCCGTCGAACAGCCGCCGCGAGGTGCGCCGGCCGATCGCGTCGTACCACTCTGGCCTGACGTCCATGGTGGCGATGATAGGGGGGAGGGGACGGCCGGTCCAGAGACGGGCACGGGCGGCGCGCGACCGGGTCGTTCCTGTAGGGTTACTCCATGAGCGCCTTCGCCTATCTGGCCGCGGTCCTGGTCGTGGTCTGGGCCGTCCTCGTGATCGTCGCGCAGCTCCTCAATCCGGAGCAGAGCCCGCTGGCCATGGGGATGAGCGGGCTCGCTCGCGGCCGTGCTCCGTGGGTCATGAAGTCCGCCTTCGTCTGCCGCGGCGCCTCGGCCCTCGTCCTCCTGTTCGCGCTTCCCTCCGTACTGGGCACGGCCGCCCTGACCCTGACGGGCATGGCGGCGTTCTGGGTGTGGGGAGTGGGCTCCGCCCTCCTCGCGCTGTCCGACACCGACATGCCGGGTGAGCCGCCGTCGCGTACCGGGTCCGTCCACGCACTGCTGGCGCTGGTGGCCTACCTCGCCGGCGTGGCCGGCGCGATCATGCTCTCGGTGGTGCTGCTCCGCGGCGACGACACCGCGGGGCTGGGCGTGTGGGCCTTGCCGCTCGCGCTCACGGCGGCTGCGGCGATGGCGGTGCAGTTCGTTGCCTTCGGCGCCGCAGCGCGCGAGGCGCGAGAGGCGCGAGAGGCGGCCGCTTTGGCCGCGGCCGGGTCCGGGCTCGCGGAGGCTCCTGCCGCCGCCCCCACGGCAGCCGCGACGGCAGCCGCGCCGGCAGTTGCACCGCAGCTCCCCGGCGTGCCGCCGCAGCTCACCGCCGGCCTCGCGGCCGCGCCAGGACGTCCTTCGCCGGCGGGTCCAGGTGATGGTCCTGCCAAGTGGCTGAACGACCTCGCCGGCTACGCCGGCCTGCTCCAGCGCATCTTCATCGGGCTCCTCATGGCCTGGACGCTGCTCGTCGCGCTCGGCGTCGCCGGCCTGTAGGGATCCTCGCTTTCGGCACGGCACTGCCGTTCCACGGACGGTCGCGCGCGATTGATTCGTGCGTACGGGGGCACATCACTCGTGCGCCGATCCGCCATGAGCAGCTCTCAGTCCATACGCAAGGAGTTCTCTCATGGAGCGTCGCTAGCAGCGCCCACGGGTATCTCGGACGCGCGCGACCGTGATCGCCGCGCGGGTGAGCGGCTCATGGCAGTGACCGGCACTCGTGCCCTTTGAGGTGCCGGGCCGCCGTGGCGGCCCTCGGGGACCGGGCGGCGGGCCCGGCGCCAGACGCGTTCGCCGCCCGGACACACGCCAAGCGGGCGGGGCGTCCTGCGTTACCGATCACCCCGCCCGCTCTGTGCCTTGCGTGCCTTCGATCGCCGGCCGTGACTTGTGCCTGACGATGCTCGGCGCTACGTCTTACTTTCCGGAAACGTGCGCGGCGACAGCGCCAGGAGCGCTCTGCGCCAGGCCGCTTACGGCTGAGCCGAAGGTCTTGCCGTCGACGCCGTGAGCCGCCGGCGTGCCGCCGGGAGCTGCAAGCGCTGGTACCGCCATGATCGCCATGAACGCGGCAACGACTGCGACTACGGTGAGCTTCTTCATCCGGGCACTCCCCACTGTCTCGTTTGCACGATCGCCGCTGGGGCGGCCGTGCCCTGGAAGCCTTCTCGATGGAGAAGTAACTTCGCTGCAGTGATACCCAGCCGTGGAGATAGCGAACCCTCGTGAACTGCGCTCGCGCCAGTCACGCGATGTGGGCGACGGCCGGCCGCCTACAGCGGCGACCTGCGGCCGGCCTCCTCGATCACGGTGATCGGGATCCACTCCGGGACCTGCTCGCGGATCGCCGCTCTGAGCTCGGAGAGCGGCGGCGCCGAGTTCGGCCCCATCACCTTGATCACGAACTCGTTGCCGGACTGCTCGACCCCGTCCAGCTGCCAGGCGGTGCCGGCCAGCCATCCCTCGGTGGCTCTCTCCACGTCCTGCTTCAGGAGCTCGTAGCGCAGGATCTGCGCCGACGCGGCGCCCAGCGGGATCAGGAGGATGACGAGGAGCGCGATGATCCACCTCCTCGCCCGGCGCCCGGCACGCTCGTCGCGGTCGCGGGCGTCGCGCTGGTAGCCGGCGGCCGAGAACACGAGGGCGCCGGCGACGAGGATCGCGGCGACATTGGTGAGGAACAGGATGAAGGCGCCCAGCGCCAGATCGAAGTGCAGCGAGCCGAGGGTGATGCCGACGACCGCGAGCACGGGCACGAGCGAGATGGCGATGGCCACGCCGGCCAGGATGTCGGCGACGTCGCGGCGGGAGAGGGCGAACGAGCCGGCGATGCCGACGGCGACCGCGACCGTGAGGTCGAGGACCGTCGGCGCCGTGCGTCCCACGATCTGCGGGTTCACGTCGAGCGGCATGCGGTTCACGGTGACCAGGCCGATGAGCACGCCGATGAGGATGTTCACGGCGATGCCGCCCAGGAGCAGGCGCAGCGACGCGCGCAGTTCTCGCCGGTCGCCGACGACGGCCGCGAGCGCGAGCCCGTAGATGGGCGTGCCGAGCGGGGCGATGATCATCGCCCCGATCACCGCCGGTGTGGAATCCCCGATCACGCCGCCGGCGGCGATCACGCTCGAGAGCGCCAGCTGCACCCAGAACTTGGTGGACTTGGCGCGGTGGGCTCCGGTGTCGAGGAACAGGTCGTCTTCGAGATCCGCCAGCGGTTTGCGGTACTCGATCCCCGCGTCGATCGCTCTCGCCAGCCAGCCCACGCACGCCTCCTCGTACCGCCGTCTCGTGTCGTGCGGGAGTATACGAGAGGTGAGGCTCTCAGCGAGAGGCTCGGCTCTCCGCGAGAGGTCAGGCTCGCCGCGCCCGCGAGAAGCCCAGGGCGGCGAGCCCCAGCGCCACCACGAAGAGCATGACCGAGCAGGTCCTGACCACGAGCGCGAGCTGGTCGGTGGCCCCGAGCGCGTTCAGCTCGAGCAGGATGTTGTGCCAGTCGTGGCCCGCGCCGGACCCGTCGTCGCCGAAGAGCGGCAGCAGCATCGCCTCCGCGTCACCGATGTACACGGACACGTTGTGCAGGTTCTCCGCCGACCACGCGATCATGAGGATCGCCGCGAACTCGTCGCGGCGCCACCAGAAGTAGCCGCCTAGGGCCAGCGGCGCCGCGACCTGCAGCAGCGAGCCGGCGAGCGAGCAGAGCAGCGGCGGCGCCCAGAACGTGAGCAGGTGGCCGAACTCGTGCACCGCGAGATCGAACGCCGAGAGCAGCGGGATCCAGCCGCCGCCGGAGTAGGTGAGCCAGGCCAGGCCGAGCGTGACGGCCGCCGCCGCCACCCACTGCCACGTGAGGCGCCAGGGGGTGGTCGCCGGCTGCGCCTCCGGCCGGCCGGCGATGATGATGCGCGCGCGGGGAGCGCGGGCGCGCCCCCCCGCGCCGGCTCGCGCGCGCTCCTGCACGCCGGGTCCAGCGTCCACCGGCGCCGCTTCCAGCGGTCGCGGCGCCGGCGGC
>DASUMX010000008.1:0-13131 GCA_036277455.1 Thermoleophilia bacterium
ACGACGAGGGTCCCAGGGATGGCAACGGGGATGCCACCACCTCTGGGTCTCTGCGGGAATGTGTGTACCAGGCCGAATCACAGAGGAGGTGCTTCCATGGGAGGCACGGCAGACGAGAGCAAGGGTCGTCTCAAGAAGGCCGCCGGGGAGTTGACCGGCAATGAGCGGCTCAAGCGAGAAGGAGACGTCGACAAGGCCAGCGGTAAGGTCAAGAAGGCCACCGACAAGGTCGCGGACAAGGCGAAGGACGCATTCCGCAAGTGATCCACCTGCGATACCACACACTGGAAGCGAGATGACAACCGAAACGTTCCCCAAGATCAGCCGGTTCCTCGAAAGCAGGCGATCGCCGAGAAGGGACTCCTCCGACAAGACAGGGGGCGTCCCGGTCAACACGATGTTCGACCTCGACGTGGGCCCACGGTTCCTCCGCCGCTGACGAGCACCGCGAGCACTCCCTTCGGCCGCCGCGTTCCCAAGAGGCGCGGCGGCCTTCGTTCGCCGTGAGGGGGCGATCGGGAGGGGAGGGTCGGCGCGAGTCGCGAGGCCCTTGGACGGCGGGTCACGAGGATCGTCGATGGGGCTCGGCGGACTTTGCAGGAAGATGGAGTGGAGCCGACGCGGGGAATCGAACCCCGGACCCCATCATTACGAGTGATGTGCTCTGCCAGCTGAGCTACGTCGGCCCAAATGAAGCCATGGCATTGTAGGTCACGGCGCGGGCGCGCGCAAAGCGCCGCCGTCGCTCAGACGCGCGGGGAGTACCGGTGGTGCAGCATCAGCGCGTTGCCGTCCGGATCGGCGAAGAGGGCCATGTGGCAGACGCCGGTGTCGAAGGTGTCGCCGGCGAACTGGACGCCCTTCTCCTCGAGCGCGGCTCTGGCGACGGCCACGTCGTCAACGTGCAGGGCGATGTGGCCGGCCGTGACCGGAGCGAACGGCATGCCCATCGCCTTGGGCTCCCAGATGCCGAAGCACGTGTCGCCGACCCAGAACTCGAACTGGGCGCGATCGTCGGGACGCAGGCCAAGGGTGTCGACGTAGAACGCGCGTGTGCGCGCCGCGTCGGTGGACGGGACCGCCACGAAGTCGAGGGAGCGGATGAGAGGGTCCACGGCAACCTCCGTCGTCGAAAGCGAACGTACGTTCGATGATGCTTTGCCGCCGCCGCGTTGTCAAGGCTGGGCGTTGTGATGCCCACCGTCTTCTTCACACCAGCTCAACACCCACGCAACGTTTGGCCTGTGCCGAAACGCTAAACTGCCCTCACTCCGCCTATCGGTGGAGGAGCGGCAGCCTCTGCGCGCCGCGCCGCGGTCGCCCAGGGCGGCCGGCGGGTCCGCAGGACGACCAAGGAGGACCATGAGGAGACCACTCGCGACACTCACGATCGGTATCGTGGCGGTGGCGGTCGCCGTGATGGCGTTCGCCGGCGTCACCGCGCCGAGGTCGGGCGCGACCGCGTCCCTGTGCCACACCACCACGCTGTCGATCAAGGCTCCGTCGAGCGTGAAGGCGGGAGGGCGGATCACCGTGACCGGCGTTGAGGCCAAGCGGCCCGCGCATACGGTGAAGGCGACGCTGCAGAGCCGTCGCGCGACCGCCAGGCGGTGGATCAACGGCGCCTCCGTCAACCTTTCCGCGAGCGGCGCCTACTCGCTCAAGTGGAGGGCTCCGGCCAGGAAGGGCAAGTACAAGATCCGCGTGCGTGTCACGTATTCCGGTACCGCCAACACCTCCGTCGTGAGGACGGTGACGGTGAAGTAGGCCCGGGCGGTGCGCAAGGACCGGCGGCAGTCTCGGCCAGCTGTGTAGGGCCGGCGGCCTCGCCCGAGGGCGACGCCGCCGGCCCTTCGCCTGTCCCGCCTGTCCCGCGGCAGGCTCTGGTGCGTCGATGGTGAGCAGCGGCCTCGGAGTCCCCCGCCAGATGGCATCCTCCCTTCGGGGGATGCCCGGAATGGTCCGGATGGATCATGTGAACGCGCGCACATGTCCACTATGTCCTGCGCTTGCGCTCCTGTCTTCCGTCCCGGAGAGGAGCGTCCATTGCCCCCATCCGGTGCAGACCCTAGAATCCAAGGTATGAAGCACCGGACCGAGGGCGGGGTGGAGCCTGCGCCCGCGGTCGGGTGGAAGGGTGTGTAGGCAGAGTGGACGGGGTCGCCACCGAGATCCGCGTCCTGCTCGTGGACGATCACGCCATCGAGCGTCAGGGCGTGCGTTCCCTGCTCGACGCGCAACCGGACATCCAGGTCGTCGCCGAGGCCGGCGACGGCCTCGAGGCGCTTCCCCTCGTCGGCCAGTGCCATCCCGACGTGGTCATCACCGAGACGATCATGCCGCGCATGAACGGCCTCGAGCTCACCGGCCAGCTCCTGCGGCGGTATCCGGACCTCAAGGTGCTTGTCCTGACGCGCAACGACCGCGAGGACTGCGTGCTGCGGCTCGTGCAGGCCGGCGCCGGAGGCTATCTGCTCAAGACGGTCGACAGGATCGACCTGGTCGCGGCCGTTCGCGCGGTCATGCACGGCAGCCGCGTCCTGCAGCCCACGGCGCTCGAGACGGTGCTGGACGACTACCTGCAGCGCGTCCGCGAGCCCTCGGCTCGCCGGTACGCGGTCGAGCTCACGGCGCGCGAGCGCGAGGTCCTCAAGCTGATCGCCGAGGGCAACACCAACCAGGACATCGCCGACCTGCTGTGCCTCAGCCGCAAGACGGTCGAGACGCACCGCAGCAACATCATGGACAAGCTGGACATGCACAAGGTCACCGACCTGGTCAAGTACGCGATCCGCGAGGGTCTGGTCGGCCTGGAGTGAGGTTCGTGGGGGGTGCTCGTCGCCGGGCTTCGTCTGCTCGAACTTGTGCGGCGATTCACCCGCGGTATCATTATCTGTGCGCTGAAGAGCCCCGCCGAGGCCGGGCTGAGCCGGGCGAGGTCGTCCGCCATGGGCTCGACAGTGCGCTGGAGCTCGGCCGCCAGCTCGGCTGCGACATGCCTGAGGAGGTCATCGTGTTCGCCATCGAGGGGGCAGACGTGGAGACGTTCGGCGAGGAGCTCTCGCCGCCCGCCACCGCCGTCGCCGAACAGGTCCTCGGCCTGGTCCGCCGGGAGGTGGGCGCGTGAGCGTCGGCGTCGTCGCCTTCGTCACGCACCCGCTGCCGGAGCTGCGCACGGCGCTCCGCGGCATCCGCGAGACCGCGCCGCCGGACGCGCAGCTCGCCGTGGTCGCCACCGACCTCGGGGACCAGGACGCCACCTACCTTCTGCGCCAGTACCTGCGCGGGCGCATCCACGCTTTGGACTTCGAGCGCGCCGGCGCACGCGGCGGCCACTGCGGTCTGGACCGGGCCTATCAGCTCGTGCACGGCGAGTACCTTGCGCGTGTGGACGACACGCTCGAGTTCCAGCCCGGGTGGCTCGAGCGCGCCGTTTCGATCCTGCAGGCGGACCCTTCGCTCGGCTGTCTCTCGCTGGTGCCGCCGGCCGACTACCACCGCGGCCGCGGCAGGCCGCGGACGGTGCATGTCGAGCCGATCGAGGTCGACCATCTCGAGCTGCGCTGCTTCATCGCGCCGCGCGAGCTGGTCGAGCGCCACGAGTGCGAGCTCATGGCCGTGCAGCCCGGCGGGTGCGGCTTCCTTGACTACCTGCGCGGCGACGGCCGGCGGCTGGCGTTCCTGCCCGGCCTCGTCAGCCCGCTCGGGGTCATCGAAGGGCCTACCGGCCTCGACTCCTGCAGCGTCGAGGCGGAGCTCCCGGTGCACGAGGGAGCCTCGGGCGCCATGCAGCGTCTCGAGCAGGCCTACGCCCTCGGCGACGACATCCTGCTCACCTGCCTCTCGTGTGGCGGGTCCGAGCTCGAGGTGCTGGCGGCCCGCATCCGTTTCTGCGAGCGGCACCAGGTCGCCACCGGCTTCTGGTACGAGCTGCGCTGCCCCGAGTGCGGCGAGCTCCACTACAAAGACGACTTCCAGTTCCGCTGCCCGGAATGAGCGGGCAGGCGCTGTCCGCGGCGCGCATCAGCGTCCGTGGCGTGGTCCAGGGCGTCGGCTTCCGCCCGTTCGTGTACTCCCTCGCCGTGCGCTACGGCCTGCGCGGGTGGGTGCTGAACACGTCCGCCGGCGTGGAGGTGCTCGTGGAGGGCCCGCCGGACGCGGTCGCCGCGTTCTGCGAGGCGCTGCCGGGGGAGGCGCCGCCCCGCAGCCACATCGCCACGTACGAGGTGCGCGCGGTGCCGGCCGGCGCGGCCGCGGACGGCCCGGAGGCCGGCGACGCGTTCGTCATCCTCGAGAGCCAGGCCGACCCGGACGCCTACCAGCTGGTCTCCCCCGACATCGCGACCTGCGAGGACTGCCGCCACGAGCTGTTCGATCCGGCGGACCGCCGCCACGAGTACCCCTTCACCAACTGCACCAACTGCGGGCCCCGGTTCACGATCATCGAGGGGCTGCCCTACGACCGCGAGCGCACGACCATGCGACGCTTCCCCCTCTGTCCCGCGTGCCGCCGCGAGTACGAGGACCCGGCCGACCGGCGCTTCCACGCCGAGCCCAACGCGTGCCCGGTCTGCGGGCCGCGGGTACGCCTGCTGCGGCTGGCGGGGCCCGGCGCGGGCTCCGGCGAGGAGGTGGAGCTCGCCGCCGGCGCCGAAGGCGACCCGGCGGGCCCCATCCGCGCGGCCGCCGAGCTGCTGGGCGCCGGCGAGATCCTCGCCGTCAAGGGCCTCGGCGGCTTCCACCTCGCCTGCGACGCCACCGACGGCGACGCGGTGCGCCGCCTCAAGCTGCGCAAGCGGCGCCCGGACAAGCCGCTCGCCGTCATGTTCGCCGGCGTCGACGAGCTCCGCAGGCACTGCCGTGTGACCTCGGCGGAGGAGGCGCTGCTCGCGTCGCCCGAGCACCCCGTGGTGCTGCTCGAGTGGCGCGAGATCGGCCCGGACGGTGAACCGGGGCCGGAGCTCGGCGCCGGCGGCCGGCCGCAGCACGACGCCTTCACGGACGAGGAGGCGCCGGTCGACCCCGAGGTCGCGGTCCGCCAGCGGTATCTCGGCGCGATGCTCCCGTACACCCCGCTGCACGTCCTGCTGCTGCGCGCCGCCGGGCGGCCGCTGGTGATGACCAGCGGCAACCTCGCCGAGGAGCCGATCGTCAAGGGCTGGGAAGAGATCGACCGCCTGACGCAGGTCGCGGACGCGTACCTGGTCCACGACCGTGAGATCGCCGTTCGCTACGACGACTCCGTGGCGCTGGTGCGCGCGGAGCGCCCGCGGCTGATCCGCCGCTCGCGCGGCTACGCCCCGTTCCCGGTGACGCTGCCACGGTCGCTTCCGCAGACGCTGGCCGCGGGCGCGGAGCTCAAGAACACGTTCTGCCTGACGCGCGACGCCAACGCCTTCCTGAGCCAGCACATCGGCGACCTCGAGAACCTGGAGACGCTGGAGCACTACGAGGCGAGCATCGAGGTGTACCGCAAGCTGTTCCGCCTCGACCCGGAGGTCGTTGCCTACGACCTGCACCCGGAGTACCTGGCCACCAAGTACGCGCTGGCGCTGCCGCAGCCCGAGAAGGTGGCCGTGCAGCACCACCACGCGCACATCGCGGCGCGGCTGGTCGAGCACGGCCGGGAGGAGGCCGTCATCGGGGTGAGCCTGGACGGCCTCGGCTACGGCGACGACGGCCGCCTGTGGGGCGGCGAGGTCCTGGTGTGCGACCTCCTGGGGTACCGCAGGGTCGCGCACCTGGAGGAGCTGCCGCTGCCCGGCGGCGCCGCGGCGATCACGCATCCCTGGCGCACGGGTCTCGGCTGGAGCTACGCGCTCCTCGGCGAGGAGGGTCTCGCGCGGGCGACCCGCCTGCTCGGGCGGAGGCCCGACGGGCCGGACGAGGCGGAGCGCGCCGCCGTCGTGCGGCAGATCGAGCGTGGCGTCAACGTCCCGCTGACGACGAGCAGCGGGCGGCTGTTCGACGCCGTCGCCGCCCTCGCCGGCGTGCGTCACACGATCAGCTACGAGGGCCAGGCGGCGATCGAGCTCGAGATGATGGCGTCCGGCCAGATGCTGCGGGCGGCCGGCGCGGCCCCATACGCGTGGTCGCTGGACGGCGACCCGGGCGCCGCCGCCAGCGCGCCGCGTGCCGGCGCGGCGGAGTGGGCGGCCGCTCGCGCCGCCGTGGCCCGCGCCGCCTCCGGCCTCCACCTCGTCCCGGACGTGCCCCTCGAGCCTGCGCCGGCCGTGGTGCGCCTCGCCCCGCTGATGGCCGGCGTGATCGCCGACCTGGAGGCGGGCGCCGCGCCCGGCGCCGTCGGGGCGCGGCTGCACGTGACCCTCGCCGCCGTTGTGCTCGACCTCTGTCGCCGCGTCCGCGCCGCGTCGGGGCTCACGGCCGTGGCGCTCTCCGGCGGCGTGTTCCAGAACCGGCTGCTGGCCGATCTGTGCTCGGACAAGCTGGCCGGCGACGGCTTCCAGGTGCTCGGCGCCGGCCTCGTCCCGGTCAACGACGGCGGCGTCTCCCTGGGGCAGGCCGCGGTCGCGGGCTATACTGTGCTCGAGCGCCGCGGCGAGCTCGCCTGATCGCGGCGCGCCGGCCAGCGTAGAGACCAAAGGACCCCGCCCATGTGCCTCGCCGTCCCGATGCGCATCACCGCCCTCGACGGCGTGCGCGCGACCATCGCGGTCGAGGGCCTCGAGCAGGAGTGCAGCGTGATGCTCGTCCCGGACGCGGGCGTGGGCGACTACGTGCTCGTGCACGCCGGCTTCGCCCTCAGCGTGCTCGACGAGGCGGAGGCGCAGGAGACCTACGAGCTGCTGCGCGAGATCGTCGCGCTGGACGAGGACGAGGACGAGGGCGCCGCCGCCGCCGACAGTGATGCCGGCGGCTGAGGACCTCGGCCGGCTCGCCGCCGAGCTGCGCTCGGAGGCGCCCCCCGGCCTCACCTTCATGGAGGTCTGCGGCACCCACACCATGGCGATCGCCCGCTACGGGCTGCGCCAGCTGCTGCCGGAGGGCGTGCGCCTGATCAGCGGCCCGGGCTGCCCGGTCTGCGTCACCGCCATGGCCGACCTCGACCGCGTGCTGGCGCTGGCCCGCCTGCCCGAGGTGACGCTGGTGACGTTCGGCGACCTCATCCGGGTGCCGGCGTCGCGCGGCACGCTGGCCGGGGAGCGCGCCGCCGGCGCCGACGTCCGCGTCGTCTACTCACCGCGCGACGCGGTGCGCATCGCGGCCGAGGAGCCCGGCCGTCAGGTCGTCTTCGCCGGCATCGGCTTCGAGACCACCGCCCCGACCACGGCCGCCGCCCTCCTCGAGGCGCGCGCCGAAGGCCTCGCCAACTTCAGTCTCCTCAGCCTGCACAAGACCATGCCGCTGCCGCTGCGCGCGCTCCTCGACCTGGGGGAGACGCCCATCAGCGGGTTCCTCCTGCCGGGCCACGTCAGCGTCATCACGGGGACGGCCTGCTACGGGTTCCTCGCGCGGGAGTACGGGATCGCCGGCGTGGTGGCGGGGTTCGAGGCGCGCGACGTGCTGGAGGCGCTGCTCATGCTGGTGCGCCTCCCCCGGCCGGAGATCGCCATCCAGTACACGCGCGCGGTGCGGCCGGAGGGGAACCTGGTGGCGCAGCGCCTGCTGGACCAGGTGTTCGCGCCGAGCGACGCCGACTGGCGTGGCCTCGGCGTGATCCCCGGGTCCGGCCTCGCGCTGCGGGAGGAGTTCGCCGACGTGGACGCCGCGCGGCGGTTCGCCGTCGACCCGGGACCCACGCTGGAACCGCCCGGGTGCCGCTGCGGCGAGGTCCTGCGCGGCGTCATCGACCCGGCGGCCTGCCCGCTCTTCGGCACGCGCTGCACCCCGGAGGACCCCGTCGGCGCGTGCATGGTCAGCAGTGAGGGCGCCTGTGCGGCCCGCTACCGCTACCGGGGGCTCGATGAAGCCTGACCACCCCGGCCGGACCGGCGACCGCGTCCTCCTCGGCCACGGCAGCGGCGGCAAGCTGTACCGCGACCTCGTCAAAGACGTCTTCGTGCGCGCGTTCGCCAACCCGGTGCTCGAGCGCCTGGACGACGCGGCCGCGCTCTCGCCCTCCGGCCGCATCGCCTTCACCACGGATGCGCACGTGGTGCAGCCGCTCACGTTCCCGGGCGGCGACATCGGCCGGCTGTCCGTGGCGGGCACGGTGAACGATCTGGCGACGGCGGCGGCGCGGCCGCTGGCGCTCGCCGCCGCCTTCATCATCGAGGAGGGCTTCGCCCTGGACGACCTGCGCGCCGTCTGCGCCAGCATGGCGGCCACGGCGCGCGAGGCCCGCGTCCCCATCGTCACCGGCGACACCAAGGTCGTGGAGCGCGCCGCCGCCGACGGCCTCTTCATCACGACCACGGGCGTGGGGGAGATCGTCGTGGGGCACGAGCTCGGCTCCGGTGCCGTTCGGGACGGCGACGCCGTCATCCTCAGCGGCTCCATCGGCGACCACGCCGTCGCCATCCTCGCGGCGCGCGGCGAGTTCGCCTTCAAGGCCGACGCGCGCAGCGACTGCGCGCCGCTCTGGGACCTCGTCGACGCCGCCGTCGCCGCGGCGCGCGCCGGCGGTGGGGAAGAGGCCATCCGCTTTCTCCGCGACCCGACCCGCGGCGGCCTCACCACCGTGCTGGCCGAGCTCGCCGAGGAGTCGGGCCTGGGCATCGAGGTCGAGGAGGAGGCCATCCCGGTGACGCCGGCGGTCCGCTCCGTCTGCGACCTGCTCGGCTACGACCCGCTGACGCTGGCCAACGAGGGCAAGATGGTGCTGGTGACGGCGGCGGAGGCGGCGGACGCCGTGGTGGCCGCCGTCCGTGCGACGAAGTACGGAGGCGAGGCGCGGCGGATCGGCTTCGTCACCGCCGCCCACCCCGGCCGCGTCGCCCTGCGCACGCCCTTCGGCACGCGCCGCGTGCTGGACATGCCGGTGGGTGAGCTGCTGCCGCGGATCTGCTGACGTCCGCTCCGAGCGGCTTCGCCGTCATCGCCCGAGCCCGGCGCGTGCGAGGTCGCTCCACCATCAACGAGGTTGACGGTGGCCATCTCGTGTCAAATACTCAAGTAAACGTTTGAATACTCGCGGAGGATGGCGGCGTATGGACCTGGACGCGGAACTGGCGGGGATGGATCAGGAGCAGTTGAAGGAGGCCCTGAGTCAGGCCGAGCTCCAGCTTGAGGACGTCCAGGAGGAGAGGGACTTCACACTCGGCCAGACCGGTGTGCACATCGGCGCCAATGAGCTCGAGCGCCTGCGGAGAGCCTGGGAGACGGACGAGCGGCGTCTGCGGGATCGGATGGCCGCGATCAGCGCCCGTCTCGCCGGGCTGCAGGCGGGCCCTGGCCCCGAGGCCTGATGAGCGTCTTCGGAAGGTGGTGCGCGTGAAGGGTCGCGAGTACAAGAGCGCCGTCTACGAGCAGTTCGCCCTGATCGGCAAGGCGCTGTGCAGCGGGCCGAGGCTCGAGATCCTGGACGTCCTCCAGCAGGCCGAGCGGACGGTCGAGGTGCTCGCCGCCGAGGTCGGCCTCTCGGTCGCCAACACCTCGCACCACCTGCAGGTGCTCAAGCGCGGCCGCCTCGTGGAGAGCGAGCGCCGCGGCCAGCACGTCGTCTACCGCCTCGCCGACCCGGCGGTCGGCGACGCCCTGCGCGCCGTGCGCGTGCTCGGCGAGCGTCGCCTCGCGGAGATCGAGCGCGTGACCGCCGAGTTCCTGGGCGACCGCGAGGGCATGGAGCCCGTGGAGGAGGACGCGCTCGTCATGCGAGTCGCGAACGGCGACTGCGTGGTGCTCGACGTGCGGCCTTCGGAGGAATACGCCGCTGGTCACCTCGCCGGCGCGATCTCGCTGCCGCTCGAGCAGCTCGAGCGACGCCTCGCCGAGCTCCCCCGCGACCGCCCCATCGTCGCCTACTGCCGTGGTCCCTACTGCGTGCTCGCGGTGAACGCCGTGGAGGCGCTGCGCCGCCACGGCTTCGACGCCGTGCGCGCTCCCGAGGGTGTGCGGGAGTGGCGCGAGCTCGGACTCGAGATCACAGACACAAACGGCTGAAAGGAACCACCACGTGAAGTACCTGTTCATCCTCAACGACCCCGCCTACGGCACCGAGCGCAGCTACAACGGCCTGCGTCTGGCCATGACCCTGCTGACGCAGGAGCCCGAGGCCGAGGTGACCGTCTTCCTCATGGGCGACGCGGTCACGTGCGCGAAGGCCGGCCAGAAGACCCCGGACGGCTACTACAACCTCGAGCGCATGCTCAAGCCGATCGTGCGCAAGGGCGAGGTGCTGCTCTGCGGCACCTGCATGGATGCCCGCGCGATGACCGAGACCGAGATCTGTGAGGGTACGAGGCGCAGTTCCATGAGCGAGCTCACCGCGAAGACGGCCGACGCCGACAAGGTGCTCGTCTTCTGACGCGATGATCTACCTCGACCACAACGCCAGCACGCCGATCGCCCCACAGGTGCGGGAGGCCATGCTGCCCTTCCTCGCCGAGCACCACGGCAACCCGTCGAGCGCTCACTGGGCGGGAGCACCGGCGGCGCAGGCCGTCGCCGACGCGCGCGAGCAGCTCGCCGCCCTCCTCGGCTGCTCGCCGCACGAGGTCGTCTTCACGAGCGGCGGCACGGAGGCGAACAACACGGCGCTCAAGGGCGTCGTCGAGGCAGCCGGCGCCGAGCGGCCGCACATCGTGACCACGGCGGTCGAGCATCCCGCGATCGTCGAGCCCTGCCGCTATCTGGAGCGGCACGGAGTGGACGTGACCGTCGTCGGCGTCGACGCCACTGGCCTGGTCGACCCCGACGACATCGCCGCCGCGATCCGGCCGGAGACCGTGCTCGTCTCCGTGATGCACGCCAACAACGAGGTCGGCACCGTCGAGCCGATCGCCGAGATCTCGCGCATCACGCGGGAGGCGGGCGTGCTCCTGCACAGCGACGCGGCGCAGTCGGTGGGCAAGGTCCCCACCCGCGTCGACGACCTCGGCGTCGACCTGCTCTCCGTCGCCGCGCACAAGTTCTACGGGCCCAAGGGCGTGGGCGCCCTCTACGTGCGCGAGGGGACGAGACTCGAGCCGTTCATGCACGGCGCCGGCCATGAGGACGGGCGCCGCGCCGGCACCGAGAACGTGCTCCTCGACGTGGCCCTGGGGGCCGCCGCCGAGCTTGCCGGCGACCTGGCGTGGACGCTCGGCGTGCGCGACCTGCGCGACTGGCTCTGGCTCCAGCTGCAGGACCGATGGGGCGAGCGCGTGGTCCTGAACGGGCACCCGACGGCGCGCCTGCCCAACACCCTGAACGTGAGCTTCCTCGGCCGCGACGGCCGGGCGGTCCTCGCGGCCATGCCCGAGGTCGCCGCATCCACCGGCTCCGCCTGCCACAGCGGCGGCACCGAGCCGTCGCCCGTCCTGGCGGCGATGGGCGTACCCCGTGAGGTCGGCGCCGGCGCGATCCGGCTCAGCCTGGGGCGCAAGACCACCCGCGCGGAGCTCGAGACGCTGCTGGAGCGATTGGCCGAAGTCCTCTCCGACGGCGGCGAACGGTGAGCGCTACCCGGAGACTGGACCGGCTGCGCTTCGGCACCTTCCTCGCGCCCAACATCATGCCGGTGTACGAGGCCGTGACCGAAGAGGTCGGGCGCCGCCTCGGGGTCGAGACCGAGCTGTTCATCGAGACCGACTACGAGGCGTGCGCGAAGGACGACAACGAGGTCTGCTTCGTCTGCAGCCTCCCCTACGTCGACTACGAGCGTCGCGGGCTCTCTCCCGCCGTCCCGGTCGCCGCACCGGTGCTCGTGGGAGACCGCTACGCCGGCAAGCCGGTCTACTTCTCGGATGTGATCGTCCACCGGGACAGCCCCTTCCGGTCGTTCCTCGACCTGCGCGGCCACTCCTGGGCCTACAACGAGCCGCTCTCGCACTCGGGCTACGGGATCACGCGCTACCACCTGCTCGAGGTGGGGGAGACCCACGGGTTCTTCAGCGAGGTCATCGAGGCCGGCTTCCACGAGACGTCGATGCGGCTGGTCGCGGCAGGCGAGGTCGACGCCTCCGCCATCGACTCCCAGGTGCTGGCCGTGGCCCTGCGCGACGATCCCTCGCTGGCCCGCTCGTTGCGCGTCATCGACGCCCTGGGTCCCTCGACCATCCAGCCCGTGGCCGTGTCCCGGCGCGTGCCGGCCAGGCAGCGCGACGAGATACGCGAGGTCCTGACGACGATGCACGAGGACCCGCCGATGCGTGAGCGTCTCGCCCTCGGCATGGTGGAGCGGTTCGTGCCGGCCGACGCCTCGTCCTACGACGACATCCGCATGATGCTGGAAGCCTGTGAGGCAGCAGGGTTCATGGAAGTCAGGTAGGCGGGGAGGAGCGGAAGGGCACTGGAGCCCGGTCGCGGATTCGAACCGCGGACCCCCTCCTTACCATGGAGGTGCTCTGCCTGCTGAGCTAACCGGGCTTGGTGGGGGAGCCAGGATTTGAACCTGGGTAGGCTGCGCCAACGGATTTACAGTCCGCCCCCTTTAACCACTCGGGCACTCCCCCGGGAGCCGTGGAATCGTAGCCGAAAGCGGAGGCGCTTTCAACCGGGAGCGAGGCGGTCAGGGTGGGTCCGGAAAGAAGGCAGCCGGGGTCGTCAAGGGGATGACGACCCCGGCTTGAAAGGGTGGTCGCCCGGCCAGGGGAAGCGGGCGAGCACGGGACTCGCAGTGTCATCGCGTCCTGCGGTGGGAGGGGGATCCCGGCCCGCGGCGCTTGTGATGACATGCGCATTCTAACCGAAATACGGGCGCACGCAACCGAAGTGCGGACAAAATCGTTCCGGCGGCGTTTGTACCGATTGTCCAAGCGCCGGTGCCGCTGCGGCCGCCGGCGTGCCAGTGCAGCCACTGCCGAACGGCGCAAGCGGACAGATTGAGCGCCTCCGGAGCCTGTGGTACCGTAAGCATCCGCCGTGGCGGCGTAGCTCAGCTGGTCAGAGCAGCGGAATCATAATCCGCGTGTCGTAGGTTCGAGTCCTACCGCCGCTACCACTTCTCTTCAGCAGCCTCCTCCTCGCGGCACAACCCCCTCCCCGACGTGTCCTGATCGGACAACGGCCACCTCGGCAAACGCTACTCTT
>DASUMX010000009.1:0-9434 GCA_036277455.1 Thermoleophilia bacterium
AGGTGTACTCCCACCAGGTCCCCGGCGGCATGATCAGCAACCTCGAGAGCCAGCTCAAGGAGCAGAGCGCGCTGGACCGGCTGCCCGAGGTCCTGCAGGAGATCCCCATCGTCCGCGCCGAGGTCGGCTTTCCGCCGCTGGTGACGCCTCTCAGTCAGATCGTCGGCACGCAGGCGGTGCTCAACGTCCTGTCCGGGCGCCGCTGGCACATCGTGCCCGACGAGATGAAGCAGTACCTGCGCGGCAAGTACGGAGCCGCGCCGGGACCCGTCTCGCGTGAGGTGCTTCTGCGCGTCCTCGAGGGCGAAGAGCCCATCGGCGTGCGGCCCGCGGACCTGGTCGACGAGACGCTCGAGGACTACCGCGCCGAGATCGGCGAGCTGGCGCGCTCCGAGGAGGATCTGCTCAGCTACGCGCTCTTCCCGCAGACCGCCCGCGTGTACCTCGAACGCCACCACATCGGCCCCGAGTCGGACGTGTTCGGCGTGCACGACCACTACCTCAGCTCGCAGGCGGGCGCCGACCTGCTCGAGCAGAGCGCCGACCGCGTCAAGGACATCCTCGGGATGATCGAGGAGAGCGAGGTCGACGAGGTCGTGATCGAGGAGGGCGACCTCAAGATCACGGTGCGCAAGGCCGGCGTCGAGCCCGCGGTCGCCCCAGCGGCGGCCGTCCAGGCTGCCGCCCCTGCCGCCGCCGCGGGCGCGGACGAAGGGACGAACGGCTATCACCTGGTCAAGTCCAAGTGGGTGGCCACGTTCTACCGCTCGCCCACGCCGCAGGCGCCTTCGTTCGTCGAGGTCGGCGATCAGGTCGAGGCCGGGCAGACACTCTGCATCCTCGAGATGATGAAGATGATGAACGAGCTCACCGCGGACGTTGCCGGCGTGGTCCGCGAGATCCTCGTCGAGAACGGCGAGACCGTCCAGTACGGACAACCGCTCTTCGCCATCGAACCCGCCTGAGGCGGGGGAGAGGCGACGCAGCGTGCCCACGGCCGGTCCGAGTCGCAAGCAGGCGCGTCGTGACGCCGTGTTCCTTCTGTATCAGACCGAGGTCACAGACCTCTCCATGGCGGAGCTCGTCGAGGGCCTGCGGCTGCGCGAGGGCTATGCGCCGGACGAGTTCACCATCAAGGCCGTCGCCGGCGTGCTCAAGACGCGGGACGAGCTCGATGTCGTGCTCCAGGCTCACGCACGGGACTGGCCGCTCGACCGCATCGCTCCCCTGGAGCGCAGCATCCTCCGGCTCGCCGTTTGGGAGATCCGCACCGAGGTGACGCCGCCCGAGGTGGCCATCGACGAGGCCGTGCGGCTCACCAAACGCTACTCCACCGACGAGGCGGGGGCGTTCGTCACTGGTGTGCTCGGTGGGATCGTGCGCGCGGAGCTGGACGAGGCGGCGCAGGAGGGGGGAGGCGATGACTGACGACGCGCAGAGCGCCGCGGCACCGACGCGCGCGCAGGCGCTGGCCCGGCTCGGGGAGATCCTGGGCCAGCTCGAGGAGCTCGAGCCTCGGCTCGCCGCGTCGTCCTCGGCCGAGGTGGAGATGACGCTCCTCGAGCGCGCCACCGAGCAGGTCGAGGAGGCGGGCCGGCTCCTGGAAGACCTCGGTCGCGTCGCCGGGTGAGGACGCGAGCGTGAACGCCGGCGGGGCAGCCGGCTATCCGGCGGATCTGCTGGCCCTCGTCGAGGACTACCTGGCCGCGCTGGACTTCGGCGCCGACCGCCGCGCGGCACGGCTCACGGAGGCCATGCGCTACTCGCTGCTCGCCGGCGGCAAACGCATCAGGCCGGTCCTCACGCTGGCCACGGCGCGGGGCCGCGGCGCGGACCCGCGCGCGCTGCTGCCCACCGCCGCCGCCTTCGAGCTCATCCACACGTACTCGCTCATCCACGACGACCTCCCGGCGATCGACGACGACACGCTGCGCCGCGGCCGGCCCACCTGCCACGTCGCCTTCGGCGAGGACGTGGCCATCCTGGCCGGCGACGGTCTCTTCGCCGAGGCCTTCGACCTGGTGCTGCGGCGCCAGACGGGCGGGTGCGCCGCGGTGCTGGCCGCGCTCGCCGAGATCGCCGCGGCCACCGGTGTGCAGGGCATGGTCGGCGGCCAGTACATGGACGTCGCCGGCGACGCGGCCGACGACGACGACCTGCGCACCTTGCACGCGCTCAAGACGGGCCGCCTGATCGAGGCCGCCGTGGTGTGCGGAGCGCTGCTCAGCGGCGCCGAGGACGTCACGCCGTACCGCGCCTACGCCGCCGAGCTCGGGCTGCTCTTCCAGATCGTCGACGACATCCTCGACGAGACGGGCGCCGAGGACGAGCTGGGCAAGACCCTGGGCAAGGATCGCGCGCTCGCCAAGGTCACCTACGTCTCGCGCTTCGGCATGGACCGCGCGGTGGAGCTCGCCGGCGCGGCGGAGCGCCGCGCCGTGGGGCTCCTCGCGGCGCTCCCGGGCGAGACCTCGGACCTTGCCGCGGTCACCAGGTTCATCCACGACCGCCGGCGCTGAGGCCGCCGGGGCGGCGGGCGCGCGCGCGGCGCCGTCGGCCCGTGGCGGCTCGAAAGGGGAGCCCGGTGCCCGGTGCTATACTCCGGTGACGATGCGGTATCTGGACACGATCTCAGACCCCGCCGACCTCCGACAACTCTCCGAGCGTGAACTCACGCTGCTCGCCGACGAGGTCCGCGAGACCATCCTCTCGTGCGTCAGCGAGACCGGCGGCCACCTCGCCGCCAGTCTCGGCACCGTGGAGCTCACAGTCGCGCTCCACAGCGTGCTCGAGAGTCCGCGCGACAAGATCGTCTGGGACGTCGGGCATCAGTGCTACGCGCACAAGCTGCTCACCGGCCGCCGCGAGGGGTTCGGTACGATCAGGCAGCACGGGGGGCTCTCGGGGTTCCCTTGCCGCACCGAGTCGCCGCACGACGTCGCCGGCACGGGCCACGCCTCGACGTCGATCAGCTACGGGCTGGGGCTCGTCGAGGCGGGGCGCATCGCGGGTGGCGACGGCGGCAACGTCGTCTGCGTCCTGGGCGACGGCGCGCTCACCGGCGGCGTCGCCTTCGAGGCGCTCAACCAGGCCGGGCACCTGCACACGCCGCTGGTCGTCGTCATCAACGACAACGAGATGTCCATCCGCGCCAACGTCGGCGCCCTGCAGCTCTATCTCAACCGCATCAGGCTCGACCCGACCCTGACCCGCCTGCGCGAGGACCTCGAGCAGGGCGTCGCCAAGATCCCCGCGATCGGCCGCCAGGCGTACCGGCTGGGCAAGGACGTCAAGGAGTCGATGAAGGCGTTCCTCGTGCCCGGCATGCTGTTCGAGGAGCTGGGCTTCGCGTACATCGGCGTGGTGGACGGGCACGACATGCACGCGCTGCGCGAGAGCATCCGCCAGGCGATCGACACGCGCCGGCCGGTCGTCGTCCACGTCAAGACGGTCAAGGGCAAGGGCTACGAGCCCGCGGAGGCCCGGCCCGACACCTATCACGGGACCGGCCCGTTCCACATCGGCAACGGGGCGCGCAAGGCCGCGGCGGTCGGCGCGACGTACACGGACGCCTTCGGCGAGGCGCTCGTGCGTCTGGCCGAACGCGACGAGCGCATCGTGGCGATCACGGCGGCGATGACGCAGGGCACGGGGCTCGAGGCGTTCGAGCGGCGGTTCCCCGACCGCTTCTACGACGTCGGCATCGCGGAGGAGCACGCCGCCGTGTTCGCCGCCGGCCTTGCCATCGGCGGCATGCGGCCGGTCGTGGCGCTGTACTCGACGTTCCTGCAGCGGGCGTTCGACATGCTCGTGCAGGACATCGGGCTGCAGGATCTGCCGGTGACCTTCGCCGTCGACAGGGCGGGCCTCGTGGGCGACGACGGGCCCACGCACCACGGCGCCTTCGATCTCTCGTTCCTGCGCGTCATCCCGGGCATGACCCTGATGGCCCCGTCCAGCCAGGAGGAGCTCCAGCGCATGCTGGCCACGGCGCTCACGCTGGACGGACCGGCGGCGCTCCGCTACCCGCGCGGCCTCGCGGCGCCCTTGACGGCGCTCGAGGAGATCACGCCGCTCGAGGTGGGGCGGGCGCTGGTGCTCCAGGAGGGCGCCGACGTGGCGCTCGTCGGCGTGGGCACCGGCGTCGCCATCGCTCGCGAGGCGGCCGAACTGCTGCGCGTTGAGGGTGTCACACCCACGGTGGTCGACGCCCGCTTCGTGAAGCCCCTGGACACGGGACTGCTGGAGAGGCTGGCCGCCGGCCACCGGCGGCTCGTCACCGTCGAGGAGAACGCGCTGCCCGGGGGCTTCGGCAGCGCGGTGCTCGAGGCGGTCGGGAGCGCGGTGGAGGTCGTGCGCTTCGGGCTGCCGGACGCGTTCGTCCCGCACGGGGACCGCGCGCGCATCCTCGCCGACATCGGCCTCACGCCGCAGGCGGTCGCGCTCGCGGCGCGAGCGCACAGCCCGGCGCTGACGCGCGTCAAGTAGGCCACCGATGCGCGAGCGGCTGGACGTGCTGCTCACGGACCGCGGCCTCTTCTCCTCCCGCGCCCAGGCGCGAGCCGCCGTCCTCGCGGGGGAGATCACCGTGGACGGCCGCATCGTCGACAAGCCCGGCACGCCGGTCGACGACGGCGCCACGATCGCCGCCGCCGCACGCCGCCGCTACGTCTCGCGCGGCGGCGACAAGCTCGACACGGCGCTCACGCGCCTGGACGTCGACGTGACCGGCGAGGACGCGATCGACCTGGGCAGCTCGACCGGTGGCTTCGTCGACCGCCTGCTGCAGGGCGGCGCCGCGCGCGTGATCGCCGTCGACGTCGGCTACGGGCAGCTGGACTGGAGGCTGCGCGAGGACCCGCGCGTCACCGTGCTCGAGCGCACCAACGCCCGGCGGCTGACCCGCGAACGTCTCCCGTACGAGCCCTCGTTCGTCACCGCCGACCTGTCGTTCATCTCCCTGACGGTGGCTCTGGGGCCGGTGCTAGAATGCCTGCGCGAGGGCTTCCGCGGCCTCGTGCTGGTCAAGCCGCAGTTCGAGGCCGGCCGGGAGCGCGTCGGCAAGGGCGGGGTGGTACGGGATGCCGCCGTCCACCGCGACGTGCTCCGGCGCGTGGCCGGCTGGCTGCAGGAAAGGGGCGCCACGGTGCAGGGCGTGTGCGACTCGGGACACCCGGGACCGAAGGGCAACGTGGAGTACTTCATCCTCTTCAGCGACGCTCGTGCCGCCGGGGCGGCTCCGCCGCCGGCGGACGGCCTTGTCGACGACGCGGTGGAGGCGGTCCATGGGTGAGCCCCTGCAGCGCGTCGCGGTGCTCACGCACCTGTTCACCGCGGCTACGGCGGCCGCGCTGGCGGAGCTGGCCGCGGCCGCCGACCGGCTCGGTCTCGAGCTGCTCATGCCGGCCGACGAGGTGCGCAAGCATCCCACGGCCACCGGCCTCGGCTACCGTACCGTGGACGAGGCCGAGTTGCGCCATGCCGACCTGTGCCTCGTCTTGGGCGGCGACGGCACCATCCTCCGTAGCCTGTCCCGCCTGCTCGGGACGCGGGTGCCGACGCTGGGCGTCAACTACGGCAACGTCGGCTTCCTCGCCTCACTGCCGCGCGAGGGCTGGATGGCGGGTCTCGAGACCATCCTCGGCGGCGACTACCGCGAGGTGGAGCTGCTCACCGTCGACGTCCTCATCGGAGGTGAGCACCACAGCGCCGTCAACGACGTCATCCTCAGCCGCGTCGCCCCGCGCCACGTGCTGCAGCTCGAATACGAGGTCGCCGGCGTCACCGTCGGCGAGATGTTCTGCGACGGGCTCATCATCGCGTCGCCCACCGGCTCGACGGCGTACAACCTCTCCTGCAACGGGCCCATCGTCGAGTGGAACGCCGGCGTGCTCGTGCTCAACTTCATCGCCCCGCATTCGCTGGGGTTCCGTCCGGTGATCCTGCGCCCGGACCACGTGATCACGGCGCGCAACGTGTCGCCTCGGCAGGAGTGCGAGGTGATGGCCGACGGAGACCTCGTCGGGCGGCTGTGCTGCGGCGACGAGGTGCGCGTCACGGCGGGGTCGGAAGTCGCGCGTCTCGTCATGCAGAGGGAGGGGTCGTTCTACCAGAACGTCGAGGAGAAGCTCTTCGACCGCCACGATGCTCGCTGAACTGAGCATCGACGACCTGGTCCTCATCGCCGCGGCCCGGCTGGAGTTCTCGCCGGGCCTCAACGTGATCACGGGTGAGACCGGCGCGGGCAAGAGCCTGCTGGCGCAGGCGATCGGGCTGCTCATGGGGCAGAAGGGCGGCGACGAGCTCGTCCGGCCGGGCGCCGGCCGGGCCCTCGTGCAGGCTCTCTTCGAAGCCGGGGACGAGACGCTGGCGGTGGCTCGCGAGCTGCCGCGCGGCGGCCGGTCGCGAGCCCGGATGGACGGGCTGCTGAGCAGCGCCGCCGCCGTCGAGGACGCCCTGCGGCGGCGCCTCGCCTTCTACGGACAGCTGGAGCACACGCGCCTCCTCCAGCTCGAGCGCCAGCTCGATCTGCTCGACGGAGCCGTCGCCGACGAGGTCGAGCCGCTCAAGACCGCCTACGTCGAGGCCTACGCCCGCGCCCGCGCGCTCACGCGCGAGCTCGACGACCTGCGCGGCGCCGGGCGCGACCGCGAGCGCGAGCTCGACATGCTGCGCTACCAGGTGCACGAGATCGAGGCGGCGGGCGTCGAGCCGGGCGAGGACGAGCGCCTGACCGTCGACAGAGAGCGGGCGCGTCACGCCGGCAAGCTGCTCGAGCGCACCGGCGGCGCGCTCGCCCTGCTGGCGGGCGAGTCCGAGGCGGCCGCGCTCGACGGCGTCCGCGTGGCGCAGCGCCTGGTCGACGAGGCGGCGCTGCTCGACGAGAGCGTCGCGCCGCTGGCGGAGCGGCTCGGCGCGCTCACGGTGGAGCTCGACGACCTCGCGGCCGCGCTGCGCGACTACATCGACGCGCTCGATGTGGACGCCGCGCACCGCGACGCGCTCGAGCTCCGCTTCGACAAGCTCAAGGGGCTCATGCGCAAGTACGGCGGCTCCGCCGACGAGGTGCTCGCCTACCTCGAGGACGCCCGCGTCCGGCTGCGCGCGCTCGAGGAGTTCGCCGCCGACGAGGAGTCGCTCATCGCGACGGTGACGGCGGCGCAGGACGCGGCGGTCGCCGCCGCCGCGCGCCTCGGCGACGCCCGGCGGCGCCTGGCGCCGGAGGTCGCCGCACGCATCGAGGAGGAGCTGCGCGGGCTGGCCATGCCGCACGCGACCTTCGTCATCGAGGTGTCCGCGCGCGGCGGCGGGTGGGACGGGCTCGGCCCGTCGGGCGCCGACGACGTGGAGTTCGTCTTCGGCGCCAATCCGGGCGTGCCGCCCCGCCCGCTGCGAGAGACCGCGTCGGGGGGCGAACTGTCGCGGACGATGCTCGCCATCCGCGGACTCGTGACCCTCGGCGACGACGTCGAGACGCTCATCTTCGACGAGGTCGACACGGGCATCGGCGGCGTGACGGCGGCGGCGCTGGGCGTGCGGCTCCGCCGCCTGGCCGAGCGCCGCCAGGTGCTCTGCATCACGCATCTGCCGCAGGTCGCCGCCTTCGCCGACCGGCAGTTCGCGATCGCCAAGCAGAGCGACCCGGGCGCGGGCGTCACGGAGACGGTCGTCCGCCGGGTCGACGGCGACGAGCGCGTGGAGGAGCTCTGCCGCATGCTCGGCGCCGGCCCCGGCGACGAGGCGGCGCGCAGCCACGCCCTGAGCCTCCTCGAGAAGGCCGGCGCCGCCGGCTGATCGACGCCGGAGCCGTCCCCTGGGGCGTCTTCCGGGGGGAGGGGAGCGACCACCGGCGCTCCTTGCGGCGGCCGGGCCCGATGCTATACTTGCCGTCGTGATCCGAGGGCTCGCCGGGCATATCATCGTGCCGGCCCGTGCATTCAGAACGGGCAGGACCCCGGCCCCACAAAATCCCCCGCTCGTCTTGTGCAGGTCCGCCGTGCCCCGGGTGCGTTCCCTGGTGGCTGCGACCGGAGCGTTCGACGACGGCTGCGTTCAGAACGGCGGGATCAACACCAGGAGGGCACAGGGGGTATGACCAAGCACATCTTCGTCACGGGTGGAGTGGTCAGCGGGCTCGGCAAAGGCATCACCGCGGCGTCCGTCGGCCGGTTGCTCAAGCAGCGCGGGCTCAAGGTCGCGAGCCAGAAGTTCGACCCGTACATCAACGTCGACCCGGGCACCATGAGCCCGTTCCAGCACGGCGAGGTGTTCGTCACCGAGGACGGCGCCGAGACCGACCTGGACCTCGGCCACTACGAGCGCTTCCTCGACGAGTTCGTCCAGCGCGACTCCAACGTCACCACGGGCGGCATCTACAACAGCGTCATCACCAAGGAGCGCCGCGGCGACTACCTGGGCGGCACCGTGCAGGTCATCCCGCACATCACCAACGAGATCAAGAGCCGCGTGCACCGGCTGGCCAAGCTCACCGCGGTCGACGTGCTCATCACCGAGGTCGGCGGCACTGTCGGCGACATCGAGAGCCTCCCCTTTCTGGAGGCCATCCGCCAGTTCCGCAACGACGTCGGCCGCGCCAACGTGCTGTACATCCACGTCACCCTCGTGCCCATGATCGGCGTGGTCGGCGAGCTCAAGACCAAGCCGACGCAGCACTCCGTCGCCGAGCTGCGCGAGATCGGCATCCAGCCCGACATCATCGTCGCCCGCTCCGAGGAGCTGCTCTCGCAGGGCATCCGCGAGAAGATCGCCCTGTTCTGCGACGTCGACCCGGAGGCGGTCATCTCGGCGGCGGACGCCGACGACATCTATCGCGTCGTCCTGAACATGCACCGCGAGAAGCTCGACGACCTCGTCGTCAAGATGCTCGGGCTCGAGGTCGGTCCCCCGGACCTCGCCGAGTGGGAAGCGCTCGTGGAGCGCATCGACGCCTGCGACAAGCCCGTCACCATCGCCTTGGTCGGCAAGTACGTGCAGCTGCACGAGGCCTACCTCTCCGTGTGGGAGGCGCTCAAGCACTCGGCCATCCACCACGGCCGCAAGCTCGACCTGCAGTGGATCGACTCCGAGGAGCTCACGCCCAAGACGGTCGCCGAACGGCTCTGCGGCGCGGACGGCGTCATCGTCCCGGGCGGGTTCGGCCAGCGCGGCATCGAGGGCAAGATCGACGCCATCCGCTACTGCCGCGAGAACCGCGTGCCGTTCCTGGGTGTGTGCCTGGGCATGCAGTGCGCCGTCGCCGAGTTCGCGCGCGACGTGTGCGACATGGCCGGGGCCAACTCCACCGAGTTCGACCCCGAGTCGCCGTTCCCGGTGATCGACCTGCTCCCCGAGCAGAAGAACGTCGCCGACATGGGTGGGACGATGCGTCTCGGCGCCTCGCTCGTGAAGGTGGTCCCGGGGACGAAGGCCATGGC
>DASUMX010000010.1:0-9032 GCA_036277455.1 Thermoleophilia bacterium
GCCGCCGGCGCCACTTCAGTCACGTGAACACGAGGTTGACAAGGATCACGTACACGGCGGTGCCGCCGATGATGCTGGCCACGGCGTTGGCCCTCACGAGGTGCAGGACCACCGTGGCCGCGACCGCCAGCGCCTCGGGCAGCCCGTGCGGCGCCTCGCCGAGCGAGATCCCGCGTAGCGTGTACACCACGAGGATGACCATGATGCCCGCCGGCATGTGGCGGCTCAGGTAGCCGACCAGTGCGGAGTCGCGCAGCGGCCGCAGGGCGGCGAACGGCAGGGCGCGCAGGGCGAACGTGACCGCGAACATCGTCAGCGACGCGGCCACGAGGTAGGGCGTGTCAGGCATCGGCCTCGTCCCCCGTGCTCCGCATGAGGAAGCGGACGACGAGCGTCGCCACGAACAGCCCCATGCCGGTGATGAGCATCTGTCCGGGTGTCACCGCCAGCGCGACGGCGGCGCAGACGAATGCGAGGACCGGGGTCGGCAGGTCGCGCTCCACGCGGACCGCGTCCAGGGCGAGCACGACGAAGAGCGCCGTGAGGGTGAAGGCCAGGCCGGCGAGATCCATCGCCAGCCAGCTCCCCAGGAGCGCTCCGGCGACGCTGCCGGCCACCCAGTAGCCCTGGCAGAAGCCCTGGAGCCAGAGGATGCGGGCACTGCTCATCTCCACGCCGGGGCGCGCCGCCGTGAGGGCGTAGGCCTCGTCGGTGAGCGCGTACATGCTGTAGGCCTTGCCGGCGCGGCCGCGCACCCGCTGCAGAGGGAAGGACAGGGCGTAGAACACGTGCCGGAAGTTGACGAGGAGGGTGGTCAGGGCGAGCTGGGGCAGCGGTGTGACCGCGACCAGGAGGCCGACGGCGAGGAACTCCATGGACCCGGCGTAGACGAGCACGGAGAGGACGAGCGCCCACCACCAGTCGAGACCCGACTGCACGACGAGGAGCCCGAAGGCGGCGCCCAGCGGGAACATGCCGACGCCCACGGAGATGGTGTCGACGAAGGCGGCCGCGAGGGCCGACCGCTGCGCGCGCGGCTTGCCCGCGGCGTCGGATGATGGTGTGCTCACGGCGCGATGATACCGGCCCGGCGACGGGAGGCAGTGACGACATGAAGGCCACGTACAGACACACCAGCATCGTGGCCGCGGACTGGCGGGTCCTCGCGAGCTTCTACGAGGAGGTCTTCGGGTGCACGCCCGTGCCGCCGCCGCGCGACCTCTCGGGAGCGTGGCTCGCCCGGGGCACGGGCGTGCCGGACGCGCACCTCACCGGGATCCACCTGCGGCTGCCGGGGCACGGCGAGGGAGGGCCGACACTCGAGATCTTCGGCTACGCGGCGACAGAGTCCCGGCCCGCCGTAGCCGCCAACCGCGAGGGCATCGCCCACATCGCCTTCGAGGTGGACGACGTCGCCGCGGCCGCCCGGCTCGTGCTCGAGCACGGAGGGAGCCGCGTGGGCCAGGTGACCGCCAAGGAGGTCCCGGGGGTCGGCGGTCTCACGTTCGTGTACGTGGCCGACCCCGAAGGCAACATCGTCGAGCTGCAGGCGTGGGCGTGAGGCCTCGCCGCAGCGCGGCGCGGCTCGTGGCGCTCGTCGCCGCGCTCCTCGCGCTGGCGCTACCCGTCATGGGATGCGGCTCGATGAGCGACGCCGGCGGGCCGTCTCCGGACGCCGCCGCTGCCCGAGCCGGGGATGCGGCACTGGCTCGGGCCTTCGACGACCGCGTCTCCGGCCTCGAGGTCGAGGGCGCCGGCACGGTCGAGCGCCTGCTCGCCGACGACGAGAAGGGCAGCCGGCACCAGCGCTTCATCCTCCGGCTGGCGACGGGACAGACACTGCTCGTGGCGCACAACATCGACGTCGCCCCGAGGATCGACGACCTGCGCGTGGGAGATGTGGTCGCCTTCCGCGGCGTCTACGAGTGGAGTGAACGGGGCGGGACGATCCACTGGACGCATCACGACCCGTCCGGCGATCACGCCGCCGGCTGGTTGCGGCACGGCGGGCGAGCGTACCAGTGAGTGCGTCCGCGGTCGCCGCGCCGGGCCCGCGGTGACGTCACGCCACCCGGCGGCCGGCGCGGCCCACGTTGCCGCGGCCCCTGCCAGCCAGTAGAGTCTTAGCTTCCGAGTACACCCCGGCCCTTCGGGCCGTCCAGAGGAGGACACCGCATGTACTACGACAAGGACGCCGACCTCTCCCTGATCCAGGGCAAGACCGTCGCGATCATCGGCTTCGGCAGCCAGGGGCACGCCCACGCCCAGAACCTGCGCGACAGCGGCGTCACCGTGGTCGTCAGCGAGCTCAAGGGCACGCCCAACGGCGAGCGCGCCGAGAAGGCTGGGTTCGAGGTCCTCACCGCGGCCGAGGCGACGCAGCAGGCCGACGTGATCATGATGCTGGTCCCCGACCAGACGCAGGCCGTCGTGTACCGCAACGACGTCGCGCCCAACCTCAAGGACGGCGCGACGCTCATGTTCGCCCACGGCTTCAACATCCACTTCGGCCAGATCGTGCCGCCGGCGTCGGTCGACGTGAGCATGGTCGCCCCCAAGGGCCCCGGCCACCTCGTCCGCCGTCAGTACGAGGAGGGCAAGGGCGTGCCGGTGCTGATCGCCGTGTACCAGGACGCCAGCGGCAAGGCGCGCGAGCAGGCGATGGCCTACGCGAGCGCCATCGGCGGGTTGCGCGCCGGCGGCCTCGAGACGACGTTCGAGGAAGAGACCGAGACCGACCTGTTCGGCGAGCAGGCCGTGCTCTGCGGCGGCGCCACGGAGCTCGTCACCGCCGGGTTCGAGACCTTGGTCGAAGCCGGCTACCAGCCGGAGATCGCCTACTTCGAGTGCCTGCACGAGCTCAAGCTCATCGTCGACCTGATGTGGGAGAAGGGCATCGCCGGCATGCGCTACTCGATCAGCGACACGGCGGAGTACGGCGACCTCACCCGCGGCCCGCGCGTCATCGACGACAACGTGCGCGAGACCATGTCCGAGATCCTCGCCGAGATCCAGAGCGGCGAGTTCGCGCGCGAGTGGATCCTCGAGAACCAGGCCAACCGGCCCGTGTTCAACGCCCTCCAGCGCCAGGGCAAGGAGCATCTCATCGAGACCGTGGGCAAGGAGCTCCGCGGCATGATGAGCTGGATCGACGAGGGCGGCCTGGACATCGACGTCTGAGCCGCACCGCGGCCGGCCACGAGAGCGAAGGGGCGTGTGACATGAACCGCACCATGCGCGTGCTGGCGGTGGGCGACCTCGCCCCCGAGTGCATCGCCCGGCTCGAGGAGGACGGCTTGCGCGTCGACGCCCGCCCGGAGTGGGGCGAGGCGGAGCTCGCGGCCGGCGCGGACGGCTACCAGGCGCTCGTCGCCGGGCCGGGCGCGGCGGTCACGGCCGCCGTGCTGGCGGCGGCGCGTGCCCTCGTCGTGGTCGGCGCCGGCGACGGCGTGGCCGCCATCGACGTGGCTGCGGCTACCCGCCGCGGCGTCGTCGTCGTGCACGCCCCGGACGCCGGCCTCGTCTCGGAGGCCGAGCACGCCCTCGCCCTGGTGCTCGCCTGCGCCCGCGACCTGGGAGGCGCCGACGCCGCCCTCCGCGGCGGGCGGGCCGGCCACGTGCCGGGCGCCGGCGTCGAGGTCCGCGGCAAGACGCTCGGGCTCGTCGGCGTCTGCGCGAGCTCCTCGCTGCTGGTCGAGCGCGCCCGTGCGCTGGGCATCCACGTGCTCGCCTGCGAGGCGCAGGCCCCGGGCGAGGTGGCCACCGGCGTGGTCGACTGCGTCACGCCGGAGCAGGTGCTCGCCCAGGCCGACGTGCTCGTGGCGCAGACGCCACCGGGTGTGCCGCTGTTCGGCGCGGCCGAGCTGGCGCAGCTCAAGCAGGGCGCGCGGCTCGTCAGCCCGCGCGCGTCCGACGCCGTGGACGCCGAGGCGCTCGCCGCGGCGCTCGCCGGAGGACGTCTGGCCGGCGCCGCCGTCGCGGTGGCGCCCGGCGTGGCGGTCTCGCCGGCACTGCTCGCCGCGCCGCGTCTGCTTCTGACGAGCCCTTCCGAGGCCGCCACCGCCGACGCGCGCCGGCGCGCCGGCGTCTCCGTCGCGGAACAGGTGGCCGCCGTCCTGCGCGGCCGGCTCCTGCACGGCGCCGTCAACGTGCCGGCCGCGTCCGGCGACGACGCCGACGAGCTCATGCCGTACATGGGCCTCTGCGACCGGTTGGGCAGGCTGCTGGTGCAGCTCGCCGGAGAGCCCGTGGACGCCGTCGAGATCACGTACGGCGGCAGCGTGGCCTACTACGACACCCACCTGCTCACACTCGGCGTCCTCGGCGGCGTGCTCGCCGGCCGGGCGGAGTCGCCGGTGAACTTCGTCAACGCCGAGGTGGTCGCCGCCGAGCTCGGCGTCACCGCCGCCGAGACGCGAGAGTCGGGCATCCCCGACTTCCCGCGGCTCATCACGGTCGCCGTCGCCGGGACCGGCGGCGCGATGTCGGTGTCGGGCACCTCGCTCGGCTCGGAGCACAAACCGCGGCTGGTGCGCGTGTTCGGCGAGGACGTCGACCTGGCGCCCGCGCCGCACATGGCGGTCCTGCGCTACGTGGACGCGCCGGGCATCGGCGGCAAGGTCGGCACGCTGCTGGGCGAGTGGGGCGTCAACATCGGCCACATGTCGGTGGGGCGCGGCAAGCTGGGCGACGAGGCGGTCATGGTCCTCACGCTCGACGAGTCACTCACCCGGGAGCAGACGGACGCGCTCGTCGCCCGTTGCGGCCTCGTGTTCGCGCGGGCGGTCGAGCTGTAGAAGCGAGAAGAGGCGGGGGCGCCGGCCGGCGCTCCCGCCTCTTCGCGTCCGGCGCCGCGGCCGCGTCAGGCGGCCTTGCGCATCACCTCGGCGGCCTCGTTGGAGATCGCCAGGATGTTGCCCTCGCTGTCCTTGAACCAGCTGGTCTTGAGCTCGCCCAAGGTGGCGATGCCGTCGACGGTCTTGAGGCCCGGGAAGTCGTAGTCCTCGAAGGTGACCCCCCTGTCGCGCAGCTCGCGCACCGTGCCCTCGAGGTCCTCCACGAAGAAGCTCGCGTAGGTGGTCTCGCCGCGCTTGTAGGTACTGCGGTACAGGAGCAGCCGCTCCGAGTCGCCCACCTCGACCAGGGCGCTGTCAGTGTCTCCCTCGAGCCGGCGTACCGTCAGACCGAGCTTGTCGCTGTAGAAGCTGATGGCCCTGTCCAGATCGTCTACGGCGATCGTGGGCATGACCGATGAGATCGAAAGGCCCATCTTGCGTCACTCCTTGTCGGATGGATGGGATAGGCGACAGGTTCCCCGTCCTGCGCCGAACAGTCCGTTCGCGGCGAGCGGGCCGGGGCTTGTGCGTCTGGACACAAACGACGCAGATAAGGTATGCTCCACGTCATGCGGAGTCCCTCACATCGCCCGTCGTGACGGCTGGTGCGGCGCGGTCCACCCGGACCGCGCCGCACCAGCCGGCTCCGCTCTCTCCTGACCTCACCCTGTGTGTCGCCGCCTGCGCGCGCCACGTGACTGCGTGCGTGCCGGCGGGCACCGCGACCGGGGCCCCTGGCGTCCATTCGCGACGTCACGGCCGCCGCCGCCCGTGCCCGCGGCGCCTGCGGTTCGTCCGGCTGCAGCCGCGGCTCACGATCGCCCGATCGCCTGGTCCTGACTGAGCATTCAATGCTTGTGACGGACCGCGTCGATTCCGTAGAATCGCGGTTTCCGATCCTTTGTCCAGGTGGTCCGCCGGCCCCTCCCGGCAGCCGAAGACATCCCCCCGAAAGGACGACAAGATGCAGAAGCGCTTCCTCATCACCCCCGGCCCCACGCCTGTGCCGCCGGAGGTGCTCTCCGCCCTCGCCGAGCCGGTCATCCACCACCGCGCGCCGCGCTTCACCGAGATCCTCAAGCAGGTCGTCGCGGGGATGAAGTACATCTACCAGACCGAGAACGACATCATGGTGTACGCGGCCAGCGGCACCGGCGCCATGGAGGCGGCCGTCACCAACGTCGTGAACCCCGGCGACCACGTGCTGGTCGCGTCGATCGGCAACTTCGGCGAGCGCTGGAAGAAGCTCAACGCCACGTGGGGCGCCGAGGTCACCGCGATCGACTACGCGTGGGGCACCAAGGCCGTCCCGGCCGACATCGAGAAGGCGCTGGCCGCCGACCCCGCCATCAAGGCCGTCTACGTACAGCACAGCGAGACGTCCACGGGCGTCGTCAACGACATCGAGGCGATCGGCGAGGTCGTGGCCAGGACCGACGCGATCCTGGTCGTGGACGCAATCAGCGGCCTCGGCGCCAGCGACCTGCAGACGGACGCCTGGCACGTCGACATCGCCCTCGCCGGCTCCCAGAAGGCGCTCATGGTGCCGCCGGGCCTCGCCTACGCGGCCGTGAGCGACAAGGCCTGGGCCGTGATCGAGCAGTGCCGGACGCCGCGCTTCTACTTCGACTTCGTCGCCATGCGCAAGAAGATGACCGGCGACTCCGCACAGACGCCCTACACCCCGGCCGTGAACCTCATGGTCGCGCAGAACGCCGCCGTCGACCTGATCAAGGAGGAGGGGCTGCAGAACGTGTTCGAGCGGCACCGCGTGCTCGGCAAGGCCGCGCGGGAGGGCGTCAAGGCGCTCGGTCTCGAACTGTTCGCCGTCGAGGATCCGGAGGCGAACTCCGTCACCGCCGTCAAGGTGCCGGAGGGCGTCGACGGCGGCAAGATCGGCAAGATCGCCCGCGACAAGTACGGCGTGTGGCTCGCCGGCGGCCAGGGCGCCGTCAAGGGCAAGATCTTCCGCTTCGGCCACTGCGGCTACTTCGGCCACAGCGACATCGTCGTCGGCCTCAGCACGGTCGAGATGGTGCTGGCCGAGCTCGGGTACGACGTCAAGTTCGGCGCCTCCGTCGGCGCCGCGGAACAGGTGTTCATGCAGAGCACCGTCCTGCTCTGAGAGGGATGAGCCACATGACCGAACAGAAGAAGGTCCTGGTCAAGGAGAAGCTCGCCCCCGAGGGCGTCAAGTACCTCGAGGACCTCGGCTTCCAGGTCGACATCGGCACCGAGTGGGACGCCGACGAGCTGCTCGCGCGCATCCCCGAGTATCACGGGCTCATCATCCGCTCGGCGACCAAGGTCACGGCCGACGTGATCCAGGCCGGCGAGAACCTGCAGGTGGTCGGCCGCGCCGGCGTCGGCGTCGACAACGTCGACGTGAAGGAGGCGACCAAGCGCGGCGTCATCGTCGTCAACGCGCCGCAGAGCAACGTGCTCTCCGCCGCCGAGCAGACGATCGCGCTGCTCATGGCGTGCGCCCGCAACCTGGCCCAGGCGCACGCCGACCTCAAGAACGGCGAGTGGACCAAGGGCCGCTGGGGCAAGGGCGGCGTCGAGGTACGCGGCAAGACCCTCGGCATCATCGGCCTCGGCCGCATCGGCTTCCTCGTCGCCGAGGACGCCCGCGGTCTCGGCATGGACGTGCTCGCCTACGACCCGTTCGTGCCGGCCGAGAAGTTCCACGAGCTCGGGCTGGAGCGCGCCGACAGCCCGGACAAGATCTACCGCGAGGCGGACTTCATCACCGTCCACCTGCCCAAGAACGCCGAGACCCTCGGATTCATCGGCGACGACGAGTTCGCCAAGATGAAGGACGGCGTGCGCGTGATCAACGTCGCCCGCGGCGGGATCATCGACGAGGAGGCCTGGGCACGGGCGATCGAGAGCGGCAAGGTCGTCGCCTCGGCCGTGGACGTGTACCCCAAGGAGCCGACCACCGAGAGCCCGCTGTTCAAGTACGACAGCGTGGTCGCGACGCCGCACCTCGGCGCCAGCACCGTGGAGGCGCAGCTGCGCGCCGGGATGATCATCGCGGAGCAGGTCGCCGCGGTGCTCACCGGCCAGTTCGCCAGCAACGCGGTGAACATCCCGCTGGCGCCCGGCGAGGACGCCGACGAGCTCATGCCGTTCCTGGGCCTCTGCGAGCAGCTCGGCAAGCTCATCGTGCAGATCGCCGACGGCCCGGTCGACAGCTTCGAGATCGCCTACGGCGGCGGCATCGCCCGCTACGACACGCGCATCCTCACGCTCGGCGTGCTGCAGGGCATCCTCGCCGACAAGGTGGACGGCCCGGTCAACTTCGTCAACGTGCAGAGCATCGCCGAGGAGCGCGGCATCACCGCCAAGGAGAGCAAGCAGCCGGCGGCCGTGGACTTCCTCAACCTGATCACGGTGACCACCCACGACGCCCGCGGGGAGCTCTCCGTCTCCGGCACCACGCTGGGCCCCAAGCACCGCCCGCGCCTGGTCAAGGTCTACCGCCAGGACGTCGACATCGAGCCGGCGCCGCACATGGCGTTCCTGCGGTACGCCGACGTGCCGGGCATGATCGGCAAGATCGGCACCAAGATGGGCGATTTCGGCATCAACATCGGGCAGATGGGCGTGGGCCGCGAGGTCCAGGACGCCAAGGCCGTGATGGGGTTGACGCTCGACGAGCCGATCAGCCAGGAGCAGCTCAGGGAGCTCGTCGCGGCCTGCGGGCTCGCGGACGGCAAGCGGGTCGAGCTCTAGCCGCTCGAGCGAAGAGTGTGCGAACGCCGACGGGGCGGCGGGCCGGGAGGCCCGCCGCCCCGTCGCATCGAGGCAGCCCTGGTCGCTGCGCCGCGGTCCTAGCCGACTCTGACGCGCACGAACGCCGTCTGCGACACGCCGTCGGCATGGTCGTCGTGCGCCGGGAGCAGGACGCGCAGCCTGTAGACGGCGCTGCGGTACGGCATCAGCCAGCCGATCCGGTAGTGCGAGCGCCGGTCGAGGCGCCCGGACGCCACGGCGCGCCAGCCGTCGGCCGTGTACCGCTGGACGACCACGCGCTTGCCCGCGTGCGCGGGCGCGACGGCGCCGCTGAAGATCTCGGTGAGGCGGGCGCCCGACTGGGTGTGCGAGAGCGCCAGCGTCACCCTCGGCCTGACCTGGATGACGACCGAAGCGCTGGAGACGCCGGCGGCCTCGGCGTGCCACGAGGCGTTG
>DASUMX010000011.1:0-4107 GCA_036277455.1 Thermoleophilia bacterium
CGGCAGAGCGCCGTGGAGGCGCTCGTGTACGGCAACGAGCGCTGGGACGGCGCGGGCTACCCCGAGGGGCGGCGCGGGGCGGAGATCCCTCGCGTGGCCCGCGCCTTCGCCGTCTGCCGGCGGTGGGACCCGGCCAGTCACAACGGAGACAGCGTCGCCGACCTGCGCGGCCGTGCGGCTCACGAACTCGACCCGAAGATGGTCCAGCGCTTCGCGGCGATGCTCCGCGCCGAGCAGGCTGTGCACAACTGACGCCGGCCCGGCCGCGCCCTCTCCGGCGCCGCCCCGTTACGAAGTTCCTCGAATCTGCCATACTTACGGCATGGACAACGTGCGCCCTCTCCGGCCCAAGAAGAAGCCTGCAGGCAAACCGCGCAGCGGCAGCCCAGTCCGCCGGCGCGTCATCACCGGCATCATCGTCGCCCTCGTCGTGCTCGTGTTCGCGTTCGGCAGCCGCATCCTCGGTATGTACGTCGACTGGCTGTGGTTCGGAGAGGTGGGGTTCCGCGAGGTCTTCTGGACGCGCATCTGGGCGCAGGTGCTGGTCGGCCTCGTCGCCTTCGCGGCGTTCTTGGTCATCATCTGGGCGAACGTGGAGCTGGCGCGGCGGCTGGCGCCGGACTTCCGCGCCGACGTGGACGGCACGCTCCTCGAGCCGCGCAGCCCCGCCGTACGCAGGTGGGTCGGCATCGGCGGGGCCGTCGTCTGCGTGATCGTCGCGTTCATCGCCGGCGTGGCCGCGTCCGGCTCCTGGCAGCGGGTCCTCCTGTACTTCAACCAGGTCGCCTGGGGCGAGAAGGACGCGCAGTTCGGCCGCGACATCTCTTTCTACGTCTTCTCGAGCCCGTTCTGGCAGGGCGTCCTCAGCCTCGTCATGGCCGCCCTCATCGCCGCGCTGGTGCTGGCCGCCATCGTGCATCTGATCATGGGCGGCATCGAGCTCAAGCAGAAGCCCGGCAGGCCGGCGGCAGACGCCGAGACGGGTCCCTCGCCGTTCGCCCGCGCCCAGCAGGCCGCCCCGCAGATCCCGCAGGTCGACATCAAGCTCGGCGGCCGCGCGGTGGCCCACCTCTCCGCCCTGCTCGCGGCGATCTTCGTCGTCGTCGGCATCGGCCAGCTGTTCAAGGCCTGGGACCTGTTGTACTCCACGGCCGGCGCCATCTACGGAGCCGCGTACACGGACGTCGTGATCCGGCTGCCCATGACGCGTGTGACGATGGTGATCGCCTTCATCCTCGCCGCCGTGCTCGTGTGGAACATCTGGCGACGGCACCAGTGGTGGCCACTCACCATCGCCGTCTGGGTCGTCGCCCTGATCGTGCTGCGCGGCGTCGTCCCGGCCGTGTACCAGTCGCTCATCGTCAACCCGAACCAGCTGAGCAAGGAGCGTGACTACATCGCCCGCAACCTCGAGGCGACACGGGAGGCCTTCGGGCTCAACGGCATCGAGCAGACGCCGATCACCCCGCGCGAGACGCTCACGCCGGCGCGTCTGGAGGCGAACCAGGCGACGCTCCGCAACATCCGCCTCTGGGACCCGAGGACCCTGGTCACCAGCTATCGGCAGCTCCAGGAACTGCGGCCGTACTACGTCTTCCTCGACGCCGACGTGGACCGGTACACGGTCAACGGCGTCTATCGCCAGACGATGCTCTCGGCGCGCGAGCTCAACATCGAGGGCTTGCCGGTACAGGCGCAGACGTGGGTGAACCAGCACATCACCTACACGCACGGTTTCGGCGTGGCGATGAGCGCCGTCAACCAGGTGACTCCGGACGGCTCTCCCGACTTCCTCGTCCAGGACGTGCCGCCGCGGAGCGCCCCGGGGCTGGAGATCGAGCAGCCGCGCATCTACTACGGCGAGCGCGGCACCGACTACACCCTGGTCAACACGACAGAGGCGGAGTTCGACTATCCCGCCTCCAGCGGCGACGTCTACACCGACGGCTATTCCGGCAGCGGCGGGGTGCCGATCTCACCCGTCCTCAACCGCCTGGCGTTCTCCGTCCGCTACGGGACGATCAAGTTCTTCACGACCTCGGCACTGCAGAGCGAGAGCCGCCTCATCTTCCGCAACAACATCCGCGAGCGGGTGCAAGCGGCGGCGCCGTTCCTCGCGCTCGACCCCGACCCGTACATGGTGATCGCCGACGGTCGCCTCTGGTGGATCCAGGACGCCTACACTTCGACGAGCCGGTATCCCTACTCAACGCCGCAGGGCGATCTCAACTACCTGCGCAACTCGGTGAAGATCGTGATCGACGCCTACAACGGTTCCATGGCCTTCTACGTCTGGGACGAGGCAGATCCGCTGCTCAGCGCGTGGCGCGGGATCTATCCGGACCTGTTCACCCCGCGGAGCGAGATCCCCGAGGCCTTGATGGAGCACGTGCGCTATCCAGAGACGCTCTTCGACATCCAGGCCGAGACATGGACGACGTACCACGTCGACGGACCGGAGATCCTCTACAACAAGGGCGATCAGTGGGCCATCCCCGAGGACGTGTCGACCACCGAGGGCGGACGCATGGATTCGTACTACGTGATCATGCGCCTTCCGGGCGAGGACAAGGAGGAGTTCATCCAGATGCTCCCCTTCGTGCCCAACGGCAGGAAGAACATGATCAGCTGGCTGGCCGCGCGCAGCGACGAGCCTCAGTACGGCAGCCAGCTCAACATCCTCTTCTCGCGCAGTACGACGGTCTACGGGCCCAACCAGGTCGAGTCGGCCATCAATCAGGACCCGGAAATCTCCGCCCAGCGCACCCTGTGGGGGCAGCAGGGCTCTGAGGTCATCCTCGGCAACCTGCTCGTGGTCCCCATCGACGAGTCGCTCCTGTACGTGCAGCCGCTCTACCTGCAGAGCGAGCAGACGCAGCTGCCGCAGCTCAAGCGCGTGATCGTCTTCTACCGCGCTCCCGAACGTGAGGGCAGCGACGAGAACGCCATCCAGGTCGTGGCCATGCGGCCGACGCTCAGCGAGGCGCTCGCCGCGGCCTTCGGCGAGACGTTCGACTCGGGCAGTGCCTCGGGCGACACCGATGCCGACAACGGAACCACGGGCGGCACCGGCGGCGACGCGCTTGGCGCCGGCGCGCGCGAGCTCATCGCCCGCGCCAACAGCGAGTTCCAGGCGGCGCAGGAAGCGCTCAGGGCCGGCGACTTCGCCGAGTACGGCCGCCGGATCGAGGCGCTGGAGCAGGCCCTCACGGAACTCCAGCGCCTGCAGCAGCAGTAGCGGCCGGGGCCGGCTGCGGCCGCCGGCCACCAGGCGTAGACGAACGTTCCGTTCCCTCGCGCCCCTTGTAGTGGCAGACTTGTGGCGATGTGCACGAGTGCGTCTGACGCACACGGGCGCCCGCCGCAGGCGGCGAGTGCAGCGAGCAAGTGTCGTCAGCGCGGGCAACATGAAGGCTGCAGGCGCTTGAACGCGCCGCCCGCGGCTTTCGTCAACCTGACAGAGGTGGGAAGATGACGGTCTGGTCGTCGCGACGCACCCGCAGGAGGTGGGTGCGCAGGTTCGCGGCCGGGGTGGGCGAACCGTTAAGGACGCCGCCCGGCGGGGCAACGGTTGAGCGGCGCTGTACTCACGTTTCATCGTCCCCCGCCGATACAGCGAATGAAGAGACTACCCGCTATCCGGAGGCAGGGTACATGAGCAGGCATTTCTGGCGGGCCTATGGCCGCGAGCGGCAGTCGGGCCTCACACTCATAGAACTGCTCGTCACCATCATTATTGCCGGCATCGCTTTCGTCGCAATCGTACCAGTCGTCGTTCAAGCGGTTCAGGCCGGCCAAGGAGATCGCGCCCGAGCCCTCGCTCTGAGCGTCGCGCAGGACCGCGTCGAGAAGATACGACAGCTCGACTATGACCTCATCACCGCGGGCAATCTCGGCCGCACATCCAACACGACGCACTGGCTGTATTCGGCGGAGTTCGGACCCACCGCAACCACTGCCGGGCGGGACTACGCTGTCGCCTATGCGGTCGAAGAGCTGATCGACGACGGTGGCAAGAAGCTGTACAAGCGGGTCACGGTTGCTGTCACCTGGGGTGACCCGGCCAGCCAGCCGGACATTGACGGGGCTCAGGGCGTGACGCTACGC
>DASUMX010000012.1:0-9428 GCA_036277455.1 Thermoleophilia bacterium
GCCCTCAGCCCGGATGCGCCGCTCGTGCGAGGGACGTCCCAGAATCCCGACGCGTTCTTCCAGGGACGCGAGGCCGGCAACTCGTTCTACCTGGACACGCCCGGCATCGTCGCCGAGTCCATGGCGGCGTTCGAGCGACAGACCGGCCGCGGCTACGGGCTGGTGGACTACGTGGGCGCGCCCGATGCCGAGCGCGTCGTCGTCCTCATGGGCTCCGGGATCGGCGCGGCGGAGCAGACGATGGAGACGCTGGCCGCCGGCGGCGAACCCGTGGGCCTGCTCAAGATGCGGCTCTATCGCCCGTTCCCGGCGAAGCAGTTCGTCGCCGCCCTGCCGCCGACGGTGCGGGCCATCGCCGTGCTCGACCGCACCAAAGAGCCGGGGGCGCTCGGGGAGCCGCTCTATCTCGACGTCTTGGCGGCTCTCGCCGAGAACGCCGACTCGGCGGAGCCGCGCTTCGAGCGCCCGCCGCGGGTGATCGGCGGCCGCTACGGCCTGTCGTCGAAGGAGTTCAACCCGGGGATGGCCAAGGCGGTCTACGATGAGCTCGCGGGGGCGGACCCGAAGCGCCACTTCACCGTCGGCATCACCGACGACGTCACGCACCTCAGCCTCGCGCCGAACACGGAGTTCCGCTACCGGCGCCCGGCCGGAGAGAAGCAGGCGGTGTTCTTCGGGACGGGCTCGGACGGGACCGTCGGCGCCAGCAAGAGCTCCGTCAAGATCATCGGCGAGAACACCGACCTGTACGCGCAGGGGTACTTCGTCTACGACTCCCGGAAGGCGGGCTCCGTCACCGTCTCGCACCTGCGCGTGGGCCCCAATCCGATCCGCTCCAGCTACCTCATCGAGCGCGCCGACTTCGTCGCCTGTCACCAGTTCGGCCTCCTCGGGAAGATGGACGTGCTCGGGTACGCGAGGGAGGGCGGGACCTTCCTGCTCAACAGCCCCTACCCGGCCGACGAGGTCTGGTGCGAGCTCCCCAGCACGGTCCAGGAGCTGCTCGTGCGCAGGCGCCTGCAGTTCTGGGTGATCGACGCCGACCGGATCGCCGCCGAGGAGGGCATGGGCAGCCGCATCAACACGGTGATGCAGCCCTGCTTCTTCGCCCTGTCCGGCGTCCTGCCGGCCGACGAGGCGGTGGCGCACATCAAGGAGTCGGTCGAGAAGACCTACGGGAAACGTGGCCCGGTCATCGTGGCGAGGAACTTCGCGGCGATCGACCGCTCGCTGCAGGAACTCGCCCAGGTGCAGGTGCCCGACGCGGTCGAATGCGGCCAGGTCGCGGGCATCGCCGTGCCGGACGACGCCCCCGACTTCGTCAAGCGCGTGACCGTCCCGTTGCTGGCCAGCGAGGGAGACAAGCTGCCCGTCAGCGCCTTCCCGGTGGACGGGTCCTTCATCACCGGCACCACCAAGTACGAGAAGCGTGGCATCGCCCGGGAGATCCCCATCTGGGACCCGGATCTCTGCATCGACTGCGGCAAGTGCTCGCTCGTCTGCCCCCACGCCGTCATCCGCATGAAGGTGTACGAGCCCTCGCACCTCGAGGGCGCGCCCGAGGGCTTCCGCTCCAAGGACTTCCGGGCCAAGGAGCTGCCCGGCCACAAGCTGACGATCCAGGTGTCGCCCGACGACTGCACCGGGTGCGGCGTCTGCGTCGACGTCTGCCCGGCGAGGAGCAACCATGAGGTGCGGCGCAAGGCGATCGGCATGGAGCCGGCGGCGGAACACCGTGCCGCGGAGCGCGAGAACTGGGCGTTCTTCGACGCGATCCCGACGCTCGCCCGGGACCTGATGCCACGCGCCTCGGTCCGGGGCTCGCAGGTGCTGGAGCCCCTCTTCGAGTTCTCCGGGGCCTGCGCCGGATGCGGCGAGACACCCTACGTCAAGCTCGTCTCGCAGCTGTTCGGCGACCGGATCGTGGTCGCCAACGCCACCGGCTGCTCGTCCATCTACGGCGGCAATCTGCCGACGACCCCCTGGACCGTCGACCGCAACGGGCGTGGGCCGGCGTGGAGCAACTCCCTGTTCGAGGACGCCGCAGAGTTCGGGATGGGCATGCGCCTGGGCTCCAAAGCACGGATCCGCAGGGCAAGGCTCCTCCTCGAGCGCGTCGCCCCACGCCTCGACGCGGAACTCGTGCGGGAAGTCCTGACGGCGCCGCAGGTGAGGGAGGTGCAGATCCGCGCGCAACGCGAACGAGTGGCCGATCTCGTGAAGGCCCTTGAAGGCCTGGGCGCCGACGATCCCGACGTGCGTCACTTGCTGGCCCTGGCCGACGATCTCGTGGGCAAGAAGGTCTGGATCATGGGCGGCGACGGCTGGGCGTACGACATCGGCTTCGGGGGCCTCGACCACATCCTCGCCTCCGGCAGCAACGTCAACATCCTGGTGCTCGACACGGGGGTGTACTCCAACACCGGCGGGCAGGCGTCCAAGGCGACGCCTCGCGGGGCGGTGGCCAAGTTCGCGACCTCCGGCAAGAGCACCCCCAAGAAGGATCTCGGCGCGCTGGCGATGGCCTACGGCACCGCCTATGTCGCGCAGGTCGCCATCGGCGCCAACGACACCCAGACGGTCAAGGCCCTCCTCGAGGCCGACGCCTGGCCCGGGCCGTCGCTCGTCATCGCCTACTGCACCTGCACGGCTCACGGCATCGACATGTCGAAGTCGATGGAGCACATGAAGCACGCGGTGCGCAGCGGCTTCTGGCCGCTGTACCGGTTCCAGCCCACCCCGGCCGAGAGCGGCCAGCCCTTCAAGCTGGACTCGCGCGAGCCCTCGATGCCGGTGCGCGAGTTCACGGCCTCGGAGGCGCGGTTCGCCATCCTGGGCAGGACGCATCCGGAGCGGTTCGAACGCCTCACGGAGCTCATGCAGAACGATGTGGACGAACGCTGGCGCTATTACGAACAACTCGCCGCGATCTCGCGGACGGTAGCTTCGGATGGCGTCGAGCAGGCGGACGAAGGACCCGGCCGATCGGACGAGGAGGGAAAACGGTGAGCCGTCTGACCACGAGCTACCTCGGGCTCGAGCTGCGCACCCCACTGGTGGCGTCGGCGAGCCCCTGGAACGGGGACGTCGAAAGCGCGCTGCGCCTGCAGGAGAGCGGGGCGTCGGCCATCGTCCTTCCCTCGCTGTTCGAGGAGGAGGTCGTCCGCGAGGAACTGGAGATCACCCGGGTGCTGGAGCAGGGCACCGAGGGCTTCGCGGAGTCCCTCACCTACTTCCCCGAGGTCGAGGCCTTCGAGAGCACCGCCGACCGCTATCTCTCGACCATCGCGGCGATGAAGGCGGCGCTGGAGGTGCCGGTCATCGCCAGCCTCAACGCGACCTCGAGCGGAGGATGGGTCCGCTTCGCGCGGCTGATCGAAGAGGCGGGGGCCGACGCGCTGGAGCTCAATCTCTACCGCATCGCGGCCGACGCCGCCCGCGCCGGAGCGGCCATGGAGGCGAGTGACCTCGAGGTGGTCCGGCAGGTGAGGGCGTCGAGCGGCATCCCGTTCGCCGTCAAGCTCTCCCCCTACTACTCGGCGCTCGCCAACTTCGCCGTCGGCGTGGTCGAGGCCGGCGCGAACGGGCTGGTCCTCTTCAACCGTTTCTACCAGCCCGATCTCGACGCGGACTCCCGCAAGGTCGTGCCGAGACTCGAGCTGAGCGAGCCCTGGGAGCTGCGGCTGCCGCTGCGCTGGCTCGCGATCCTCCGCGCGCACACCGGGGGAGCCGCGTCACTTGCCGCGTCGAGCGGCATCCATCACGGCCGCGACGCGGCCAAGGCCCTGCTCGTCGGCGCGGACGTCGCGATGATGACCTCGGCCGTGCTCCGCAACGGCCGGGAGCACTTCGCCACGGTGGAACGGGAGCTCGTGCAGTGGATGGACGAGCAGGAGTACGTCTCCGTGGAAGAGCTGCGCGGAAGCGTCAGCTACGCGGCCAGCGACGACCCGTCGGCGTTCGAGCGGGCCAACTACCTGAAGACGCTGCGCTCGTGGAGCACACCCGTGGACCGGACGTCCAGCCCCCAGATGCCCTGAGGCCTGCTCAGCCGGCCTCGGCGTCGGCGAGCTGGAACGCAAAGGCGCCATCGTGGACGTACACGAGCCGGCAGTCCTCGATGTACCTGGCGTCGTGGACCCGGCCGGCGCGGATGTAGCCGACGTCGCCCTTGTCGAGGAAGACCCGCTCTCCGTCGGGGAACAAGCGGCGCGCCTCCCGGCGATAGAACTGGACGGACATCCGTCCTTCCACGACGACCGTCATGTCGTCGCCGGGGTGTGAGTGGGGCGGTTCTTCGGTGCCCGGCTGCCAGCGCTCGAGCATCACCTCGACCCCGTCGGGGTTCGTCGGATAGGTGGTGCGCGCCGTGAATCCCTCCGGCGTTCCGGGGATGGGGACGTGCCTGTCCCACACCGCGCTGGTCGCCGCGGTGACGTCTCGGGTCGCGTCATCACTGGACATCGTCTGGCTCCTTTCTCGACCTGCTCTTCTCCGCCAGCTCGGCGAGCCGTCCGCTACCATTCCGCGGAGCGCCGCCATTCTACGGCAGGGTGGCCGGTACGCACGATCGTTGAGACGATGCGCGTCGCCGGAGGTGTGTTTCAGCACGCTGGCGCCCGGACAGGGTGCCAGGTGAAGGGACCCGGCGGTCGGACGCAAGGCGTTCCTCGTAGCCATCGCCAAGGTCGTCGAGTACCGCGTCCCCTGAGGGGTTCGTCGTCGAGTCGGCTCCGGGAGGTATGAACATGATAGGCGCGATCATCCTTGGTCTCATCGCGGGCGCCATCGCCCGCTTCCTCATCCCCAACGATGCGCTCGAACGCATGGGCGGGCTGGTCTCGTGGGTGCTTACCCTCGTCCTGGGCCTGGTCGGCGCGTGGCTCGGCTGGTGGATCTTCACCGGCCTGCTGGGCATCGGCGACGAGGACAAGTTCGACCTCGGCGGCATCATCGGCGCGATCGTGGGCGCGGTCATCGTGCTGCTGGTCGCCACCTGGATCCTGCGGCGTACGGGGCGTTCCGCGTAGTCTCACCGGTGGCGCTGCAGTGAGGCCCTGAGACCGCGAAGGCCCGGCCCGAACGGCGCTTCGACGCAGCCGTTCGGGCCGGTCCGCGCCGCCAGGTCAGCCGGCGGCGATCAGCGCCACACCCGCGAGCGCCACCGCCACTCCCGCCTGCTGCGTGCGCGAGAGGCGCTCGTGCAGAAAGACGTAAGCCAGAGCGATCACGAAGATGGGATAGACCGAGCTCAGCACCGAGGCGATGCTCAGGTAGCCGAGGGTCGCCGCCACGGCGAACAGCTGATTGCCGGCCACCTCGAACACGCCGATCGCGAGGATGGGAGCCGCGGCCGCCCTCGTGAGCTTCAGTGCCGGCCGCACGACGAGGAACCCCAGACCCAGGATGACCGTGCTCGTCGACCGGGAGAGAAGCACGGTCCAGGAGGCGTCCGTCTCCCCGCCCTTGGCGTAGAGCACCATCACCACCCCCCAGACCACGGCGGTCAGCACCGCGTAGCCGACGCTCGCTCTGCTCGTGGACTGGTGGCACGATCCGGCGCTCTTCTCTCGCGACGCCAGGACGACGCCGCCGAGCGCGATCGCGATGCCGGCCATTTGCAGTGCTGAGGGGCGCTCGCCGGCCGCCAGACCGACGACCACCGGCACGGCGACGCTGAGGCTGATGATCGGCCCGATGATGCACATCACGCCGATCGCCAGCGCCTGGTACGACGCGGCGATAGAGACGACGGAGAGCACGCCGGCGGCGAGCGCCGGCAGCAGCACTTCCTCCGGAAGCACACGGCCTCGAGCCAGCACGATCGCCGCCATCAGGGCCAGCCCGGCTAGCTGGCTGAAGACGATCACCGTCCAGAGGGAGGTCCGCCGCGTCTGGCTGCCGGAGAGGAAACAACTGCCTCCCCACGACGCCCCGGCGGCGAGGGCGAGAAAGATGGCCAGCATGCCCGCAGGCTATCAGACAGGCCGGGGTCACTGCCCGGCGGTGAGGCGCGCGAGCGCCGCGGCACGTTTGCGGCCTGCAGCGGCACGGGCACATGAGGGGAATCCCGCAAGCGGGGAGGTCGCCGGAGGCTCCGGCCCGCACGGCCTCCGGCCCGACCAGGAGGCAGACGTGGATCAATCCAGTCGCTACGCCGATCTCGCGCTCGACGAAGCCGAGCTCATCAGGGGTGGGCGTCACGTTCTCTGCGCCTACCGCATGAGGCCAAAGGCCGGCAACGGCTATCTGGCCACTGCGGCCCACTTCGCCGCAGAGTCCTCCACGGGCACCAACGTGGAGGTCTCGACCACGGACGACTTCACGCGCTCGGTGGACGCCATCGTCTACGAGGCGGACGAGGCCGCCGGGGTCATGAAGATCGCCTACCCGCTCGAGTTGTTCGACCGCAACATCACCGACGGCAAGGCGATGATCGTCTCCTTTCTCACCCTGACGATCGGCAACAACCAGGGCATGGGCGACGTCGAGTACGCCAAGATGCACGACTTCTACGTGCCGCCCGACTACCTGCGGCTCTTCGACGGGCCGCGCCGCAACATCGCCGACTTCTGGCGCGTCCTCGGCCGGCCGGCCGAGGACGGGGGCATGGTGGTCGGCACGATCATCAAGCCCAAGCTCGGTCTGCGGCCGGAGCTCTTCGCCGACGCCTGCTACCGGTTCTGGCTGGGCGGCGACTTCGTCAAGAACGACGAGCCTCAGGGCAACCAGGTCTTCGCGCCGTACCGCGAGACCATGCGCCTCGTGGCCGACGCGCTGCGCCGCGCGCAGGAGGAGACCGGCGCGGCGAAGCTCTTCTCCGCCAACATCACCGCGGACGACCCCATGGAGATGGTCGCCCGCGGCGAGGCCGTGCTCGAGGCGTTCGCCGGGAACGAGGACCACGTCGCCTTCCTCGTGGACGGCTACGTCGGCGGCCCGGCGGCGGTCACCACCTGTCGCCGCCGCTTTCCGGACACGTTCCTGCACTACCACCGCGCCGGCCACGGCGCCGTGACCTCGCCGCAATCGAAGCGCGGCTACACCGCGTTCGTGCTCGCCAAGATGGCGCGCCTGCAGGGCGCCTCGGGCATCCACACCGGCACCATGGGCTTCGGCAAGATGGAGGGCGATCCGGACGACCGCGCCATCGCCTACATGATCGAGCGCGACGCGGCCGACGGCCCCTTCTACCACCAGGAGTGGCTGGGGATGAAGGCCACGAGCTCGATGATCTCGGGCGGCATGAACGCCCTGCGCCTGCCCGGCTTCTTCGAGAACCTCGGCCACGCCAACGTCGTGCAGACCTCCGGCGGCGGCGCCTTCGGCCACCTCGACGGGCCGGTGGCCGGAGCGCTTTCCCTGCGCCAGGCGGTCGAGGCGTGGACCGCGGGCGTGGACCTGGTCGTCTACGCCGGGGAGCACCGCGAGCTGGCGCGCGCCTTCGAGTCCTTCCCCGCCGACGCCGACGCCCTCTACCCGGGCTGGCGCCCCGCCTTGGGCGTCGGCTGAGCGCCGGGCAAGGAGGAGCCGCATGTCCGTCAAGCATCCCGTGATCGCGGTGACCGGGTCCAGCGGGGCCGGGACGAGCACCGTCAAGACGTCGTTCGAACACATCTTCCATCGCGAGAACGTCCGCCCCGCGGTCGTCGAGGGAGACAGCTTCCACAGGTACGGGCGCGAGGAGATGAAGCAGGCCATCGCGGATGCCGAGGGCAAGGGCGAGCGTACTGTCAGCCACTTCGGGCCTCGCGCCAATCTCTTCGCAGAGCTGGAAGCGCTGTTTCGGACCTACGGAGACTCAGGGACCGGCAAGCGCCGCTACTACGTGCACAACGAGGAGGAGGCGGCCAGGCTCGGCCACGAACCCGGCACCTTCACCCCGTGGGAGGATCTGCCGACCGACACCGACGTGCTCTTCTACGAGGGCCTCCACGGCGGCGTGCGCGCGGAGGGCGTCAACGCCGCCCGGTACGTCGACCTGCTCATCGGCGTGGTGCCGATCGTCAATCTCGAGTGGATCCAGAAGATCCACCGCGACACACGCGCCAGAGGCTATTCGGTCGAGGCGGCCACGGACACCATCCTGCGGCGCATGCACGACTACATCCACTACATCACGCCGCAGTTCTCGCACACGCACGTCAACTTCCAGCGGGTACCCGTGGTCGACACGTCCAACCCCTTCGTCGCCCGCGACATCCCTACCCTGGACGAGTCTCTGGTCGTCGTCCGCTTCCGCGATCCCACGGGCGTCGACTTCCCGTACCTGCTGGCCATGATCCACGACTCGTTCATGTCGCGCCCCAACTGCATCGTCGTGCCGGGCGGCAAGATGGAGATGGCGATCCAGCTGGTCGTGACGCCGCTGCTCCAGTCCATCATGGAGCGTCGCAAGAGCGCGAAGCAGGCCGACGGGCACTACTGAGCCGGCAGCCGGCGCCGCGGCAGCCACGTCGCGACGACGCGACCTGAGCACGGCGGGGTGCGAACGGATTATGTACGCGGCCTGGGGGCACGGTCTGCGTAAGGCGAAGGGGCTTTCCGCCCGAGGCTTGGGCTTCCCGTCGCGAGCATTGACGCTCGCGCGCACACGAGATGAGCGAGACCATGACAGCCCTCCCCGTCGCCGTGACGGTGCGGGGTTACATCGTCGCCTCGCTGCTGGTCCTGCTGGTCGCGGGGGCGGTCTATCTGGTGCGCCGTTACTGGCCATGGCGAGCCCCGCCTGCGCCGCCGGAGACGCGGCCGGAGATCGATGAGCCTCCGGCCGAGCGCCACGTACGTTCGCCATCAGACGTCCTGCGCCTGATCGTCGGCGTGCTGCTCGTCCTGATCGGACTGCTGTTCGCAGGGGGCGCATCGAACACACTCGTCGGCTTCGAGCGCGACCTGATCAGCGCCTTCGATGCACTGCCCGAGGTGGTCGCGCGGGCCGTCAACCTGGGCTTCCAGGGCTTCGCCTCGATCGTCTTCACCGCGATCCTCGTCGTCGCGCTGTGGCGCCGCCGGTACAGGCTGTTCGTGATGCTCGTCGCAGCGTCGCTGGTCGCACAACTGCTGCTCGCGGCACTCGACCAAGGTATCGTGCAACAGTTCGGAGAGCCCGAGCTGCTCCGGGCCATCCATCGCCCGGACTGGGTGGGCAGCCGGGCCGAGATCGACTCGAACTGGGTCGCCAGCAGCGTCGCCGTCGTCATCCTGGGCTCGCCCTGGGTGAGTCGCGCGTGGCGGCGCGCCGGCTGGATCACCGTGGTCCTCGGCCTGGTCTTCCGCGCCGTGGCCGGCGGCGACGTACCGACCGACCTCGTCCTGGCCTTCGGCTGCGGCGTCGCAAGCGGCGCGGCCGTGCTCCTCGTCTTCGGGGCGCCCAACAAGCGCCCGCACGGGCCGGAGGCCGTCGACGCCATGGCGCGAGCCGGAGTGCC
>DASUMX010000013.1:0-34319 GCA_036277455.1 Thermoleophilia bacterium
CGCCTGCCTGGCAGGGCGCTGCTGCCGGCGCGCGGCTCCCGGGCTTCGGCCGCGCGTGCCGGTACGCCGGCCGGCGGCCGTTGCCACCGGGGTGGCAGCCGCGGCGGGCGCGCCCGTAGGCGCGCCGCAATCGGGACAGAATCTCGCGCCGTCCGGGACGTCGGTCCCGCATTCCTCACAGGCCGGCGCCGGCGCCAGGTCTCTCAGGTCGGAGCCGCACTCGGGGCAGAAGTTGGCATCCTCGGCGTCGTGGCCGCACTCGGGGCAGTACATGCATCACTCCGTAGGTGTCGAACTGCAGTGTTGCTACCAAGTATAGGCAGAATGACGCAGGGTGCATCCCACGGCAGTGTGGGATCAGCGCTGGGGTAAGAGACGAGACGGGGATACAGGGTGCCGCGGAACGCCCGGCGAGGAGCCGGGCCGAACGCAGGCTGCTCTCAGTGAGCGATGAGTTGGATGACGAGCGCGAGGATCGCGAAGCATCCGACGATGCCCGCGAGGAAGATGCGCTCCGCAAGGATGTGGTCGTCTCGCATGGCTCCACCGTCCGAGGCGGTTACGGTCACACTGCGACTATACCCCATAAGCATGAGCTTGTCTCCGTCAAAAGGATGAGACATCGCCCCATCTCTAAGGGGGAGCACAGACCTGAGCCCGCTCGAGGACGGCCGCGGGTCACCCTCCCGATGGAGGACCCGCATCCCCGGCGCGCGTCGCTGTTCGCAGCCAGAGAGGCACCACGGGGGCCCAGGCCAGGACCAGGACGAGCAGAAAGACAGCCGTGGTCCGCGGGCCGAGCAGGGGCACGACGACCACGGCCGCCAGCGCCCCCAGGACGCGAGCGGTGTTGAAACCGAGGTCGACGGCCGTGAACACCCTTCCTCTGTAGCCGTCCGGCACGGCTCGTTGCGCCAGCGTGTCGGCGGGCACGCGCGTCCAGCCGTACGAGGCCCCGAGCAGGACGGCTCCCGGGATCAGTGTGGCCGGCGCCGCCGTCACGAGGACGGGCACCAGGGCCAGCGCCGCGAGGACGAAGGCGGCCGCCATGAGCAGGGGGCCGGGCATGCGCGAGCGCATGAGGCCGGAGGTGAGGAACCCGAGGAAGACGCCCACGCCTCCGGCCCCGACCAGCCCGGAGAACGTGAGGAGGCCGCCGCCGAGCACGCCGGTGATCACCGCCAGGGTCGTGGCGATGACCATCACCTGCAGGAACTGGCCGACCGCCACCGCCAGGACCGGCGCCAGCGCCGCGGGCGTGCGGCCGATGCGCCGGAACCCGTCCACCAGGTCGGCGGCGGCGGCGGCGAGTTGCCTGCCCACGCCCTCGTCGTGGATCTCCCTGGGAGGGAGCCTGTCCGAGAGGCGGGCGCCGATCGCGGACGCGGCGAGCCAGGCGACGCAAGCCAAGGCGATCGTCACCGCCGTTCCGCTCGCCGACGTGATGAGACCGCCGGCGAAGATACCGCCGAACAGCGCTACCGTGCCGGCCACGGACGCCACCATGTTGGCGGCGAAGAGCCTGGCGTCCGCCGTCGCCGTCGCCTCGTCTCCGGCGCCGACGATCCGAGGCACGACCGCCGTCGCGGTCGCCTGGAAGAGCCGGTTGGCGGAGAACACCACGAGCGTGCCGGCGTAGGCCAGCGCGGCGACGCCGACGAGCGGCAGCAGAAGAAGCGCGAACGCCGCCCTGACCAGCGGCAGCACGACCAGGATGGGGCGGCGCGCCCAGCGGTCCACGAACACGCCGGCGAAGGGCTCGACCAGCGAGAACGGGAGCAGGGTCAGCGCCGTCGCCAGCGCGAACCCGCGGAGCGTGCTCTGCGACTCCGGAAGGAAGACGACGGTGTCCAGGACGGCCGCGAGGAACGCGCCCTCCGCGACCTGGCTCGCGAGGCGGGCCGCGAGGAGGACGCGGAAGTCCCGGGACCCGAGCACGCGACGCACATGGTCGAGCCCGTCAGCCAGCGATCCTCCCGCGGTGTAGCCGATCTCACTCGGCCTCGCGGCAAGTATCCGTGAGACGCGCCTCGGAGACCAGTGCCGCGGCGTTGCCGACGACGGTGCGGCCGCGCACCAGACCGCCCCGCGGGAACAAGAGGACATCGCCACCCAGGAGGTCCGACCATGGCCAAGATCCTCTGCGTCCTGTATCCCGATCCTGTGGACGGGTACCCGGACACGTACGCGCGCACCGACCTGCCCGTCCTCGACCGCTACCCGAACGGGCAGACCCTCCCCACCCCCACAGGCGTCGGGTTCACGCCCGGCCAGTTGCTCGGCAGCGTCTCCGGCGAGCTCGGCTTGCGGGAGTATCTCGAGCAACAAGGTCACACGCTGGTCGTGACCGCGGACAAGGACGGTCCCGACTCGGTCTTCGAGCGCGAGCTGGCGGACGCGGACGTCGTCATCTCGCAGCCGTTCTGGCCCGCCTACCTGACCGCCGAGCGCATCGCCGGGGCGCCCAACCTGAGGCTCGCGATCACGGCCGGTATCGGCTCCGACCACGTCGACCTCGACGCGGCCATGGAACACGGCGTCACCGTCGCCGAAGTCACGTACTCCAACAGCATCAGCGTAGCCGAGCACGTCGTGATGATGATCCTCGCGCTGGTGCGCAACTACATCCCATCCTATGAGTGGGTGACCAAAGGCGGCTGGAACATCGCCGACTGCGTGGCTCGCTCCTACGATCTGGAGGGCATGACCGTAGGGACGTTCGGAGCCGGCCGCATCGGCCTCGGCGTGCTGCGCCGCCTCAAGCCCTTCGATGTGGACCTGCACTACACCGACAAGTACCGGCTGAGCGACGACGTCGAGCAGGAGCTCGGCCTCACGTACCACGAGGACGTGAGGTCGCTGGTCCAGGCCTGCGACGTGCTCTCCATCCACACGCCGCTGCATCCCGAGACGGAGGGGTTGTTCGACCGTGAGTTGCTCGCGACGATGAAGCGCGGCGCCTACCTCATCAACACCGCGCGCGGCAAGATCTGCGACCGCGACGCCGTCGTGGAAGCGCTCGAGAGCGGGCAGCTGGCAGGCTACGCCGGCGACGTGTGGTACCCCCAGCCGGCGCCGGCGTCCCACCCCTGGCGGACGATGCCGCATCACGGCATGACGCCGCACATCTCGGGGTCCTCGCTGCCGGCGCAGGCGCGCTACGCATCCGGCACCCGCGAGATCCTCGAGAGCTTCTTCGCCGGCACGCCGATCCGCGAGGAGTACCTGATCGTCGACGGCGGCCGCCTGGCCGGCACCGGCGCCCACACGTACACCGCCGGCGAGTCGGCCTCGGACGACTCGGAGAGGGCCGCTTGAACGGTGGTGGCACAGAGGTCAGGCGCATCGGCGGAGGGGGCGGCTCCACACCCGTGGTGCCGCCCCCTCGACGCTCGCTGTGCTCAGGTGGCGCCGCAGAGCGGGTCCGCCGGGTTCCGCGCACAGAACGCCGCGAGAGCCGGCCCGGTGAGCCGTCCGCGACGGCGGTCGATCGCGATCCACGCGACGGCGCCGACGAGCAGCGCCGCGAGCGAGAAGAGGATCGCGGTCCAGACGTTCGAGTCCGTCGGTGTGGAACTGGCGCGACCGTCGGCGGCGGCAGACGCGATGCCGCCGCGACCCTGCAGGGTCGCGGCGGCCTGTGACGTCGTCGCCGCGGCGCCGGGTTCCGGACCGGACAGCGCGACGGCCCCGCCGCCGGCTCCGCTGCCGGCGACGTTGTACGCCGCCGTCATCTGTGCCGCTATGGCGCACACGAGCAGCGCCGCAAGCGTGAGTCCAGCAAGACGGGCGAACCGTCTCTGTAGTGTGTCATTCATCGTACTCACCTCCGGGCGCCGGCAGAGCGATCAGCGCCGGCCCCTTCGCTGGCTGGCGGGTCACCCCGCCTCCTCACCTCGAGGTACCCTCTGAGGCTGTCCGCTGGTACGAGCGATAAACAGTCCGGCAGCCATGGATCCGGTCGCCTGGGAGGCCGGCCGGATCGCGCAAGGCCCATCGCCCCTTGGGCGGCCTCGGAGGGCTAGGATGGGGGAGGTGACCGGACCGTCTGACACCCTCGAGCCGTTCCGCACGGCGCACGCCCGGGAGCTTGCCGGCTGGGCCGCGACCGCGGCGGAGGCTCGCCGGTGGGGCGGCCAGGATGTGGTCTGGCCCGTGGCCGCCTCCGTCGTCTCCGCCTGGCACGCCGACCCTGGCGTGCGACCGTTCGTCCTCGTCCGCAGCGGCATGCTGCTCGGCTACGGCGAGGTCTGGATCGATGAGGAGGAGCGCGAGGTCGAGCTCGCGCGGATCATCGTGCGACCCGAACGCCGGGGACGGGGGCTCGGCCGCCTGCTCGTGAGGCTGCTTCTCGAGCAGGCGGCCCAGACCGGCCATCAGACCGCGTTCGTGCGCGTCGCACCGGGCAACGCGGCGGCCCTGGCCTGCTACCGTAACGCCGGCCTCGCCCCGGTGAGCGAGGAGGAGCGGCAGGCCTTCAACGAGGGACAGCCGCTCGAGTACGTGTGGTTGCGCCGCGAGCTGAGGTGAGATGCAGTCGCGGCGCAGGCGGCCTGAGGGCCACCCGCGCCGCGACTCTGCCTGATCCGTCAGGCCGACGCTCTACAGAGCGCGTCGTCGGGATGCTGTGCGCAGTACGCCGCCGACGGCTCCGCTGCGGAGCGGCGGCGACGGAAGACCGCCCATGCGGCGATGCTTCCGGCCAGGACGGCCACGGCCGCGCCGACCCAGATCCACGTCGGCGTGCCCGACGATCCGGACGATGCGGGCTGCGCCTCGGCTGCGACGCCGGCGGTCGGCGCCGGGATCGTAGCCGCGCCGCCTCCGGCAGCGCCACCTCTGCCCGCGGTGCCCGCGAGCGGCGACGTCGCGACGCTCATCGCAGCGACGCCACCGCGGCCCTCGGTTCCCGGCGCCGGCGTCGCGGAAGCGCTGCCGGACGTGTCGCTCGCGGCCGCTACAGCTTGCGCCCCGAGCGCGAGCACGAGCAGGGACAGGACCAGGAGAGCTGCGACGCGCACCGTCCGGCGTCGTGATGATGACTTCATGGACACACCTCACTCCTCGGCGCCGGCCGTCACGGCTCCGGCGCTGCTGCTGACTACGGTCGCCCCGCCAGCCTCACCGCGGGGTCCCATTCAGCGTCTCCCCGGATTCGAGAACCACGCCGTGCGGAATGTTGCCCGAGCCGTCACGCTCCGATCAGGCGCTCGATCCCGTCGAGCATCAGCTGGAGGCCGAAGTCGAGCGGCGCGTAGAGCTCACCCTCCACGGGGGCGAACGCCCCTCCCTCCACGGCGCGGAACAGCGCCGGATAGCGCCCCGGGTCGACGATCGTCCGCAGCAGCTCCCCGAAGGCTGCGGTCGCCTCGTCGGGAGCGAACAGCCCCCGCTGGGCGCCCTCCCGGGAGGTCAGGGCCAGCCGGGCCGTCGAGGACACGTAGCCGCTGAGCAGCAGCAGGACGGCGACCTTGTGGTACTCGCTGAGCTGGACGTCCCCGAGTGCGCGCAGCCCGAGGTCCATCCAGGCGATCTGGCTGGGAGTCCCGGCCCTCTCGATGAACCGCACCTCGTCCAGCCACGGGTGCCGCTCCATGATCGCGTACTGCTCACGCGTCCACCAGGCGAGGTCGTCGCGCCAGCCGCCGTGCGGGATGTCGAGGCCGTCGGGCGGCCGCCACGCCGAGTCGTGCATGAGGAGGAGCAGCTCGTCCTTGCTGGCCACGTGGCGATAGAGCGACATCGTGGTGAAGCCGAGGCTCTCGGCGACGCGCTTCATGGACACGGCCGCGAGACCGTCGCCGTCGGCGAGGGCGATACCGCTCTCGACGATGCGCTCGAGGCTCAGGCCGAGCCGGGGCTTGCTCTCGAGCTGCTCGCGCATCCAGAGCTTCTCCAAGCCAGACGGCGATCTGTCGTTCATGTCGTCTCCCACGGTTGGCGTACCTCGTAAACAGAAGTCTACTTGACATGCTGTGTGTATGCCATATACTCGTCGTGTACATGATACACACAACGTGCGAGGTGAGCAAGATGACAGCGGCGATCTCCGTACAGGGACTGGACAAGAGCTTCGGCTCCAAGCCGGCCCTCGATGGACTCGACCTCACGGTGGCGGCCGGTGAGGTCCACGGCTTTCTGGGGCCGAACGGCGCCGGCAAGACGACCACGCTCCGCATCCTGCTGGGGCTTCTCCGCAAGGACTCAGGGGCCGCGACTGTGCTGGGGATGGACCCCTGGCGCGACGCGGCGGCGCTGCACCGTCGCCTCGCGTTCGTGCCCGGTGACGTGAGCCTCTGGCCCAATCTCACCGGCGGCGAGGTGATCGACCTGCTGGGCGCCCTGCGCGGCGGCCTGGACCGGTCGCGGCGCGCCGACCTGATCGAGCGCTTCCAGCTGGACCCTACCAAGAAGTGCCGCGCGTACTCCAAGGGCAACCGGCAGAAGGTGGCGCTCGTGGCGGCGTTCGCGTCCGCCGTCGACCTCTACCTCCTGGACGAACCCACGTCCGGGCTGGACCCCCTGATGATGGCCGTCTTCCAGGACGTGGTCCGCGAGGCCCACGCCGGCGGCGGCACCATCCTCCTGTCCAGCCACATCCTGTCCGAGGTGGAGGCGCTGTGCGACCACCTCACCATCATCCGCGCCGGCCGCACGGCGGACACCGGCGCGTTCGAGGACCTGCGTCACCTCACGCGGACCACGGTCGTCGTGGAGACCGCCGAGCCGATCGACTCGCTTGCGTGGCTGCCGGGCGTGCACGACGCCACCATCGAGCGCAACCGCGCCGAGTTCTCCGTCGGCCACGCCGATCTGAACGGGGTGCTCGAGCATCTCGTCGGGCTCGGCATCACCACCCTCACCACCTCACCGCCGACCCTCGAGGAACTCTTCCTCCGGCACTACGCAGACACGTCCGTCACCCAGCTGGAAGCCGACCTGGAGCGTGTGGCATGAACTCCTTCACCGGGACCACGAGACTCATCCGTCTGGCGCTGCGCCGCGACCGCTTCGTGCTCGCGGCCTGGCTGCTGGTGCTCGCCGGCCTGCTGGCGATGTTCACGGCGATGTTCGTCGACAGCCTGCCGGCCCAGGCCGATGTGCTTCGGGAGACGCGGCTGATGGCCGGCAACGCGGGGTTCCGCATGCTCAGCCTCGCCTCAGGGGCGAGCGTCGGCGCCTACGCGATGAGCCGGACGTGGGTGACGTTCGCGCTCCTCGCCGCCGTCATGAGCGTGCTCTGCGTGGTGCGGCACACGCGGCAGAACGAAGAGACTGGCCGCGCCGAGCTTCTCGGCGCCGGGGTCGTCGGCCCGGCCGCCGGCCTCACGGCGGCGGTGGTGGTGGCGCTGGGCGCCAACGTCGCGCTGGCGCCGCTGCTCGGGCTGGCGATGATCGTGGGCGGCCAGCCCGTGGCAGGATCCCTCGCGGCCGGAGCCTCGATCGCCGCGGTGGGCGCCGCCTTCACCGGTGTCGCCGCGCTGACGTCGCAGCTCTCGCGGTCGGCGCGCGGAGCCACCGGGCTGGCGACCGCCGCGCTCGCCGTCGCCTTCCTCGTCAGCGGCGTCGGGAACATGCTCGGCGGCGTGGACGCCGGCGGGACCGTCGCCTTCAGCGCCTGGCCGAGCTGGCTCTCGCCGATCGGCTGGGGCTACGAGATGCGGCCGTTCGGCGGCGACCACTGGTGGCTGCTCGGCCTGTTCGCCGCCTTCACCGGCGTACTGCTCGCTACCGCCGGCCGGCTCGCCGTCCGGCGCGACCTCGGCGCCGGCGCGCTGCCCGAGCGGACGGGCCGCGCCGAGGCCTCCGCCGCGCTCCGCGGCCCGTTCGGGCTCGCCTGGCGGCTGCAACGCCCGGCCTTCCTCGGCTGGCTCGTCGCGCTGGCCGGCTTCGGGCTGATCTTCGGCTCCGTGAGCAAGAGCGCGCGGACCATGGGCGGGAGCGCGCGGGAGATGTACGAGCGCACGCTCGGCACCGGCCAGATGCTCGACGCCTGGTTCACCATGCTGATCGTGATGGGCGGCATCGCCGTCTCGATCTACGTTGTGCAGGCGCTGCTGCGCATGCGCGAGGAGGAGGCCCGCGGCCGGCTCGAGCCGATCCTCTCGAGCGCGGTGGGCAGGACCCGCTGGGTGCTGAGCTTCGTGCTCACGACCGCGCTCGGGGGGACCGTCCTCCTCCTTGTCTTCGCGACCGCCGTCGCGCTGACCGCAGGGCTGGCGCTGGGAGACAGCTCCGGTCTGCTCCTCGACCTGAACGCCGCTGCACTGGCCGAGTTGCCCGCCGTCCTCGTCATCGCCGGGCTGGTCGTCGCGCTCTTCGCCGTGCTGCCGCGCCGGGCCGTGCCGGTGGCGTGGGTGGTGCTCGGGGTGGCCGTCCTCCTGAGCCCGCTCTTCGACCTCGACGTGTCGCAATGGCTGGCGGACGCCTCGCCCTTCGCTCACCAGAAGGCGCCCGCGCAGGAGATCGGCATGGTCGCCGTCGTGGCTCTGCTCGGCGCGGCGGCAACGCTGGTCGCGGCGGGACTGGCCTGGTTCCGGCGCCGCGACCTCTCGGCGGGGTGACACCGCCGCGTCTTCCCCGCACGGCGACGGGGCTCGGGTGCCTTGTACGGCGCCCGATCCCCGTCGCCGTCCGGACCCTCCGCGGCCGTCAGCTCCTCGGCGTCCGCCGTGACGCGGGGGAGACATAGACATTCGTCCCACGTTCTCCGGCGCCCACGCGGCCGATAGGCATGATGAGAGCCTGGAGTCGCGTTCCGGGCGAGGCGGAAGGGACGAACGTGGAGTGCCGGCAAGCGCAGCGATCGAGTGACCCACAGAGGCGCGCTCCTCATCTGGAGACGGCCTATCCGCCGCAGCGTGCGTCGGCCGCCCGGATGCGCAAGACGCTCCGCGCCTATCTGGCCCAGCAGGATGTCGCGGACGGCATCGTCTACCAGGTCGTGCTCGCCGCCGATGAGGCGTTCACCAACGCCGTCACCCACGCCGGCAGCGACGACGTGATCCGCGTCTCGGCGTGCGTGTCTGAGGACGCGGCCCTCGTCGAGGTGCACGATGCCGGCGGCGGCTTCTCGCTTGCCGCGTCGGACCCGGAGGCGGTCCCCGACTTGCGGCGGCCGAGCGGCCGGGGGGTGTTCCTGATCGAGCACCTGATGGATGAGGTCAGCGTCGAGTCGGGACGCTGCGGGACGACCGTGCGGATGGTGCGACGCCTCGCCTGAGTGGGCCCTCTCTCGGCCATAGCGCGGCGGGCGCGTCTACCTCAGCCGGGCGGGCCGTCCTCCTCCACCTGCTCGATGATCTCGTCCTCGGCCTCGTCGAGCGTGTGCTTGCGGACCGTGGGCACAGCGAAGTGCGCGATGACGACGAGGAACATGGCGACGCTCGCCCACGAGTTGACGAACGACAAGACGAGCGCGGCGGTGAAGACGGCCGGGGCGATGGCGAAGCGCCGGGTCACCGATTTGATGGCGGAGGGCGGCACGAGCGGCTCGATCAGATCGCGGCGCTTCGCCCACCACCACAGGAGGTTGAAGGCGAGGGCGCCGTAGAGGGCCACGATGCTGTAGACGCCGGCCGCGAGACCTGCGCTGTCCGTGCCCAGGTGAGCGGCGAGGATCGCCGTCGAGAACGGGGTCAGCGTGGCCGCCATGAGGACCATGCCGTTGATCAGCAGGAAGTAGTGGTCGACACGCTCGATGACGTTGAAGACGTTGTGGTGGCTGGCCCACATGATCAGGATGTTGATGAAGCTCACGAGAAAGGCGATGTAGGTGGGCCACTGGCTCAGGAGCGCCTCGCGCAGCGCCACGGGGTCGTGATACTTCTCCGCCACCGGTTGCGCGAGGTTGAGCGCGAGGAGGGTGATGGCGATCGCGAAGACGCCGTCGCTGAAGGCCTCCGTGCGGCTGGTCTCGCGGAGGAGGATCGCCCGCTTGACCGGCTCGGTCGTGTCGCCGCCGGCCTCCAGTTCACCGGTGCCGTCGAAGCCCTGGGCCTGCGGATCGGGCGCGCTCATGCCGGGCTTCTACCCCGAGAACGGCGCGCGGCCACCGTGTCAGCGTCCCAGCGCGTAGTACGTCTCATACACGTGCTGTGCCCGGCGGCGGGCGGTGTCCCAGTTCCAGAGGCGCTCCGTGAACCGGTCGGGACTCAGGCTCCGCACGTAGTCACTCGGGTGGGGATCGAAGAGTGACTCCACGAGGAGCCGGCCGATGCCGGCGGAGCCGGAGATGCCGTGAGCGTTGCAGCCGCCGGCCATCACGAACCCCTTGAGGCGGCGACTCTCGCCGATGATGAACCGGCCGTCGGGCGTGAACGTCGGCCAGCCCTTGCCGACGCGCGTCCGGGACGCGCCCCGGGCCTCGGGCAGGAGGCGCGCGTACTGCTCCTCGAAGCCGTCGAGCACGCGCTGGTCCGCCTCGACGACGGGCGCGTCTTCCTCCAGCCTGTAGCTCCGCGGGTCGGCGCTCAGGGCGTGCGCCTCCCAGCCGCCGAGCCGCAGGCGCTCCCCGGTCGCGCGACCGTACAGGGTCATCTCGGGGATGCGGAAGCACGGCAGGCCCGGATGCAGTCCGCGCAGCGGGACGGTGTCGTAGTACTCGTGCCGCACGGGCACGATGGGGAGCTCGAGACCCGCGAGGCGGGCGACATGATACGCGTGCGCGCCCGCGGCGTCGATGGCCATTTGGCAGCGGACCTCACCACGGTCGGTCTGCACCGCGGCCACGCGGCCGTCGCTGCAAGTGATCCCCGTGGCCGCCGCCCCCGTCTCGAAGCGCACGCCCATGCGCCGGCAACGGTGCTCGTACGCCTTCGCCACCGCGAGGGGCGTCATGTACCCGTCGGACGGGCACCAGAGCACCGCCTGGACGGCGCTGAGATCGAGCGGCGGCCAGAGGCGCTCGGCCTCGGCTCGGCCGATCAGGGCGACCTCCAGGCCGGCCTGCTCGCAGACGGCCTGCAGCCGCCGCAGTTCCTGGACGCGCGAGGGAGAGAACGCGAGGCGGATCGAGCCGACCTCGTGCCAGTCGGGCTTCATCTCGGGGTCCCGCTGCAGCTCGCGGAACGTGTCGACCGAGTGCATCGCGAGCCGCACGCGCTCCACGCTCGAGCGCACCTGCCCGCAGAGCCCGGCGCCCTGCGAGGTGGTGACCTGGCCGACGTCGCCCTCACGCTCGACGAGCAGGATGTCGCGCTTCCCCGCTTCCGCCAGGCTGTATGCGACGCCGCAGCCGATAGCGCCGCCTCCGATGATGACGATCTCGCTCTCGGCGAACAGGCTCACGCCTCGCCCCCTGCTCCTCGCCGGCCGGGTACCGCGGGTGCCCCCCAAGAAGTGGTTGAGAGTATACCGGCGTGCGTGGGGACAGGGGCCGGGGGCGAAGGGGTCAGTCAGGCGATGATGCCCTGGGCTCGTCGCCCGGAGGCTCGACCTCGCGGTGCGCCTCCTTGCCGGACGGCGGAGCCGAGGTGAACACGGCCCGGAGGGCGTACTCGGCGCGGCAGGCGTTGCACACCGCGATCAGCCGGCGCCTGTCCTGCACCCACACGGTCAGGGGCCAGCCCCCGCGGCTCGGCAGCTCGCGGCCGCAACACTGGCAGCTGTCGTACTCCGGCAGGTCCCCGGCGTCGTGCTCGCTCTGGACGACGCTGAGCCCGTGCTCTTCGGCGCAGGCGGTGCAGGCGGCCACGGGGTGGTCGACGACGTCGTCGAGGACCCACAGGACGACGTCGACCCCACGACCGCAGAATATGCACTTCCGCACAGAGTACCCCCCTCAGAGTGCCCGCTCGGAGGTCTCCTAGTATCCGCATGCACCGCCGTCGAGAGAAGCCCTGAAGGCAAGGTTCCGTCGCCTCGCTTGGCTACCCCGGAGTCCCATGCCGATGCCGACCGGCCTCAGCCGGCAGCCAGCCGCCAGAGCAGGACCCCGGCGATGACCGCGGGCGTGGAGACGGCGACCAGCAGCCGCGCCAGCCCGCGGTCGAGGTCGAAGACCGCCGCGACGACCATCGTGTAGAAGGCGACGGGCATGGCCGCGAGCAGGAGGAAGACGCCGGGGATGCGGACGCCGGCAAGCCATGCCAGCCCAAGCAGGACGAGCGGCATGAGGCCGGAGCGCAGGGCGACGGTCACGGCGGTCCGCCAGAGGTCGCCGCGGTCGTGGCGGAGCGGCTCGAGCGAGACGGCAAGGCCGACCTGCAGGAACCCGACGAACCCGAACAGCATCCCGACCACCGGCCCGACCGGCTCGACCAGGGTGGTGATGTCGACGCCCAGCAGACGCAGGGCGACCGCTCCCACTCCGGCGACCACCGGCGGGTTGAGCAGCCAGCTGCGCACCACCTGCCTCATGCCCGGGGCCCGGCTCCAGAGCGAATCGGGGCCCGCGTAGTGCCGTCCGAGGCCCAGGATGACGCCCTGGCTGGGGAGGAGGAACTGGAACTCGGTGAAGACCACGGCCAGCGCCAGGCCCGGACCGCCGAAGACCAGCGTGGCCAGGGGGTAGCCGAGGATCGCCGTGTTGCCCATGGCCGTGGCGTACGCGAGCACGCCGGCCTCGTCCTGGCTGCGCCCTCCCAGCCGGCCCCAGAGCAGGCCCGCGAGGAGCGTGGCCCATGCGGCCGCGACGACGCACGCGAACGCGGCCGCAAGCTCCGGCCGCACCGCGACGGTGGTGTAGCCGTAGACCACGGCCAGCGGAGCGAGCACCCAGAGCACGAGCACGAACAACAGGTACGAGGCGCGCTGCGGGTTGCGCAGCCGGCGCTGCAGCGCGACTCCCGCTGCGAAGCACACCAGCCAGCCCGCGATCGTGATCAGCACCGCTGGTCCCGGGGTCGGTGGGCTCTGTCGCGGCGGGGTCGCATGGGCCGCGAGTCTCTCACACGCGTGCCGGCGACGCAGCGAACACCCGGTCCGCGGACGGAGACGCGATCGGCGGCTGACCGCTGGCCGGGCTAGGCGACCATAGGCAGCAGCGCCGGCGAGCCGGCGAGCTCAGCCATGAGTCCGCCCGTGGTGAGGATGCGATCCACCCTCGCCGCGGTGGCGCCTGCCGTGTACAGCGGCTTCTCCCGGTGGGGGTCGTAGCCGGCGGCGCTGAACAGGCCCTCGCAGATGCAGAAGAAGTGCTCGTTGTCGTACTTGGCGGCGCACTGGGTGAACCGCCCCTTCGCGTCCTTGAGCAGCACGTAGCCTTTGGCGCACCTCGCCGGGCGTCCCCGGACGAGCGCCTCCTGGTACATCGGAGACTCACGCAGCACGCGGAACGGCAAGCCACAGGGCGAGCCGGGCGCGGTGGCCACCACCACGTCCTCGGAGCGCGCGCGCAGGACGGCCTGCTTGTAGGCGGGGGATGCGCTGCTCTCCTCGGTGGCAAGGAAGCGCGTCCCCATCTGGACGCCGTCGGCGCCGAGGGCGAGAAAGCGACGGATGTCCGCGTGCGAGTAGATCCCACCGGCCACGATCACCGGCAGATCGCCGTGAGCCGCCGCGACCTCTTTGACCGGCGGCAGGAGCCGCTCGAGGGTGTTCTCCTCGCGGTCGACCTGGTCGGCGCGAAAGCCGAGGTGGCCGCCGGCCAGCGGGCCCTCGAGGACGACCGCGTCGGGGCGGACGTGCTGGCGCTCCCAGCGCCTGCAGATGACCGCGAGCGCCCGCGCCGACGAGACGATCGGGATGAGCGCGGTACTGCGCGCCGGCTGTATCGACGGCAACGAGAGCGGCAAGCCGGCGCCCGAGACGATCGCGTCGGCGCCGGCGTCGAGAGCGGCGCGCACCGAGGATGCGAAGTCACGCTGGAGCGCGACCATGATGTTGACGCCCGCGAAGCCACCGCGCGCCTTGGCCGCCTCCACCTCCAGACGCACGGCCTCATAGATGCCCACCTTGCGCCCGAGGCGTCTGGAGACGATCCGGTCAAGGCCTGCGCTGGAGATCAACCCCAGGCCGCCCGCGACCGCCACCGCCGATGCCAAGGGAGCCAGTGACACGCCGACGCCCATTCCGCCCTGGAAGATCGGCAGAGCGAGCTGCATGCCCTGGATGGCGAGGAGCGGGAGCGAGGAGGGAGGGACCAACAAGACCGAAATCATACGATATCGTGAGCGAAACGGCCACCCGTCCGGTGTCGACCCACCGCAGAGGAGGCGATCACAGTGCCGAGAGACCCGTGGATCGCGGTCATCGCCGACACGCACGGGCTGCTGCCGCAGCGCGTGCTCGACGCATGTGCCGGCGCCGACCACGTCATCCACGCCGGCGACGTCGGCTCCCGTGACGTCCTCGACCGGCTGACGCAGCTGGCGCCGGTCAGCGTCGTCCGCGGCAACCGCGACCGCGACGCATTTGGTCTCCAGTTGCCCGGCGAGGCCCTCGGCGAGGTTGCCGGTCTGCGCTTCGCCGTCGTCCACAAGCGTCGCGACCTCAAGGCGGCGCACCCGGACCCACGCGCCGAGGGCCTCGGGCTGCTCGTCTACGGCGACTCGCACCGCGCCGAGATCCGCTACCGCGGCCACGAGCCGGGCGGGATCCCCGTCCTCTGGCTGAACCCGGGCACCGCCAGCGCCCCCTTGCCGCACGACCCTCGCCCGAGCATGGCGAGGGTGATCGTGCGCGACGGGCTTCCCGAGGCGCGCATCGTCTTCTTCGACTGAGTCGTGGCCGACCACCGAGACCGCGCCTCGGCGATCCTCCCGATGCCGGTCCACTGGACACGAGGGGCTCTTTCGGAAGGTACCCTTGACAGGCTCGAAGACCTCCCCATAGCCTGCCTTCCACAGCGCGGACGCACGGGGGAGTGACGATGCCTGTTCTCAGACGCACCACCTCGCTACCCGGCGCCCCCGGGCCACCGGCCCACGCACCCCCGCCTCGTCTCTGCGCCGCACTCGACCACAGAGGTAGGCACGCCTTGCCTCTGAACCGAACGTCGCTCACACAGCACAACAAGGGAGCACGCAGGTGACACGAGTCAGCAAGATCACGTTCCTCATCCTCGTCGCGCTCGTCGTGGTGTTCGGCTTCGCCGCCACCGCGCTCGCCGACGGCCGGGTCATCCAGAACGACCCGGACAATCCGATCAAGTTCTCCATCGACGGGGCCATCGCCAGTGGCGCCGTCTCCACGCCGGACCTGTACATCGGCACAGTGGGGTCCTACCTGGGCGCCGAAGCCGACGGGAGCACACCCGTGTTCAAGGAGGGATTCGGCAAGAGCCCCTACGACATCCTGATCATGAACGACAAGGTGGGCATCGTCCTCGCGGTCGGGACGCCGGACCCGTGGGGCTACCCCGGCGGATCGATCCTCGACGCCGGCCGCGTGGAGTCCCTGCCGGCCGGGGCTACGGACCTGAAGGGCGCCACCTTCGGTCCCGACACCGTGCTGACCGTCCAGTTCCTGTTCAACACCTGGGACGCCTGGGCGCCGGCGAACACCGGCATCGTCTACTGCGACCTCGTGAAGTACGACTTCGCCGCCAAGGCCATCGACAACGTCGATGGCGTCCCCGCGGTGCAGGTCAAGCGCAAGTTCGCCGTGCCGTACAACGACGGCGGCGTCTCGGTGGCGAGGGATCTGGACGTCATCTCGTACTACAGCATCCCGGCCGACGAGGAATACGCCTACATGTTCGACTCGGTGGTCAACAACGGCGTCGCATTCTCGGCGGAGAGCGCCAACGAGGTCAGCCTCTCCAACAAGGGCGGCGACGGCATCGACACCAAGACGGTCGCCGCGCTCGCTGCAGCCAACACGTACAACTGGGTCGCCGACGAGGCCGGCGAGCCGACCCGGGCGTTCTCCACGACCCTGATCTCGCCCGGCGACAACCCGGGCTCCGATGGGCGGCTCCATCCGCTGGCGAGCTTCACCGGCGCCAGGGGATATCGCGAGCTCGCCTTCGCGGACCCCGGCTACATCGTCGGTGAGAGCCGCACCTACGAGTCCTACCTCATGATCGACGACGAGTGCTCGTGGCAGGGCGTCATCGACTTCTACGCCGCGTACAAGGATCTCGACACCTTCCGGGTGGCCGGGGACGTGACCGATCAGGCCGGCGCTGCCGTGCCCTACCCGGTCATCGTCATCTACCGTGGCACGACGCTGTACGGCTGGGTGATGGGCGACGAGGCCGGTCACTACACCGCCGACCTGCCGGACGAGGCCGGCGCAGAACCGTACCACCTGCAGGTCGAGAAGTCGGGCACGACGGCGGGTCCTGTGAGCGCCGACTTCACCGCCGCCACGGTCCCCGCGGAGGGGATCGACCTGCAGGCCGGGGACTACCTCGTTCCGGTGAAGTTCCACTTCCGCGACCAGGACGACGCGCCGGTCTGGGGCAGGGTGTCGGTGGGCACGACGCCGACCATCGCCTTCACGGGCCAGAACTTCTTCTTCTCCGACAATGCCACGGATGGGTCGGTGAACAAGGGTGAGGTGACGGCCCTCGTCAAGCCGGGCGACTACTCCGCGACCTGCTACGGGGAAGGCTTCGGCTTCTACTCGTACACGACGGCGACGAACACCTACAGCCAGGTCGTCACCGGCAACACGGCGACGGATACCGAGCGCACCGTCACGATCACCAAGACGCTGAGCGCGCCGGTCGACTGGTTCGGCATCGACAACCACCACCACGGCGTGAGGAGCGACGCCTTCTCGCCGCCCGAGGTCGTCGCAAAGGCGCAGACCACAGCTGGGCTCGAGGTGCTGACGCTGGATGACCACGAGTACGTGATCGACAACATCCACGTCTACAACTGGGCCAGGAAGATGGATGCGGCGGGCTATATGCCTTCGGAAGAGGTGACGCCGAGCTGGGCGCACTTCGACGTCATGCCGCTGACCGAGGCGGCCTATGCCCGCTTCCTGGACCGCGACCAGAAGAACGGCATCGTCAACACCAACGCCTCGCTGCAGGGCATCATGGACGACGGCCACAACGCCGGCGTCGCCATCGGCGCCAACCACCCGAACAGCTCGTACGGGCTGTTCCTCGCCGACGACAACCAGACGGTCCCCGGCGGGATGACCGACGACTTCGACGGCATCGAGGCGCAGTTCCGCGTCGACACGCTGGGCGAAGCGATGAGCTACTGGAACGCCTACATCACGGGCGGGAGCCATCGCGGCGTCGCCGTCAAGCGCCCGCACTACATCTACGCGAGCACCGACATCCACGACTCCGGCGGCAGGACGACCACGGGCGCCAGGCGCTCCTACGTCTTCGTCAAGGACGGCGCCGAGCAGAGCGCGTCCGACTTCGAAGCGTTCAGCCTGAAGTTCGCGAGGAGTCAGGCTGCCGGCCACAGCTACAGCTCGAGCGGCGTCTTCGTCACGCCGACGAGCGGCAAGATGTACGGCGACACGTACCGGGCGGACGCTACCGGCAGCTTCACCGCGACCTTCAAGGTCTCGGCACTCAACCCCATCACCAACATCTACGTGTTCGGGAGCACGGGCACCGGCACCGGGACCGCTCCGTTCGCGATGACGAACCTCGTCTCGCAGACCACGTACGCCGGGGACGATCTGAGCACGTCGAAGGACTTCACGCTGACCGTGGACGACGTGAGCGGCAAGCAGTGGTACGCGATCGCCGCCGTGTCGAGCGACGGCAAGCAGGCGTTCACCAATCCCATCTGGGTGAACGGCACGGACGTGACGACGCCGGTGACCATCACCGACCTGGACCCGATCATCACCACCCCGGACGCGCCTGTGGCCGGGAACGTGATCGAGCAGCCGCCGACGGCCATCCTGACCACCACCCCGTGGTGCGGGTTCCGTCTGGCCGATTGGGAACTGATCAACGGCGACTTCGGCTCGGTGGCGCAGAAGGGCGTCGAGTACGTCTTCACGCTGACGTTCTACGCGCCGAAGGGCTACGTCTTCGATCCGGCACTCAGCACGGACGGGAACTTCGGCCGGAAGGTCTCCGAGGACGGCGCACGGCTGATCTACAGAGCGATCTACACGACGGAACCACCGACGACCACGGTCTCCGGGTGCCCTGCAGGCTGGGTCCGTGGCCCCGTCACACTGGACTTCGCGGCGATACCGGCGCCGGACGGCGCGCCGGTGGCGTACACGGAGTACAGCATCGACGGCGGCGCGTGGGTCAAGGGCACGAGCGTGACGCTCAAGCGTCAGGGCGTGACCACGGTCCACTACCGCTCCGCCGACACTCACGACAACGTAGAACAGGCCAGGACGTGCACGGTCCGCATCGACCGCGTGGCCCCTGTGGTGTTCGACTACGGGCGCCCGGTCGCTCGGCAGGGCGGGCTCCTGCGCTGCACGTACAAGGTGACCGACGCGCTGTCCGCCAAGGTCACCGCCAAGCTCGTGGTCAAGCGGGTCCACACTACGAAGACCAAGAGCTACGACCTGGGCCTCCGGCCCACGGGGCGCCGTCTGACGACCGCGGTCAAGTGCGACCTCGGCGTCGGTACCTGGGCCTGGCGGGTGCAGGTGCGCGACCACGCCGGCAACATGGGTCACGGCCCGTGGCGCTACCTGGTGGTCGTTCGCCGCTAGCCTGATCATCTCCAACCGCTGACGAAGAAGGGGGCGGCCTCCAGGCCGCCCCCTTCTTCGTTCGATACGCGGATCATGCCGACCGGGCGACTCCGCCGGCGCGGTCGGGCCACGCCGCAAGAACGGGGCGCAGCCCGCAGGCTGTCAGGCGTGTCGACGGAGCGCGCGCGCAGCGTTCGGGTACGGCACCGGACTCTCGACCCTGCCAAGGGGAGCAGGCTTCGACTCGAGGGTGCGTCCTGCCCGGCGGGCGGCGTTCTCGCGACGACAGTCATTCAGGAACGCGCGCCGTTCATGCCGCTCCCGCAGGACGAGGGAGAGGACGCAGGCGAAGAAGACGATCCCCCCCACGATGGCGACTACAGTCGCGAGGTAGATCAGGGCCTCTGCGATCGCCTGGATCATGATGTGCCTCCGGCATTGCGCGCGGCCCGCAGGACAGCGAGCCTGGTCAGAGGATGCGCGCAGGCCCATCAAGAACGCGTGAATCCGAGAGGCGGCGGGCTAAAGAGTCCGCAAACACGGCGCGGCCGGCCTTCGCCAGGAGCGTCGCGACCGTCAGTCGTCGTCTTCGGCGGAGGCGAAGCGGAAGCCGACGCCGGGCTCGGTGATGATGAACCGCGGGCCGCCCGAGCGGGGCTCGATCTTCTTACGCAGGTTGCTGACGTGGACACGAAGGGTCTGGGCGTCCTCCACCCACTCGGGTCCCCAGATCTGCTCGAGGATCATCCGCTGCGTCACGACGAGGCCGGCGTTGCGCGCCAGGAACGCGAGGATGTCGAACTCGGTCGGCGTCAGGGCGACGTCGGAGCCGGCGAGCCGGACGCGGCGGCGGGCGATGTCCACCTCGAGGTCGCCCGCCCTGACGGCCGGCGGCGGAGACGTGACTGCAGCTGCTCGGCGCAGCAGGGCGCGGATGCGCGCCAGCAGCTCGCCCGCCGAGAACGGCTTCGTCAGATAGTCGTCGGCGCCCTCATCGAGGGCCTGGATCTTCTCAGCCTCGCCGGAGCGCACCGAGAGGATCAGGATGGGCGCCGTCATCCAGGTGCGGAGCTCCCGGCAGACCTCGATGCCGCTGCGGTCCGGAAGCATCAGGTCGAGGACCACGAGGTCCGGCGGTGTATCGATGGCCTTCAAGAGCGCCTCTTCGGCGGTGGCGGCCATCTCCAGCGCGTAGCCTCGCGTCGAGAGGATCGACTTCAGGGCGCGTCTGATCTGCTGCTCGTCGTCGACGACGAGGATGCGTGTCGGCCGTTCTGAGATCGTCATGGCTCATCCCCTGCTGATGATCGGGCTTCTGGCCGCTCGAAGGACAGGATGATCACGAACCGGGCGCCGTGGGGCTTCACGTCCTCTACGACGATGGCGCCGCCGTGAGCGTGCACGATCTCGCGAGCGATCGCGAGACCGAGGCCGGTCCCGGAGACCACTCGCTCCTCATTCGGGCGACCGCGGTAGAACTTCTCAAAGACCGCCTCGTGTTCGTCGGGCGGCACCCCCGGTCCTTGGTCTTCCACCCAGAGACGCACACCCTCGTGCCACACCCGGGCGCCGACCGACACGTCGCCGTCCTGGCGGCCGTGGACGATCGCGTTCTCGAGCAGATTCTGGATGGCCCGCTTCATCTGCTCGAAGTCCACAGAGACGACCGGCGAGTCTTCGGGCAGCTCCTGCACGACCCGTCCCCTCATCCGCGCGGGCAGCGCGTCGACAGCGGCGGCGACGATGTCGCTGAGCTCGTAGAGCTCCAGCCTCGGCTCCCACGCGTGCGCCTCCAGGCGTGAGAGCTCCAGCAAAGCGCCGATGCTGTTGTTGAGGCGCGCGACATCGTCGACGATCGCGCGCAACTCGTCGCGCACGCTGTCCTCGTCCCAGTCGACGTCGCTCTCGAGCAGGTTGCTCACCGTGGCGGTGAGCGCCGCCAGCGGCGTCTTGAGCTCATGGGAGACGGAAGAGAGCAGACTGGACTTGAGCCGGTCGGCCTCCCGGGCAGCGGCGGCCGTCGTGGCCTCCGCCTGCAGGCGTTCGCGCTCCAAAAAGGCGCCGACGAGATTGCCGAGCGAGGTCACCAGGCGGACGTCGCCGGCCGAGTACGGACGGCCGTCCGCCCGCGCCTGTACGGCGATGACGCCCGAGACTCCCGATGGGCTGTTCACCGGCACGTACAGGCCGCCGTCGTCCGTCACCTCCGCTTCGGCGATCCCCGCTCCACCCGTCCCGAAGGCGCGCTCGGCGTGTGCCGCGACGGACGGGTCCACCGGGCAGTCGGCGGGCACGTGGCAGTAGCCCCGAAGCTTGCCCTCCTGCGGCAGGAAGAGCGTCGCCGACGCGCAGTGCACAGCCTCGGCCACCTCAGAGACGCAGCTCCTCGCCATCCGCTCCGTGGACGTCTGGGTGACGACGGCCGCGCTGAGGCGATTGAGCACCGCCGTCTCCCGCTCCCGGGCCAGGGCCCGCGCCTCCCTTTCCTTCATCCGTCCGGCCTGGACGCCCACGATGATCCCGACCACCAGGAATGCCCCGAGCGCCAGCCAGTCCTTCGACTCGTGGATCTGCAGCGTGTGGTACGGAGGCAGAAAGAAGAAGTTCCAGGTGAAGAACGCGAGGACCGCCGCCAGGATGGCCGGACCGGCCCCGGCGGCGCTCGCCACGAACAGGATCACCAGCAGGTAGAGGAGCGCCCATTGGCCCTTGGCAAAGACGTCCCTGCCGGGAAGGAACAGCGTCGTGGCAAGGGCGATGACCGTGACGGCAAGGATGTACCCGTGACGCGAGAAAGCCCGCGCGATACCTGAGAACATGCCCCGCCCTCGCCGCCGATGGACGGTGTCGATTGTAGCGGTCCCGCCGTGCGTCATCCACGACCTCTCGATCAACGGACGGAGCGACACCCCACTGTCAACTGAAGTGGTGAGTGTCTCGGTGACCGCCGGACTGCCGGCAGGAGAAGCGCGAAGAGGATTCCGCCTGGGATCGCTGGTGGGCGCACGTGGATTCGAACCACGGACCTCTTCCTTATCAGAGAAGCGCTCTAACCGACTGAGCTATGCGCCCACAGGGGTCTTGGAGTCTACGAGCGCGGGCGCGTAGCGTCAACCGCCCGCGACCAGGCACACGACCAAGCCCACGGGTGCGACGAAAAGGTCACCCTTGTGCTTCTGTTCTGACCGGTTTACATTCCATGTGATGACTTGTTAAGCCGTGGGAAACGGACCATCATGGCGTCTGTGACCGTCACTGAACTCAAAGCGCATCTCGCCGAGTACCTCCGCCGCGTCAGGGAGGGAGAACGCTTCCACATCACGTCGCACGGCAAGGAGGTGGCAGACCTCGTGCCCCCCGATCCCGTGCGAGCCGCGCTCTGGGACATGGTGGAAGCCGGCGAGGCCACCTGGTCGGGAGAGGACATGGTCGTCCCCGCAGATCTGCCCCTCAACACAGGCCGCCTGCTCTCCGACATCGTGCTGGAGGACCGTGGGCCGCACTGGGACGAGCCGGACCCTGCTGCTGCCGACCCTGGCCCCGAATGATCGTCTACCTCGACACAAGTGCGTTTGTGAAGCTCATGGTCGAGGAGGATGGATCCGCCGAGGTTCACTCCTGGTTCGGCGAGGGCTGGCCGGCCGTCTCGAGTGTCGTCACCTATCCAGAGACTTGCTCCGCACTGGGACGGCGGTCGCACGAACGCGGTGGGCACGCGCGGCTCGCCCCCTGGCTGGAAGAGCTCGAGATGCGGTGGCGGCGCGTCCTCGCCATCCGGGTCGACGCGACCTTTGCCGGCAGGCTGGCGATCACGCACCGCCTGCGCGGCATGGACGCGGTCCAGCTCGCAGCGGCGATGATCACCCGCGAGCGCCTGCGAGCCGCGGACGCGGCAGAAGAGCTTCGCTTCGCGGTCTTCGACCGTGAGCTGCGCGCTGCCGCCGAGCGCGAGGGCTTCGCCACGCTCGGCGGCCCGCTTGCCACCTGACGCGGATGGCCCGGGAAGGGCGGCGGCGAGAAGTCTACCGCCACCCTCTCGGGCGTATCAGAAGCCGGGAACGGGGTCGGCGATGAAGGCCAGGGTGCCGTCTCCGGTGATCGTCGCGATCCGGCCGCCGTCGATCGGCACGGCGTCCGCGTACGGCCCCGGCAGGGTCGTGATCGCCCAGCTGTCCACGTTGACGACGGTCAGGGCGCCCTTGTCGTCGACGCCGGCCAACCGGTCGATGCGACCGTTGCACCGGAACCAGATGCCGCTCGTGGCGTCGTCGAACGTCCAGGCGCGCTTGTAGATCATCATCGGCGAGTGGTCCAGCACCGTCACCATGTGGGTGCTCCACCCGTCTTGGCCGTCACCGAAGGTGTATCGACCCTGGACGAAGATCCGGTGGGCGCTCACGTCCATCTCGCCGCTGTCCTCACCCTCGAACAGCCGACCCGAGAACCGGCCGAAGCTCACCCAGCGGTTACCGACGCCGCCGACGGCCTCGGAGGTCATGACAGCGGCCTTGTCGCCGCGCGGGCTGAGCGCCACGTACACCCAGTCGGTGATGCCGCGGGAAACGATGCTGGGCACGCCCGAGCGGCTGACGCGCAGCCAGCACGTCATGACGCGCCGCCGGTCGGTGCTGGGCATGCTCGTGCCGACGATCAGCCGTGAACCCGCGGCTGACGACGCCGCGAACATTGGGAAGCCCGCTCTGCGCGGCTGGTAGGGCAGGGCCACCGTGTGCGTGGTGGAGCCCTGCCGCACGAACACGCGGGTGACCGCCTTCGCCGAGACCTCTACCCACACGAGGCGCTTCGGCGTGTCGCACAGGGGCTGGACGAACCTGTTCTCGAACTTCTTGCGGAACTGCACCATGCCGCGCGAGTCGTAGGCCCGGAGCTCTCCGTCGCTAAGGACGTTGGGATCTGGATCCGGGAATGTGGCGACGAGGGCGGCCGGCAGCTTGCCGGGCGCCGCCCAGGCATCACCGGTCTCGACCGACCAGACCGGCAGGCCGGTGGCGTCGGTCGCGGTGAGCGTCATCTGCGGGACGGCTTCGGTCATCGTGTAGACGAGCGTGCCCGTGGGCTGCGCCTCGTAGATGCCGTGCCACGCGGAGGCGCCGCGCGCGGTGAGGGCGGGGATCATGCCCGGCTCCCCCGCCGTCAGGACTTCCGGACTTACCCGGCCGCTGCGTGCCGACGCAGCCGCAGCGAGAACGAGCGTGAGGACGACGACGGCAAGGAGCAGGACGGACGTGAGGACAGCCCTCCTGTGGTGTGACGATCCAGATGCGCGCGAGCTCGTCATGGCCCCTCCCCAGGTCTCGCGCGGGCCGCGGCCCGGCGGGCTCCGCACCGCCAGCCGGCGCGAAGGTCTCCACCTCCGATACTACTCCCGACCCGAGGGCGGGCGTAGCCTGTCCCGCGCACGCCGGGCGGGGTTACACGGTGTGAGCCTCCTGACCCTTGCCGTATACTCAGACCATGATGGATGTACAGGAGATGGTCATCTACGGCGTCAGCTTCGACGTCATCGGCAAGCAGCCCATCGTGCTGCTCAAGACGGTGGAGGGCAACCGCTTTCTCCCCATCTGGATCGGGCACCCGGAGGCGGCGGCGATCCTCATCAAGCTGCAGGGCACGAGCCTGCCGCGGCCGATGACCCACGACCTGCTCACCAGCGTCATCGGCAAGTTCGACGCCGAGGTCTCGCGCATCACCGTGACCGAGCTCAAGGAGAGTACGTTCTACGCCCGCCTCACCCTCAAGAAGGACGGCGAAGAGGTGGACATCGACTCGCGGCCCAGCGACGCGCTGGCGCTCGCGGTGCGCACCGACGCGCCCATCTTCGCCAGCACCGAGCTCATCGACGAGAACGCCATCGAGTTCGAGCGCGAGGTCGACGACACCGAGGAGATCGTCGAGAGCTTCCGCGACTTCCTCGAGGGCGTCTCCCCGGACGACTTCCGCACCGCCGAGGTCACGGCCGACGACGAGGCCTTCCTGATCGACCACGACGCGGACGACGAAGACGACGAGGACGATGACGACGACCTCGACGACGAAGACGCCGAGGACGACGACGATGACGAAGAAGACGATGAGTTCGACGACCGGGCGGGCGGCCCGCCGCACAACTAGGCGCCCCCCTTCTCTGCCCCCCGTTCTCACAAGACCCTCCAGCGACGAAAGGCCCACACCGTGAGCACGCCCAACGACGACCCCGTCATCAAGCAGTTCCGCGACCAGATCAGCGACAACGACCTCAAGATCATCGACCTGGTCAACAAGAGGCTCTCGCTGGTCGACAAGCTCTGGCGCTACAAGGCCGAGCACGGGGTCGACATGTACGCTCCGGACCGCGAGGAGTGGATGCTCACGTTCCTCTCGCGCGCCAACAAGGGCCCGCTCTCGCAGGACGCCCTGCGCGACCTCTACAAGACGATCGTCGAGACGACCAAGAGCGAAGCGCAGCGGCTGGGCGCCGGCTGAGCGTCGCCGCGTGGCTGCCGCGCCCGGCGCCCGTCACCCCTTGAGCACGCCGAGCGGCCGCATGCGCGCGACCTTGCGCGAGAGGCCGACGGCGTCCACGACGGCGACGACGTCGGCCACGTCCTTGTAGGCGAACGGCGCCTCCTCGGCGAGCCCGCCCACGGACGCCGCCTTCACCACGATGCCGGCGTCCTCCAGCTCGCGCCGCACCTCGGCGCCGGAGCGGACCTTGCGGGCCGCGTGCCGGGAGAGCAGGCGGCCGGCTCCGTGGCAGGTCGAGCCGAAGGTCTCGCGCATCGCCGTCTCCGTGCCGGCGAGCAGCCAGCTCTCGGTGCCCATGTCGCCGGGGATGATCACCGGCTGGCCGACGTCCCGGTAGTCCGGCGGGACGTCGGGGCTCCCCGGCCCGAACGCGCGCGTGGCGCCCTTGCGGTGCACGCGCACCGCGCGCTCCACGCCGTCCACCACGTGCACCTCGCGCTTGGCGATGTTGTGGCACACGTCGTAGACGAGCTCCACGCCGAGCCGATTCCAGCTCGCGCGGAAGACCCGCTCGAACGCGCCGCGGACCTCGTGCAGCATCATCTGCCGGTTGGCGAAGGCGAAGTTGCAGGCGCAGGCCATGGCGGCGAGGTACTCGCGGGCCTCGGGCGAGCCGAGCGGCGCGCAGGCGAGCTGCCTGTCGGGCAGCTCGATGCCGGCGCGCGCCGCCGCACTCGCCATCCGGCCGACGTGGTCGGTGCAGATCTGGTGGCCGAACCCGCGCGAGCCCGAGTGGATCATCACGACGACCTGGCCGGGGCCGACGCCGAAGGCGCTCGCGGCCCGCTCGTCGAGCACCTCCTCCACGACCTGCACCTCGAGGAAGTGGTTGCCCGAGCCCAGGCTCCCGACCTGCGTGCGCCCACGCTCCAGCGCGCGCCGGCTCACGGCCGCCGAATCCGCGCCGGGCATCATCCCGCCCTCCTCCGTGTGCAGCAGGTCGTCCTCCGTCGCGTACCCGCGCCGGGCAAGGAACGCGGCTCCCTCTTCGGCGAGCCGCCCCAGCTCCCCCTCCTTGAGCGTCAGCGCGCCGTGAGGACCCGAGCCCTGCGGCACCCGGCGCATCAGCTCGTGCATCAGCGGCTCGAGCCGCGACCGCACGTCCTCGAGCCCAAGCGCGGTCCGCACCAGGCGCACGCCGCAGTTGATGTCGAAGCCGACGCCGCCCGGCGAGACCACTCCGTCGGCCTCGTCCATCGCCGCGACGCCGCCGATGGGGAAGCCGTAGCCCCAGTGGATGTCCGGCATCGCGATGCTGGCGCTCACGATGCCGGGCAGCGTGGCCACGTTGGCCACCTGCTGGAGCGCCTCCTCGTGCCCGGCCTGGTCGAAGAGGCTCGCGTGCGCGTACACGCGCCCGGGCACGCGCATCTGGCCTTCGGGCGGGATCTCGTAGACGAACTCGCCGGTCCGCTCGATGCGCATGGCCGCGGCGCCGCCCCGCCGGCCGCGGCCTACACGTCCAGGAGGACGAAGCCCTCCCAGCCGTCGTCGCGGCGTTCCAGCGACAGCTCGTGCAGCGTCGCCGCCTTCACGCCCCCGCACATGATGTGACGGTCCGGGTCGAGCGGCTCACCGCTCACCCTGGCGCGCAGCGACGTGTCGGAGAGGTCCTCGATGTCGAACTGGGTGAGCACGAGCCGGCGTGCCTCGAAGACGTACAGCAGCTCGTTGAGCCACGCCGCGAGCAGAAGGTCCATGCTCTCGGCCTCGAGCGCCACCTCGACCGCCGTGAGCTCACCGACGTCGAGCGGGTCGCAGACCAGCGAGAACGTCGCGAGGGCGGCCTGCTCGAAGACCTCCTCGGCCGTCGGACCCCAGACGCGCACGCCGATGTCCGCAGTGTGATCGACCAGCTCGTAGCCGACGCTCATGGAGGGATAGCCCGCGCTCATGGACGGACTGTACCCGAAGTGGAGCCGGAGCCCTCCGATGACGTCCCGCAGCCGTCAGACGGCGCGCAGGCGTCAGACGGCCACGGTGGCGCCGGCGGCCGAGGCGGCGAGGCCGAGGGGGATCGCCGTAACGCCCTCGGCGGCGAAGGCCTCGGCCATCACGCGGGCGATGCGCGAGGCGTCGGTCGCGAGGCTGACGAAGGCGATGAGGCTCGGCCCGGACCCCGAGACGGCGACCGCGGCGGCGCCGGCGTTCAGCGCCGCGAGCCAGGCGATGCGGCCTCCCGGGATGCGCTTGAGCCGGGAGGCCTGGTGCAGCCGGTCGTCCATCACCTGGCTGAGCAGCTCGTAGTCGCCGCTGCGCAGCGCCTCCACCACGAGCGGCGTGCGCTGCAGGTTGAAGACGGCGTCGGCCATCGAGACCTCGGTCGGCAGCGCGGCCCTGGCGGCGCGCGTGCTGAAGGGCAGGTCGGGCACCGCCAGCGCCACGTGGACCTCGGGGACGAGGATCTTCTTGGTGAGCAGACGGTCGTCCTTCTGGACGACGATGGTGAGGCCGCCGAGCAGGGCCGCCGCGACGTTGTCGGGGTGGCCCTCGATGTCGGCGGCCAGCTCGAGGATCCGGTCGCGGTCGAAGGGCCGGCCCGTCAGCGCGTTCGCGCCCAGCAGGCCGGCCACGATGGCGGTGGAGCTCGAGCCGAGGCCCGACGACATGGGCACGCGGATGTCGCAGTGGATGCGCAGGCCGGCCGGCGGAGCCTTGCCGGCCTCCTCGCACAAGCGCAGGTACGCCCGCGCGACCAGGTTGTTCTCGTCGCGTGGCAGCCCCGCCGGGTCCGGTCCCTCCACCGTCACCTCGACCCGGTCACCCTCCAGCGAGAACCGGACCTCGTTCCACAGGTCGAGCGCGAGCCCCAGGCAGTCGAAGCCGGGGCCGATGTTGGCGGTGGTCGCGGGCACCCGGACGCGGCAGCTCATGCCTCGTCCCCGTACTCCTCGGGACCCGGGCCCCCATGGTCGCGGCTCTTGCGCCACCTGACGAACGCCCACACCACGATGGCCACGAGCGCCGCGACCACCGCGTAGTCCGCGTAGTGCAGATAGGGGCGGATGTCCTCCCAGTGCTCGCCGAGGCGCACCCCCAGCCAGCCGAGGAAGAAGACCCACGGGATACAGCCGAGCAGTGTGTAGAGCGTGAACTTCCAGAACGGCATCCGGGCGATGCCGGCAGGCAGCGAGATGAAGGTGCGCACGATCGGCAGGCAGCGCGTGAAGAACACCGTCGCCGCCCCGTACTTCGCGAACCAGCGCTCGGCCAGTTCCACGTGGTGGTGCCGGAGGAGCACATACTTGCCGTACTTGTCGATGAACGGCCGGCCACCGTACAAGCCGACCGCATAGGCGATCCACGATCCCACGACGTTTCCGGTCACGCCGGCCACCGTGATGGAGAGCAGCGTCATGTCGCCCTCGCTGACGGCGAAGCCGGCGAAAGGCATGATCGCCTCGCTCGGCACGGGGATGCAGGCGCTCTCCAGCAGCATCAGGAAGAAGACCGCCGGCAGCCCCCAGTCTCCGATGAGCCCGGTGGCCCACTGCACGAGGATGTCGATGATCGACTGCATGGGCGAAAGCGTACAGGATGCGCGCTCCGGTAGCCCCCCTCCACGGCGCTGTGGTAGGTTCCGGGCTCGACTTCACCCGCCGCAAGGAGGCGTCCGCATGGCCGTCGGACTCATGGACATCAAAGGACAGTACGCCGAGCTCCAGGACCGCATCGAGGACGCCGTGCTCTCGGTGCTGCGCAGCGGGCGGGTGATCCTGGGGCCGAACGTCAAGGGGTTCGAGGAAGAGGCCGCGGCCTACATGGGCACCACCGGAGCCGTCGGCGTCGCCAACGGCACCGACGGCCTCACGATCGCCCTCCGCGCCCTGGGCGTCGGGCCGGGCGACGAGGTCATCACCGTCCCGTTCACCTTCTACGCCACGCCCGAGGCCATCGCCCAGGCCGGCGCCAAGCCCGTGTTCGTCGACATCCTGCCGGACACCCTCAACATGGATCCGGACGCGATCAAGGCGGCCATCACCCCGCGCACCAAGGCGGTCATGCCGGTCGACCTCTTCGGCCTGCCGGCCGACGCCGACGCCATCCGCAAGGTCGCGGAGGCGCACGGCCTCTCCGTCGTCGAGGACGCCTGCCAGGCGTGGGGCGCGACCTACGACAGCCGTCGCGCCGGCAGCCTCGGCGACCTCGGCGTCTTCAGCTTCTTCCCCACCAAGAACCTCGGCGGGTTCGGCGACGGCGGCCTGGTCACCGGGCACAGCGAGGTCCTGGTGCAGCGCGCCCGCGAGCTCCGCTTCCACGGCAGCAAGGACAAGAAGACGTTCACCGACATCGGCTTCAACTCGCGCCTCGACGAGCTGCAGGCGGCGATCCTCCGCCTCGAACTCGAGGTCATCGACGAGTGGAACGGGCGCCGGGCGCTCGTGGCCGAGTGGTACGACGAGTACCTGCCGGACGACGTCGTGCGGCCCGCCGTCCCCGACGGGCTCACGCACGTCTACCACCTCTACATGATCCGGCACCCGCGGCGCGACGACATCGCCGCCGCCTGCAAGGAGCGCCAGGTGGACTGTGCGGCGTACTACACCACGCCCATGCACCTGCAGCCGGTGTTCTCCGACATGGGGCACAAGCGCGGCGACCTCCCCAACACCGACGCCGCCGCGGCGACCAACCTCGCCTTGCCGATGCACCCCAACCTCACCGAGGAGCAGGTCAAGGAAGTGGCCGCGGCGGTGGAGGCCGGGCTGGCCTGACGAGGATCCGCGCCGGACGTCCGGGCCGACCCCTCTCCACCTCCGCCGGCATGCGCGTCTGGGTCGACCTCACCGACGCCGCGTCGGTCGTCTTCTTCGCACCGATCGTCCGCCGCCTCGAGGACGCCGGGCACACCGTCACGCTCACGGCGCGCCGCTTCGCCGGCGCCGACCTCGTGCTGCGGCGCTACGGCCTCGGCGGCGTGCTCACCACCCGGCACCGCGGCGGCAGTCTCGGCACGCGCGCCGTCGGCCTGGTCAACCGGACCGCCCAGCTCCTCGGCTCCGCCTCGAGCGGCCGCTTCGACGTGGCGGCCGGCAGCCACGCCAGCGACTTCGTGCTCACCGCCTGGACGCTCGGGATCCGGCAGATGACGTTCCTCGACCCGTACCGCCTCAGGCGCGGCAACCTCGTCAACGTCCGCCTCGTCGACGAGGTCGCCGTTCCCGAGGCGGTGCCCGTCGCCGGCCTGACCTCCATGGGCGTGCCCCGGGAGAAGCTCTTCCGCTACCCCGGGTTCAAGGAGGAGTACTACCTGTACGACGCCCGGCCGGACCCTGACGCACTGCTCCGGCTGGGCGTCGAGCGCCGGCGCGTCGTCGGCGTGGTGCGCCCAGCCGCGCCGCCCGCGCGTCCGCCGGCCAGCGAAGCCGCGCCGGCGGACGAGGCGGCGCTCGTCCGGGTGATCGCGGAGCTCGCCGGCCGGCGCAACGTCACCTTGGTCGTGGTGGCGCGCGACCAGGACCAGCGCCGGCGGCTGCTCGCGCTCGACCTCCCGGCGGTACTGGTGCCCGACGGCCCGGTCGACGGCGTCGGCCTGCTGGCCGCCGCCGACTTCGTCGTCGGAGGCGGCGGCGCGATGCTGCGCGAGGCCGCCGCCCTCGGGACTCCCGCCTACACACTCGCGCCGTCCGCCGGCCCCGTGGAGGCGTCGCTCCTCGGCGACGGCCGGTTGCGGCGCGTGCAGGGGCCGGACGACATCGCGCTGCGCAAGAAGGACATACGCACCGCCCTCGCCCTGCCCCGCGACCCCTGGCTGTTCGCCGACCGGCTCCTCGAGCTGGGGAGTGACCATCCCCGGCGCCAGCGTCTCGGGCGCCTCCTCCAGGACGCTGCCGACGGGCAGCCGCCACCGCTCGTCTGAGCCGTGCTCCAGAAGTACCGTTGTACGCCGGCGCGTACGCTCAACGGTGCTGCCCCGGAATCGACACCAGTGCGCCCTCGGCCCGAACTCGGCGCGACGTGCATCTCCCTCTAGGCCCGCGGGTGCCTGCGTCGACTGGATGGGATAAGCTCAGCTTATGGACATCCGCCAGCTCCAGCTGTTCTGCCGCATCGTCGACCGCAAGAGCTTCTCGCTCGCGGCCGACGAGATGCACATCACCCAGCCGGCCGCCAGCCAGCAGGTCCGCAGCCTGGAGCGCGAGCTCAAGACCGTCCTGCTGGACCGCTCGCGCCGCACCGTCGTCCCCACCGACGCGGGGCAGGTGCTGTACCGCTACGGCCGCGAGATCCTCGACCTGGACGAGAAGGCCCGCACCGAGATCCTCGACCTGGGGGAGCTCGTCGCCGGCCGGATCGTGGTCGGCGCGTCGACCGGCCCGGGCGAGCACGTGCTCCCGGCGATGCTGACCCGGTTCAAAGGCGACTTCCCGGGCGTGACCATCGCGCTGCACGTCGACGACACCCACGCGGTCATCGAGCGCGTCCTCTCACGCGAGTTCGAGATCGGGGCGGTCGGCGCCGTGACACCGCGCCCCGAACTCGTCGCCGAGCCCCTCGCCCGCGACGAGATCGTGCTGGTCTGCGCGCCGACGCACCCGTGGGCGTCGCGCGATCAGGTGAGCCTCGGCGACCTGCTCGCCGAGCCGCAGCTGGTGCAGCAGCAGGGCGCCGGCGTGCGCATCGTCGTCGAGGACCACCTCCGTCGCGCCGGCGTCCGCCCGGAACGGCTCAACGTCGTCATGGAGATAGGCCTCATGGAGTCGGCCAAGCAGGCGGCCATCGCCGGCGGCGGTGTGACCTTCCTCAGCCGGTGGGCGATCGGCCCCGAGGTCGAGCACGGCACGCTCGCCGTGGTGCAGATCGAGGGCTTCCGCGTTCTGCGCGACTTCTACACGGTGCGTTCCAAGACCAGGGTGCTGAGCCGGGCCGCCGAGGCGCTGCTCGCGTTCTTCCGCGAGCAGTACGCGGCGGCCGGCTGACACTCTTCGCGGCGGCCGGCTGACACTCTTCGCGACCGCCGCCTGACACTCCTCGCGGCCGCATCCTCCCCGGCTGCCGACGGGGTGCTCTCTTTCCGTGTCTACAACGTAGCGACATCTCGGGCGCCTTTGGGGCAGCAGCTCCGCCGCGTATCTACAAAGTAGAGACGCCGAGAGAGGACCCTGAAGTGAGGACGGGGGCGCCGCGGAGTCGAGGTCGGCGCTCGGCGCCGGGTGGCGGGGGCCAAGGCACTCTGGGACCCGCACCCTTCATTGCCATTTCGTATGCTCCGGTCGTGCCGCATAAGGTCTGCTTCTGCTCGCGAGCGTGCGCCGGGGTGACGCCGGGTGAGGCCGCTGCACGATTCGTGGCCCTTATTTGACAGATAAGGGAGAGGCTCCCATACTCGCGCCCAATCTGACGCCGGACCGCTCCGGCTGTGCTGAGGACGGATGACCGACAGAGAGAGCACCACGGCAGCGATGCACGCACCGGATGCGGACCTCGCCATGCGCAGCGTCGCGACGCTGGACGGTGAGGTCTTCGACCCGGAGATCGACGACACGATCCCGCCGTTCCGCCCCGGCCCGGAGCCCTCCGGGCTGTCGGCCGGGGCATGGCTCAAGCGCTGGGGCCTCGGTCTGGCCGGCTGGGGCATCTTCGTGCTCGTCGTCTACCTGACCGCCGGCGAGCACCTCAACGGCTACCTCAGCATGGCCGGCCTGCTGATCGGCTTCCTCGTCGGACTGACGGGGATGGGCGGCGGCGCGCTCATGACGCCGGTGCTGATCTTCTTCTTCGGCTTCGAGCCGACCATGGCCATCGGCACCGACGTCACCTACGCCGCCGTCACCAAGATCGCCGGCTCCTGGAAGCACTGGCGCCAGGGCTCGGTGGACATCCCCCTGGCGCTCTGGCTCGCGCTCGGCAGCATCCCCGCCTCGCTCATCGGCGTCGCCACGATCGCCTACGTCAAGGCCAGCTACGGCGGCGACCTCATCAACGGCGTCCTCTACAAGGCGATCGGCTCGGCCCTGATGATGGTCGGCGTGCTGCTCATCGTGAAGGTGGTCATGCACGTGGACGCCGCCCACCGCCGCGAGAACATCCGCATGACGCGGCGGCTCAAGCTCATGACCGTCACGCTCGGCCTCTGCACCGGCTTCATCATCGGCTTCACGTCGGTCGGCAGCGGCACGCTGCTCGCCGTGTTCCTGATCCTGTTCTTTCCGCTGACCACGGACAGGATCATCGGCACCGACATCTTCCACGCCATGATCCTGCTGGTCATCACCGGCCTCGCGCAGATGAGCGTGGGCAACGTCGACCTCTGGATGGTCGCCTCGCTGCTCATGGGCTCCATCCCGGGCGTGCTGCTCGGGTCGCAGCTCACGGTCAAGGCGCCGACGCGCGTGCTGCGCAGCATCCTCGCCGTCGTGCTGTTCCTGAGCGGTCTGGCGCTGGTCGCGAAGTAGCTGCGCGGCGCGGCGCCGGTCCTCGCCGGGGACGGTCTGGTACCATCTAGCGAGCGCCGCGAGAGGCGGCGCGCGATCACGGGAGGATGACCGATGTTCGAGTTCCTGACGCTCCCCGAGCGCACGGCCAAGCCGCGCGAGAGCGGTCTCACGCACGTGCTCGACAAGGGGTACAGCCTCGAGCAGGTGCGCCAGTTCCTCGAGGTCTCCGGCGAGTACGTGGACATCGTCAAGCTCGGCTGGGGCACCGCCGTGGTCACGCCGAACGTCAAGGAGAAGATCGCTCTCTACCAGAGCTTCGGCGTCCCCGTGTGCTTCGGCGGCACGTTCTTCGAGGTCTGTCTGCGCCAGGGCAAGTTCGACGAGTTCCTGGCGCTGGTCGACGAGTGCGAGATGGAGTGCGTCGAGATCTCGGACGGCACCGTCGCCATGGACCAGGAAGAGAAACTCGCCATCCTGCGCAAGCTCAGCAAGCGCTACAAGGTCCTCAGCGAGGTCGGCAGCAAGGACGAGGCCGTGGTCATCACGCCGTCCACCTGGATCGACTCCATCAAGCGCGAGCTCGAGGCGGGCGCCTGGAAGGTCATCACCGAGGGACGCGAGAGCGGGACCGTGGGCATCTACCGCCCGACCGGCGACGTCAAGGACGGGCTGCTCGAGGAGATCCGCGAGTCGTTCGACATCACGCAACTCCTCTTCGAGGCGCCGATCAAGAAGCAGCAGGCCTGGTTCATCACGCAGTTCGGCACCAACGTCAACCTCGGCAACATCCCGCCCGAGGAAGTCATCTCGGTGGAGACGCTGCGCGTCGGCGTGCGCGGCGACACGCTGCTCACCTTCCACTGAACGCCGCCGGACGCGGCCTCG
>DASUMX010000014.1:0-8011 GCA_036277455.1 Thermoleophilia bacterium
ACCGCCTGCTCCTCGAGGAACGAACCGGTGCCGGCGCTGCAGACGCGGTTCATGTCGGCGTCGACGACGCGGCCGTTCTCGACGTTGATGAACTTGGCGTCCTGGCCGCCGATCTCGACGATCGAGAGGCTGCGGCCCCCGTCCGGATCGAGCGCGGCGGCAGCCGTGGCGTGGGCGACGATCTCGTTCTGGACGACGAGCCGCCCATCCAGCTCCGGGAAGACGGCGCGGAACACGGTCGCCGCGGCGTCACGGCCCGACCCGGTTAGGCCGACCGCCACCACCGGGGTCGGATCCATCTCCGTGACCTCGGCGACCAGCGCCTGCGCCGCCTCGACGGGGTTGCCCTCCGTGCGCCGGTAGACGCTCGCCAGCACGGCGCCGCCGGCGGCGTCGACCAGCGCGGCCTTGGCGCCGGTGGAGCCGAGGTCCAGACCGAGCACCGCCGCACGCGCACCCGGTCCGCCGGCGTCGTCCGCACGCCGGGGGTCCTCGAGGCGCTGTACCGAACCGGGGCCCAGGCGCGCCGGATCGAGGCGGCCGATGCGGCTGCGCTGCGGCCGGACGAGCGTCCGCGGGTCGTCGGGGAAGCCCGCGGGCGGCGCCGCGAGCGGGCCGTCCTCGGCTGCGGCCGCACCATCGCCGTGGCCGGCGCTCCCGGCGGCGCGCGACGCGGAGAACCGCAGCGCGCCGAGCGCCTCGAAGACGCCCGCCTGGTCCGCGACGGTGACGGGGGCCTCGCTCAGGGCGGCGACCCCGGCGGCGACGGGCGCGATGAGAGCCCCGTGCCCGATCAGGACCACGGGGCCGTCGATCTTGTTCTTGTCGTAGAGGCTGTGGACGTTGCGGGCGACGCCCTCGAAGAGCCCGCGGAAGATGCGCCCGTGGGACTCGCCCTGGTTGGCGAAGTGCGTGAGCTCGCTCTTGGCGAACACGGCGCAGCGGCTGGTGACGGTGACGCCGTCCGGGCTGGCCTCCGCCAAGGCCACAGCGTCTTCCAGAGACCGGCCGAGCCTGGCGCACAGACCCTCGACGGTCTCGCCGGTCCCGGCCGAACAACGCTCGTTGGCCTCGTAGCGCACGTGACCGCCGGCGTCGCGCGTGAGGATCGAGTAGCCGCCGCCGCCGACGCGGACCACGTTGAGCGGGCCGTCGGGGAAGAGCCAGGCGACCGCCTGCTCCTGCGCGATCTCCTCCGGGACACCACCCGCGACGGGCGTGCCGAGACGTTCGCCGTAGACGCCTGTCGCGGCGACCCCGGCCAGCCGGCCGGCGTCGAGGTCCCGGTAGAGCGCGAGGAACGGGCGCAGCGGATCGCCGAGATGGCGCTCCGCCCGCGTCTCCACCACGCGCAGTTCGCCGTCCGTGCCGAGCTCGCCCACGGCGAGCGATGTGGTGACCTTGCCGAGGTCGGCGCCGACGAACAGAGGCGCGGCCACGGCGAAGCCACCGGACGCGGGCGTGCGGGGACGTGCGAGGGGGTCGTTCACGCCTCTGCTTATACCAGAAGGGGGCCGCGCACGCTCCGACGGCCGGCCGTTCACGGCCGGCCCGGAGCTGCCCGCCGCTCAGCCGTCGCGCCGCTCGGGTCCTCCGTGCCCGCGGCGCTCCAGCCGGCGATCGGCGACGCACTCGACGTCGTCGTCGGCCTCGAGCCAGCCGCTGCCGCCGAGCCGCGCGTCGCCGAGCGAACGGGCGAGCAGCATCACCAGGTCGTCGTTCGGCTCCTCGAGCCACGCCGCCACGGCGGCGGACAGGGCGGGCGATCCCGCCTCACCCGCGCGGGCGCACCAGACGTCTCCGTCCTCCATGATGAGGTAGCGGTCGCCGGCGGCGCCGGGCCGGCGGTCGTCGACCAGCCATCCCTTGGCCTGCGGTTCCCGTCGCGCGGGCTCGTCGCCGAACACCACGCCGCGGTTGGGGGAGCGTCCGGCGACGCGCATCGACGCCGTCCACCTGGTCGTCACCTCGCGCAGCTTGCCGCGCGGGTCCTTTGGCTGGTAGTTGTACGCCACGACTCACCTCCTCGACAGGCTGTCCCGATTGTGCCGACAGAAGGGTGACGATTCAAGGTCTTGTCGCCGTGCAAGGCGACACCTGTCCGGCCACCTCGAGGGAGGCTGTGCCGGGGGCGTCCGCCGGGGTACAGTAGCGGCATGACCGACGACCACGAACTCGACCCGGAACTGGAGCGGCTGCTCGACGACGCCTGGGAGGCGCTCGAGGACGGCGACCTGCGCACCGTGAAGCGGGCGCTGCGCGCGGCGCGGGCGACCGCCGCGGACGACCCGGCGGTGATCGAGCTCGAGGCATCGCTCGCACGGGAGCAGGACGAGCCCGAGCGCGCGCTGGAGGCCTACCGTCGCTGGAGCGAGATCGACCCCGACGACCCCGAGCCGTGGCTGGGGTCGGCCGAGATCTACGTCGACTTCGGCGAACCCGGCGAAGCCGCGCGCCTGCTGCGCGAGCTGCTCGCCGGCCCGCGACTGGACCCGCTGGACGAAGCCGACGCGCGACACCTCCTCGGCATCGCCTGCGAGGAGAAGGGCGACGCCAAGGGCATGGTCAAGGAGTGGCTGGCCACACTGCGTCTCGACGAGGCCAACGACGGCCCGACGCCGCGTCTCTCGCGGACCGAGTTCGAGCGTCTCGCCGGCGCCGCCCTCGACGAACTGCCGGAGGAGATCCTCGCGCGGCTCGGCAACGTCCCCGTCTTCGTCGAGGACCGTCCGTCCGAGGCCCTCGTCCTCGAGGGTCTCGACCCGCGCACGCTGGGCCTGTTCCACGGCATCGCGATGCCGGACCAGTCGGTGCTCGGTCCCGGTCCGGACGTCGGCGTCATCCACCTCTTCCAGCGCAACCTGGAGCGGGAGGTGCCCGACGATGAGGAGCTGGGCGAGGAGATCCGCGTCACCGTCCTGCACGAGACGGCGCACTACTTCGGCGCCGGCGAGCAGGACATGCACCGCTTCGGGCTCAACTAGCGCCGGCGGCCGCGACCGGCCGGCGGCGGTCAGGCGGCGGAGAGGCCGAGCAGCTGCAGGGCGCGTTTCTTGAGCGCGCCGCCGATCTCGGCCTTGGCGGCCTCATCGGCGCCGCCGCCGATGAGGAACGCGTAGCCCTCCTCGAGAGCCTTGACGGTCACGGCGAGCTCGTGCGCGTCGTCGGCGGCGACGTACCCGGCGGCCATGCACTCGCCGAGCGTCGTCTCCACGAGCTCGAGTGACGTCTCGTACAGGGCGGCGTAGCTCTTGCGCACCGCCGGGTGCCGCAGGCTGATGTAGAAGCAGGCGTAGAACACGCTGTCGTCGAGCAACTGATGGTACTCGGCGCCGAAGAACGTATCGAGGATGGCGACCAGCCGCTCACGCGGGTCGGCGATCGCGGCCAGCCGGTCCCCGTAGCCCTGCCGGTACTCCTCGAGCAGGTAGTCCACCAGCTCGATGGTCATCTGCTCCTTGGTGCCGAAGTAGTGGATGAGCAGGCTCGGCGGCGCGTCGATGCGTCTGGCGATCTTGGCGATCGACGCGCCCTGCAGGCCCTCGTCCTTGAGCACCTGGTAGTAGGCGGCCAGCATCTCGCGGCGGCGCAGCCGCGCCCGCTCCTCGCGTCTCACCGGGGGATGCCCACTCTCGTATCGCCGCCCATGCGGCGACTCTACCGTCTCGGCGCGATGCGGCCAAGGAGCCGTTCAAGCATTGACCGTTCGTTCAACTATTGACTGAATACTCGTTCAAGATTACGCTCCACTACCGACGACCCGCCACCTCCGCACGCGGAGAGGAGCCGACAGAGGAGGGCCTGATGGCCACCATCCCGAGCGCAGCGCGGCGCGCACGATCGTGCGACCGTGACCACCTGCACGAGCTGATCGCCCGCGAACGCGCCGCGTACGTGGAGGCGCACCCCCGCTCGCGTGAGCTGTTCGGGCAGGCGGCCGGCAGCCTGCTCGCCGGCGTGCCCATGAGCTGGATGAGCATGCTCACCGGCGCCCACCCCATGTACTTCGCGGCCGCCCGCGGCAACCGGATCACCGACGTGGACGGCAACACCTTCATCGACTTCTGCCTCGGCGACACCGGCGCCATGACCGGCCACTCCCCACAGGTCGTGCTCGACGCGATCGACGCGCGCCTGCGCGGCAGGGGCGGCATCACCACCATGCTCCCCACGGAGGACGCCGCCCACGTGGGGACCGAGCTGCAGCGCCGCTTCGGCCTGCCCTTCTGGCAGTTCTCGCTGACGGCCACCGACGCCAACCGCTGGGTGCTGCGCATGGCGCGCATGGTCCAGAAGCGCCCGCACGTCCTCGTCTTCAGCGAGTGCTACCACGGCACCGTGGACGAGACCATCGTGGTCGTCGGCCCGGACGGCAGGGCGATGGCCAAGCCGGGCAACGTGGGCCCGCAGGTCGATCCCACGCTGACCACCAGGGTCGTCGAGTTCAATGACCCGGAGGCGCTGCGCGCGGCGCTCGCGCCGCGCGACGTCGCCGCCGTGCTCATGGAGCCGTGGATGACCAACATCGGCATCGTCCCTCCCCGGCCCGGCTTCCTCGAGGTCGTGCGCGAGCTCTGCGACGAGACCGGCACGCTCCTGATCAACGACGAGACGCACACGTTCAGCGCCGGCGTCGGCGGATGCACCCGCGCGCTCGGCCTGCGGCCGGACATCGTGACCATCGGCAAGGCCATCGCCAGCGGCGTGCCGATGGGCGCCTACGGCGTCACGGAGGAGCTCGCCGACCGCGTCCTCGGCGACCCCGACGCCGACCTGGTGGACCAGGGCGGCGTCGGCGGCACCCTGGCCGGCAACGCGCTCGCCAGCGCAGCCGCTCGCGCCACGCTCGAGCACGTGCTCACCGAAGAGAACTTCACCCACATGACCGCCCTCGCCACGCGCTACACCGAGGGCGTACAGGACGTGCTCGACACGTACCGCGTGCCGTGGGTCATCATCCAGCTCGGCGCCCGGGCGGAGTACCGCTTCACGCCCGCCGTGCCCCGCACCGGCAACGAGAGCCGCGCCGTCCACGACGCGGAGCTCGAGGAGTACATGCACCTGTACACGCTCAACCGTGGCATCTTCATGACGCCGTTCCACAACATGGCGCTCATGTGCCCGGAGACGAGCAGGGCCGACGTCGACCGCCACACGGAGGTCTTCGGCGAGGCGATCGCCGAGCTGTACGGCTGAGGGACTCCCGTCGAGAGCCTACTCGGCGTTGAAGTCGACCGGCTGGTTCTCGCAGGAGAGCGTCGAGAAGCGGCAGAGCGCGCTCGGCGGCTGCAGTACCTTGTCCGCCTCGCCGTGGTGCGTGGCATCCTCCACGCCCTCGGGGGCTTCCAGGCGGTAGTAGTCGTACAGCAGGCCCTCGCGGTGCTTGGCGTAGTCCTTGTCCTTCATGTTGTTGGGCGCGCCGGTGAGCTTCTCCATGGAGTAGTGCACCTCGAGGCCCTTGTCGGTGACGAGCACATCGGTCACCGGGATGACGCTGAAGAAGCCCGGGAAGAAGCTCGTGTCCACGAGCAGCCAGTGCGGACGGCCGTCGTCGTCGACGTAGAGATCGCTGATCGCGCCGATGGCGCGGCCTGTCTCGTCCAGCAGCTGCCGTCCCTGCAGCTCCTCGGCGGTGAGTGAGATGATCGCCATCGTCCCCCCCTGCGATAGTGCCCGCCGCGTTGCCGGGCGAGGTGGTCACCGGATGGGTGCGTCCTACCCGCCCGGGGGCCGCCCGGAACGTAGCGAAGGGCGCGCCGTCACGGCAACCCGCGGTGCCGGACCCACCCCCCGGCCCGGCGCCGGGACGCCCTGCGACGGCCGGGGGGTGCGGAGACGCGGCGGCGCGGCTAGGATTCGATCTGGGCCGCGCATTGCCGACACCGGAAGCGCCCGCACGTCACACCGAGAAAGGCGCCACATGACCACCGCCCGCCGCTTCGCCCCTGCGCTCCTCGCCATCGCGCTGACCGCACTGGCGGCGCTCGCCGCGGCGCCGGCGCCGGCTGCGGCGGCCAAGCCGGAGCAGGGGCCGCTCAACCCGGCGTTCGTCGAGGCGCTGCACGACCCGCTGGTCGGCCTCGGCCTGGGTCGCCTGCCCAACCCGGTGGAGGTGCACGTGGGCGCGGCCGCGCAGGCCAGAGCCGCGCGCTTCGCCGCCCCGCCGTCGTACGACCTGCGCGCCGAGGGCCGCCTCAGCGCCGTCAAGGATCAGCACCCCTGGAACACCTGCTGGGCGTTCGCCAACACGGCCGCGCTCGAGTCGAAGCTGATGCCCGCCGCTGCGGAGCCGGACTTCAGCGAGGACAACGTCGTCCGGCGCAGCGGCTACTTCTCGACGATGGACCAGCGCTACGACTGGGGCGGATGGGACTTCATGGCGGTGGCGTACTTCGCGCGCTGGGCCGGCCCCGTCGACGAGAGCGCCGACCCCTACGACCACGCGGCCGGCGCCAACGGGACGCGCAAGCATGTCCAGGGCGTGGTCATGGTCCCCGGCCGCTCGCACTTCACCGACAACGACCTCCTCAAGCGGCTGGTGCTGGAGAACGGGGCCCTGAGCGCGGGGATGTACTTCGACCCGGATCGGAGCCCATACAGCGAGTACACGGACGACACGGGCCTGCACGCCACCTACTACTCGCCGCAGCGGGAGAACGAGAACCACGGCGTCACCATCGTGGGGTGGGACGACGCCTACCCCAGGGAGCGCTTCCAGGGCGACGAGACGCCCGACGAGACGCCGCCCGGAGACGGCGCCTTTCTCGTGCGCAACACCTGGGGCGACGACTTCGGCGAGGGCGGCTACTTCTGGGTCTCCTACTACGACGGCTCGTTCGCCCTCGACCGCGGCACCGGGACCTGGGGCGGCTGCACCTCCTACAGCGACGTCCAGGACGTGTCCAACTACTCCCGCATCTACCAGTACGACAAGCTCGGCGTGAACTCGCAGTGGGGCTACGGCATCTCGCGCGTCTGGGGAGCCAACCGGTTCACCGCCGCCAGGACGCAGTACATCGCCGCCGCCGGCTTCTACACGCTGTCCTCGTCGACGAGATACGAGGTGTGGGCCGGGAGGCGCTTCTCGAGCCTGAGCCTGCGGGCCTCGGGGACCGCCGAGCTCCCGGGCTACCTGACCGTCCCCTTCGCCAAGAAGCTGCGCGTGTACGCGCGGCGATCGTTCGTGGTCGCCGTCAAGCTCGTCTCTCCGAACGAGACCTACCCGATGGCCACCGAGCGCCGCATCAGCGGCTGGGCGCCGCTGGCGTCGGCCCGGCGGGGCCAGAGCTTCACGAGCCGCAACGGGCGCGCCTGGACCGACGTCACGCGCGTGCGTGCGGACATGAATGTCTGTATCAAGGCCTTCGCCAAGTGACCGCGAGAACGGCCGCGCCGGCGTGAGCGCCGCGCGGCCGTTCCGGCTGCGTGCCGTCCTCTTCGACTTCGACGGCACGCTCACGCACCCCGGAGCGCTGGATTTCGCCGCCATCAAGCGCGCCGTCGGCTGCCCGCCCGACCAGTTCGTCCTCGAGTGGATCCTCGCGCTGCCGCCCGGCGCGGCGCGCGACACGGCGACGCTCGCGCTCGAGCGGTTCGAACTGGAGGCCGCCGACGCGTCGGCCCCGAACGAAGGCGCCGAGGACCTGGTGCGGTGGCTGCGCGGACACGGCGTGGCCGTCGGCGTGCTCACGCGCAACGGGCTCGGCGCGGTCGAGCGCGCCCTGCGCCGGTTCGCCGCGCTCACCGTGGACGACTTCGACGTGGTGGTGACGCGCGACGACGAGCACGTCGCGCCCAAGCCCGCGCCGGACGGCGTGCTGCACGCGGCCGCGGCCATGGGCGTGGATCCCGAGGAGACGCTCGTCGTCGGCGACTTCCTTCTCGACATGCGCGCCGGCAGGGCGGCGGGGGCCGTGACCGCCTTCCTCGTCAATCACGGCGAGCCGGGCGCCGGCGAAGCGGCCGTGCCCGAGGCGGCCGACTGCGACTTCGTCGTCGGCCGCCTCGGAGA
>DASUMX010000015.1:0-16076 GCA_036277455.1 Thermoleophilia bacterium
GAAGATCGCCGACGAGTAGAAGACCACCGGCAGGCTGAGGAGGAACTGGAACACCTCGGACGACACGCCGAAGGGCGCCGGGAGTTCGCGGCCGAGCAGGGCCGTGCCCATGGGCGACCAGAACATGATGGGCACGGCCAGGACGGCCGCGACGATGAACCGGTCGCGCAGGTCGCGGGCCATGGCCGCCATGGACATGCCGCCGTGGCCCGCGTGCCCCGCGGCCTCGTCCGGATGCCGGCCGGCGTGGCGCGTCTCGGGCGCGCCGGCGGCCTCGTGCGTGTCCGGCGCGCCGGCGGATGCCGAGTCGTCCGGCAGCGGCGCGCAGATGTGCCGCGGCACGGACTCGCCGGCGCAGTGATAGCCGCACCGGAGGATCCAGTCACGAAGCTCACGCGGGGAGGTGACCGCCGGGTCGTAGCTCACCGTCACGGTCTGCGCCACGGGGTTGGCGGCGGCGGCGAGCACTCCCGTCCGGCTGCGCAGGCCGCGCTCGACGATGCGGCCCTCGTCGGCGGACCACTGCCCGCTCGCGTCGAGGACCACCGTCGCCGGCGCGGCCGGCCGGTCCCCGTCCGTCGACCCGTGACCCATGCTCAGGTGCTTCCCCTTCCGCAGGCGCCGCATTCGCTGCGCCGTGAGGCCGACCAGGCGACACCTCGCAGGTCCATTCGACGCGGCCCCGACTCGGCCGAAGCAGCATGGCGCCGCGGGACGCCGGGAAGACCGGGGACACGGCCGGCAGAACGCTGCGGCCGCGACCGGATCGGAGCACTCATGACAGATGGACGATCACACGGTACCGGGACCCGGGACGATCCCTGGATCCTCACCACACCCCCGGGCAAGTCGGAGTTCAGTGCCTACCGCGACGAGACCGCCGACCCGCCGGCGCTCGTCGTGACGGTCGGCAAGACGGAGCTTCGCTACCAGCTGCGCTGCATCGAGGACCTGCACGCGATGCTCATGCGCGCAGGCGACTGGGTCCCCCTCGGCAGCGCCGACGAGCAGAAGCCGGCGGCGGCTGGCACGGTGGAGGCGTGGGGCAGGTCACCGGACAACCCGGTCGGCGGCTGGTACGGGCTCAAGAAGGGTCTCCGCGGCCGGTTCGCCAACTACGTGCCGCCGGTGCTCGAGGCGCTCGGCCTCGCCGAGGTCGAGCACGCAGCCCGCGGCAACCGGATGCGCGCCGCCTGAAGCGCCGCCGCCGGGCGACCTGCTAGAGTCCACGCCATGGACGAGCGGGCGGGCGTCGATCCCGGGCGCGTGGACGAGTTGTGGCAGCGCGAGAGCGCGCGCTTCGCGCGCGAGCACCCGCGCTGCCTCGCGTTGCGCGAACGCGCGCGCGGCCTGATGCCCCACGGCGTCCCCATGAGCTGGATGGCCAGCTACTTCGCGCACCCGCCGGTGTGGGTGGACGAAGGGCACGGCGCCCACTTCACCTGCGCCGACGGGCGCCGCTTCCTCGACACCAACGTCGGCGACAAGAGCACCTTCTGCGGCATCGACCCGGCGCCGGTCGTGCGCGCCGTGCAGCGGCGCGTCGCCGCCGGCGCCCAGTTCATGCTGCCCACGGAGGATGCGATCGCGGTGGCGGAGGAGCTGGCGCGCCGCTGGCGCCTCCCCTCCTGGCAGTTCACGCTGTCCGCCTCGCAGGCCAACACCGAGGCCCTGCGTCTGGCACGGCACGCGACCGGCCGGCGCAAGGTCCTCACCTTCACCGGCAACTACGGCGGGCACGGCGACGAGATGCTGACGGCGTTCGCCGGCGAGGGCCGGCTCTCGTACCTCGGGCTCGCCCCCACCGCCGACCGTGACATCGACGTGATCCGCTTCAACGACGCCGGCGCGCTCGAGCGCGCCCTCGCCGGCGGCGACTACGCTTGCGTGTTCACCGAGCCGGCGCTGACCAATGAGGGCGTCGTGCTGCCCGAACCGGGATTCCACGACGCCCTGCGCGCGCTCACGCGCGCGGCCGGCACCCTGCTCCTCCTCGACGAGACGCACACGCTGATCTGCGCCCCCGGCGGCCTCACCGAACGCTGGGTCCTGCAGCCCGACGTCGTCGTGGTCGGCAAGGCGGCCGGCGGGGGACTGCCGCTCGGCGCGTACGGGATGACCGCCGAGCTCGCCGCGGCCTTCGAGCGCGGCGAGAGCCTCGACGGTGAGCCGGGAGAGCTCGCCACCGGCGGGACGCTGTTCGCCAACGCGCTCAGCATGGCGGCGGCGCGGGCGGTGCTCACCGAGGTGCTGACGCCGGCGGCCTACGAGCACGCCGCCGCCCTCGGCGCCGAGCTGGCCGACGGCCTGGAGGCCGTCGTCGACGAGGCTCGCCTGCCGTGGAAGGTCCAGCGCCTCGGGCCGCGCTCGGGCATCAGCTTCAGCGGACGCCTCGCTCGCGACGCCGCCGAGGCGGACGCGGACGAGCAGCCGGAGCTCAACGCGCTGCTGCGGCTGCACCTCGCCAACCGCGGCGTGTGGGAGGCGATCAGCACCGCGGGGCCGGCGATGTCGGTGGACGCGACCCGCGACGACGTCGCGTCCTACCTCGCGGCGTTCCGCACGTTCGTCGCCGACGTCACCGGATCCGGCTGAGAGACCCGGCGCGCGCCGCGCCGACGGCGCGCCCGGCCGCAGCGAGGTTGACCGAGGCGGCCTACGTCGCCTCGACCGCCATGCTCTCCAGGCTCTCCGCGAGAGGCGGCCGGTCGGCGAACTCGAGGACCACGGACGTGCGCCCCGGCCGCGTGCTCAGCAGCACGCGCTCGCAGCTCTGCAGCATGATGGTGAAGCCCATGCCCAGGCTGGAGGCGGTGGAGAAGCCGCGCTGCAGCGTGGCCTTGGGGAGGGTGCGGAAGTCGATCCCCGGGCCATCGTCGCGCACGAGCACCTGCAGCCGGTCGTCGCGCGCGAACAGCTGGTAGCTGCCGCCGCCGGCGTGCCGCAGGGCGTTGACGAGCGCCTCCCCGACCGGCGTGCGCACGTCCGTCCGCGGCGCCCAGTCCGGGAAGCGCTCGGAGGCCGTGCGCGCGATCGCGCCGCGCGCCTCGGCGAGCTCTCGCGGCGCTGCGACGAGCTCCTGCTCCATGAGCGGTACGCCGAGCTGCGCCGCGAGCTCCTCCTCGGTGAGCAGGATCAGCTTGCCGCCGGTGACCGCGCCGAGCACGTCGACGTAGGCGCGGCGGATGTCCTCGTCCTGCCGCCGGAGCGCCCGCTCGGCGTGGCGCACGCCGGTGATGTCCAGCGCGGACAGCGCCCAGCGGTCGCGCCCGACGTTGTACGCCTCCAGGAACTCGTAGGCGTCGGCGCTCTCGACGTGGAGCTCGGAGCGGGCGGACGAGCCGGAGCGGGCCGCGCTCGCCACCACCTCGAGGTACGAGCGCGTGCGCTGGTCGAGACCGTCGGGCCGGCTCAGCCGCTTGCCGACGACCTCCTCCCTGGCCATGCCGGCGCGTGCCAGCTGCGTCGGGTTCACGTCCACGAGCTCGAGGTCGGTGAGCTCCCCGTCGCGGTCGCGCAGGGCCTTGAACACGGTGAGTCCCTCCACGGCGTTCTCGAAGAGGCGCGTGTAGCGCTCCTGAGACGCCTCGATGCCGCGGAAGTAGCGCAACCCGAAGACCATCAGCAGGGACGCTGTGACGACGACGAAGCCGATGCCCTTGAGCGACCCCAGCACGAGCTCGACGTCGTCCGGCAGGCCCAGCCACGCCAGGAGCGTGTCCGAGAGGACGATCCAGGCGCCCGCGATGAGCGCGTAGAGCAGGGCGTACCGGAGCGCCAGCCTTCGCGCGGCACGGCGCCGCCGTCTGCGCGCCTCGGCGCGGTCTGTGGTCGCTCCTGCAGCCATCATCTCGTCGACTCGGGGATTCCCCGGCGACACGCCGGACCCTGCACCACGGATGGTTCCCCCGGGCGGCGCCTGGAACCACACACGCGGACTGTTTGCCTGCTAACCTTTAGCCTGCTACCCTTCTCCCTCGCACGACGCGGGAAGAACATGACCGGCGCACCACACATCTCGGCACCAGACCTCGAGGGCCTCGACGACCTGTCGGCGCGGACGTTCCGCGCCTTTCACCGGGCGCTGCGCCTGCACCACCGCGCGCTGATGCGGGCGTTCGCGCGCCACGGCATCCACCACGGCCAGGCGATGTGCCTGCGTCTCCTCGCCTCCGCGCCGGACGTGACCCAGCGCGACCTGGCGCGCGCGCTGCACGTCTCGTCCCCGACGGTCACCAGGATGGTCGGCTCGATGGAGAAGGCCGGGCTGGTGCGGCGGCGCCCCGACGCCGCGGACGCCCGGCTGGTCCGCGTCGAGCTGACCGATGCCGGCCACGCGCAGGAGCGCGCGATGCGCGCGGCCGCCGGCGAGTACGTCGAGCACACGTTCGGGGCGCTGACCGAGAAGGAGCGGCTGGAGCTCGCGCGCCTCCTCGAGAAACTCGGCGACAGCATCGCGCAGGTCGCCGGCGAGGCGGACGAGGCGGCGCCGTGATCCGCCTCCTCCGCACCGGCCTCCGCCCCTACCTCTGGTCCATCGTCCTCATCGTCGTCCTCGTGTTCGTCCAGGTCCTCACCAACCTGTACCTGCCGACGCTCAACGCCGACATCATCAACAACGGGGTCGTCAAGGGCGACACCGCCTACATCATCGAGGTGGGCGGCATCATGCTCGCGGTGACGCTGGTCTCCGCGCTCGCCGCCATCGCCGCCGTCTACTTCGGGTCGAGGACCTCGATGGCGCTCGGCCGCGACACCCGCGGCGCCCTGTTCCGCCGCGTGCAGGGTTTCTCGCAGGCGGAGGTGAACCGCTTCGGCGCGCCCTCGCTCATCACCCGCACGACCAACGACGTGCAGCAGGTGCAGATGGTGCTGCTGATGATGCTCAACGTGGTGCTGATGGCCCCGATGATGGCGATCGGCGGAGTCGTCATGGCGCTCCGCCTCAACGTCACGCTCTCCACCGTCATCCTGGTCGCCATACCCGTCATGGGTGTGTTCATCGGCCTGGTGATCTCGCGCGCGACGCCGCTGTTCATGTCCATGCAGAAGAAGATCGACCGCATCAACCAGGTCACGCGCGAGTTCCTGAGCGGCGTGCGCGTCATCCGCGCGTTCGACCGGACGGCCTACGAGGAGCGCCGCTTCGACGTCGCCAACGAGGACCTGACCGACACCTCGCTCAAGGTCGGGCGGCTGTTCGCGCTCGTCTTCCCGGCCGTCACGCTGATCATGAACTTCACGACCATCGCCATCATGTGGTTCGGCGGCAAGCAGATCGCCGACGGCAGCATGCCCATCGGCGACCTCACCGCCTTCCTGCAGTACGTGTTCATGATCCTGTTCTCGGTGCTCATGGCCACGTTCATGTTCGTGATGGTGCCGCGCGCCGCGGTCTCGGCGCAGCGCATCATGGAGGTGCTCGACACCGAGCCGGGCATCGCCGACCCGGAGAGGCCGCTGCCGGACGTCCCGGAGGCCGGGGTGGTCGAGTTCCGGGACGTGGAGTTCCGCTACCCCGGCGCCGAGGAGCCGGTGCTGAGCGGCATCAGCTTCACGGCGCGGCCCGGGGAGACGACGGCGATCGTGGGCAGCACCGGCAGCGGCAAGACCACGCTGATCAGCCTCATCCCGCGCTTCTACGAGGTCACGAGCGGCGCGGTGCTGGTGGACGGCGCGGACGTGCGCGAACTCTCGCAGCAGGACCTGTGGCGCAGGATCGGCCTGGTGCCGCAGAAGTCGTTCCTCTTCAACGGCACGGTGGCGGAGAACCTGCGCGTCGGGGACGAACAGGCTGCCGACGAGCGCCTCTGGCACTACCTCGGGATCGCCCAGGCGCGCGACTTCGTCGAGGAGATGCCGGAGCAGCTCGAGACGCACATCGCCCAGGGCGGCGCCAGCGTCTCCGGCGGCCAGCGCCAGCGCCTCGCCGTCGCCCGGGCGCTGGCCAAGCAGGCGAAGATCCAGATCTACGACGACAGCTTCTCCGCGCTCGACTCCAGCACCGACGCCAGGCTGCGCGCGGCTCTGCACCGGCACACCGCGGAGGCCACCGTCATCATCGTCGCCCAGCGCGTCGGGACCATCATGCACGCCGACCAGATCATCGTGCTCGACGACGACGGCACCATCGCCGGCATCGGCACGCACGGGGAGCTGCTCGAGCAGAGCGAGACCTATCGCGAGATCGTGACCTCCCAGCTGGGCGAGGAGGGGGTCGCATGAGCACGCCACGCGACAGGTCGTCGCCGCCTTCCGGGCCGCAGGCCGGCGTCCCCAAGCGGCCCCGCGGCCCGCAGGGTCCCGGCCCCGGCGGACCGGGCGGCCACGCCCTCGTGCAGCCGACCGAGAGGGCCAAGGACTTCAAGGGCACCATGCGCCGCCTGGCCGGAGAGCTGCGGCCGGAGCGCACGCTGCTCATTCTCGTCGTCCTGCTCGCCGTCGCGAGCGTGGCGTTCGCGGTGGTCGGGCCCAAGATCCTCGGCACCGCGACCAACATCCTCTTCGAGGGCGTCGTCAGCCGGCAGATCCCGCCCGGCACCACCAAGGAGGAGGCCGTCGCCGGCCTGCGCGCCCAGGGCCAGGACCGCATCGCCGACATGATCGGCAGCATGACGCTGGACCCCGGCGAGGGCATCGACTTCGACGCCCTCGCCCGCATCCTGGCCCTGCTCGCCGGCGTGTACCTGGTGAGCGCGCTGTTCCAGTGGCTGCAGTCGTACCTGATGGCGGGCATCGCCCAGCGCGCCATCTACCGGCTGCGGCGGCAGGCGGACGAGAAGCTGGCGCGCCTGCCGCTCAAGTACTTCGACGACCATCCCCGCGGCGACGTGCTCAGCCGCATGACCAACGACATCGACAACATCTCGCAGTCGCTGCAGCAGAGCCTGACGCAGATCATCACCTCGGCCCTGACCATCATCGGCGTGCTCATCATGATGCTCACCATCAGCTGGCTGCTCGCGCTGATCTCCGTGCTGGTGGTGCCGGTCTCGGTGCTGATCACGGTGACCATCGCCAAGCGCTCGCAGAAGCAGTTCGCCAGGCAGTGGGAGACCACCGGCGACCTCAACGGCCACGTGGAGGAGATGTTCACCGGCCACAACGTGGTCAAGGTGTTCGGCCGCCAGGAGAAGGCGATCGCCACGTTCGAGGAGCAGAACGAGCAGCTCTACCAGGCCAGCTTCAAGGCGCAGTTCATCTCCGGGATCATCATGCCGGTGATGAACTCCGTGATGAACCTCAACTACGTGGCCATCGCCGTCGTCGGCGGCCTGATGGTGGCCACCGGCCGCATCTCGCTCGGCGACGTGCAGGCGTTCATCCAGTACTCGCGTCAGTTCACCATGCCGATCACGCAGGTGGCCGGCATCATGAACGTGCTGCAGAGCACGGCCGCGTCGTCGGAGCGCGTCTTCGAGCTGCTCGACGAGCCGGAGGAGACGCCCGACCCGGCCGAGTGCGTCGTCTTCGAGCACACCCGCGGCCACATCGCGCTCGAGGGCGTGTCGTTCCGCTACGTGCCCGACACGCCCCTCATCACGGACCTCACGCTCGACGTCGCGCCGGGTGAGACCGTGGCCATCGTGGGTCCCACCGGCGCCGGCAAGACCACGCTCGTCAACCTGCTGCTGCGGTTCTACGACATCGACGAGGGCCGCATCCTCGTGGACGGCGTGGAGACGCGCGACATCAGCCGCAGCGACCTGCGCCGCCTGTTCGGCATGGTGCTGCAGGACACCTGGCTGTTCAGCGGCACCATCCGTGACAACATCGCCTACGGCCGGGAGGGGGCCACCGAGGAGGAGATCCGCGCGGCGGCCAAGGCCGCCCGCGTGGACCACTTCGTCCGCGCCCTGCCGGACGGCTACGACACCGTGCTCGACGACGACGCCACCAACATCTCGCAGGGCGAGCGGCAGTTGCTCACCATCGCCCGTGCGTTCCTCGCCGACCCGGACATCCTCATCCTCGACGAGGCGACCAGCTCCGTGGACACGCGCACCGAGGTCCTCATCCAGCAGGCGATGGCGGAGCTGATGCAGGACCGCACCAGCTTCGTCATCGCCCACCGCCTCTCCACCATCCGCGGCGCCGACATCATCCTGGTGATGGACAGGGGCGCGATCATCGAGCAGGGCAGCCACGCGGAGCTCATGGCCGCGCGCGGCTTCTACCACGACCTCTACGCCAGCCAGTTCGAGGAGGCGCTGGACGAGGCGTCCTGAGTGGACGGGGCATCCGGCCCGGTCGCCGGGCGCGGCGACGCGGTGACTACTGCTCGAGCAGCGTCCGGTCGAAGAAGCCGGTGACCAGCCGCTCGTACTCTTCCGGCTGGGTCTGGATGCCCCGCGTGTGCCCCGAGCCGGGCACCTCCCAGATGGCCTTGGGGGGGAAGGCGGCGTCGTAGTACACCGGGTTCACCGCTTTCTCGACCTCCTGGCCTTCCTCGCCGTAGATGAAGTGCACGGCCCGCGGCGAGATGAGCAACGACGCGTTCTTGAGCGACATCGGGACCTCCTCGCCGCTGAGCACCCAGACCGAGACGGTCTGGACGAGGTCCTGCGGGTACTGCAGGGCGAGCTCGAGGGCGTTCGGTCCGCGACGCAGCAGGGACTCGCGGACCGAGCGGATGCCGGCGCCCTCACTCACCACGGCCTTGAGGCCGGAGTTGCCGGCGGCGGCCTCGAGCATCTGCTCGCCGCCCACCGAGAGGCCGAGACCGCCGATGCGCCGCCGCTGCACGTCCGGGCGGCGGCGCAGCCACGCCACGGCGGCGTCGATGTCCGGGGTCGACCCCCAGCCGTACGCGTTGGGGTCGCCCTCGCTCTCACCGTAGCCGCGCGGGTCGACCAACAGGACGCCGTAGCCGTGCTTCACGAGCATGCGCGCCTGCTCGGTGGACCAGGCGCGGGGGAAGGTGACGATCGCGGCGCGGTTCTGCGACGGCACGTACCAGGCGCCGAGCTCGAGGCCGTCGCGCGTCACCAGCGTGACGTCCTCGTACGGCCTGCCCAGGTCGGCGGCCGGCACGGGCACGTTGGGCCGCTCGGTGGCGACGATCGCCAGGCTCACCGGGAGGACGATCCAGTACACCACGAACAGCGCCGCGACGGCGATGAGCGCGCGGCGCAGCACCGTCCACCACAGCGGTCCGCCGCGCTTGCGCGACGTCCACGCCAGCCACACCCCCAGGACGACCAGCACCGCGCCGGCGGCGAGCGGGAGCAGGCCGCAGAGCGCGGAGGCGCTGACTCCCTCGACGCCCAGCCGGCGGACGTGCACGCCCCCGGTCACCAGGCCGATCACGCCGAAGACGAGCATCAGTGACGCGCGCAGGCCCGCCGGCAGACGAGGGTAGAGCTCGGCGCTGAGCCCGAGGATGGCCGCCGGGATCACCACCGCGAGGACGTGGTCTGCGCGGTCCACGCCCGGGCGCACGAAGACGAAGTACACGAGCACGAGGTAGACGAGCACGGCGATCACGCAGGCCACGAACACCCGGCGCTCCTGAGGGCCGGGCCGGCGCGCGGGCGTCGCGGGGCTGCCGTGCAGAGCCGCGCCGTTGCCGCCGGCCGGCTCGGCCGCGGCCGCCTCCGCGATCGGCGCGTCTGGGCCGGTCGTGCTCACGTGGACCCCTCCGGGGTGCTCGCCAGAATGACTCCCCTAGCCTACCGGAGCGGCCGGGCGCGGCGCATCCGGCGCGGTGGAGTCGGCGGCGGTCCGCTCGCTCGCAGGCGGCGGCTCGCGCAGGCGCGAGGCGGCGACGGCGGCGATCAGCAGCAGCCCCGAGGCGAGCAGCAGCGACGCCGTGAACGAGCCGTCCTCCGAGCGCAGGGCCGACATCACGAAGACGAACACCACGGCGACCTGACCGAACAGCTGGATGAGCCCATTGGACGTCCCCTCGGGGGTCGGCCAGGTGACCTCCGCCGCGTACTGCATGCCGACGGGGAGCGCCGGCACGAGGAAGAACCCCAGCACGAGCGACGCCGCGATGAGCGGCCAGAGGCTCGAGAAGAGCGCGACGCCGAGGAGCCCGGGGATGGCGAAGGCGAAGCACGCCACGAGGTAGGGCACGCGCCGGCCGTGGCGGTCGGACAGCGCCGGGATCACCACGGCGCCCAGCAGGCCGCCGACGAGCATGGCCGCGCCGATGACGCCGGCGTCGGCCTCACTGAAGCCGCGCGGGTGCACGATCTGCTCGACCCAGGTCGTCACGCCGTTGAACACCCCCATCCCGACGAAGACGAGACCGAGGTAGACGAGGAAGGGCGTGACCGTCAGCGCGTGCCGCAGGCCGTCGAGCATCAGCGCCCGCTCCTCCATCCCGGGCGGGCACGGCGGCGTCGCGGGGCGCTCGCGCGCGAGCGCCAGGAACGCCGCCGCCGAGACAGCCCCGACGACCCCGAAGAGCAGCTGGACCGAGGCGACCGACCGGCTCTCGATGAGCAGCGGCGTGAGCGCGACGCCGATGCCCGTCCCCACCAGGTTCGCCAGGGTGATGAGCCCGACGGCCAGGGCGCGCTGCCGGGCCGGGAACCAGTGCGATCCCATCGTCGTCCAGGCGTTGAGGAGGAAGGGCTGCGCGACGGCGATGCCGATGGTCGCCAGCATGGCGAGCGTGAAGTCGGCGCCTGCGAGGCCGCGCAGGACGCCGAAGACCGCCATGAGCACGACGCCCAGCCCGACGGCCACGCGCAGGCCGCGGGCGTCGATGAGCCAGGCCGCCGGCAGCGACAGAGGCACGAAGGCGATCATGAACACCATCGAGAACCAGCCGATGGTGGACTCGGACACGCCGTAGTAAGCGGCCGCGCTGGTCGTGATGGGAGCGTAGGAGATCCAGAGGATCTGGATCGCCAGGTTGGCGAACATGAACGCGCCGAGGACCACCCAGCGGTAGCCGTACACGCGGTAGGCCGCGCCGGCAGTCGCCGCGCCCGCGTCCCCAGCCGGCTCCCCGCCCATCGCGCTCATCTCGCCTGCCGCCCCCCGCGGTTGATGCGCCGGTAGAGCGGGCGCATGCGCCTGTGGACCTCGAGAAAGGTCCGGTAGCGCGCATCGTACACCCCGCGCGCCGCGGGCGACGGCTCGAACTCTCCGTCGAACTCGACCAGCCGCGGCACGTCCGAGAAGGCGATCTCGCCGAGCCCGGCGGCGGCGATCCACGCCGCTCCCCGGGCGTTCGCCTGGATGGGGTCGCGGACCCGGCGGACGGTGACATCGAGGACGTCCGCGACGATCTGGCACCACACGTCCGACTGGCCGCCGCCGCCGACCAGGTTGACGACATCGACGGGGCGGCCGAGGAACTTGCGCACCGGCTTCAGCAGCCAGCGTGTGTTCAGGGCCACACCCTCGAAGAAGGCGCGCACGATGTCCTCGCGCGTGTTCTCGAGCGAGAGGTTGACGAGACCGGCGCGCAGCGTACGGTCGTCGACCGGGGCGCGCTCGCCCCAGATCCACGGCGTGTAGAGCACGCCGTTACTGCCGGGCGGCACGCGCGCCGCGATCTGGTCGAAGACCTTGAACACGTCCGGCTGCTCCGCCTCGGCGAGCAGTTCGTCCTCGTGGTAGAGCACGTTGTCACGCAACCAGGTGAGGTTGCCCCCCGCGGTGGCCTGCAGCGCCGTGAGCAGCCAGCGGCCGGGCAGCGCGCACGGCACCGACGCGAGGCCGGCGATCACATCGGTCTTCTTGAACGGCACGTGTGCGGCGAGCCAGGACGACGTGCCCAGGTACAGGTGCACGGCGAAGTCGCCGGTGGCGCCGGCGCCGACCGCCGCCGCCGTGGTGTCGATGGCGCCGGCGACGACCTGCGTCTCCGGCGCCAGACCCAGCTCCTCCGCCGCGTCCGGAGTGAGCGGACCGAGCACCTCGGTGCACTTGACGATCTCGGGCAGCTTGCCTGCGTCGACGCCGCAGTCACGCACGAGCGCGGCGTCGTACCTCACGCCGCCGGCGTCGCGGTTGTCGGTCACCCAGCTGGTCATGATCGAGTCGTAGCTCGCCGCCATGCGGCCGGTGAGCCTGAGGTTCAGGTAGTCCGGCACGCCGAGGAACTTGTGCGTGCGCGCATAGACTTCCGGCAGCTCGTCGCGGACGTAGAGCATGTGCGCCGCCGGGTCCTTGCCGGTCGGCGAGGGCATGCCGCCGGTGAGCTTCACCCAGCGGCGGATGCGTGGCAGGCTGAGGCCGTGCATGCTGAGCGGCCCGCCGAACTGCCGCCGCAGGTGCGGCGCGCCGCGCATGTCCATCCAGAGGATGCAGTTCGTGAGCGGTGCGCCGGTCTCGTCCACCGGCACCGTGCCCTCGCCCTGGGCGCTGCAGCAGACGGCGGCGATCCGGGCGGCCGGACCGTCGTGGCGGGCGAGCAGTCGCCGCGTCGCGGCGACCACGGCCCGCCACCAGTCCTCCGGCCGCTGCTCCGCGCCGCCGCCCGGCAGCACGATGAGCTCGACGGGCTCGAACGCCCACGCGACCACGCGCCCGTCGATCCCGATCAGCGCCACCTTGGCGCCGGACGTGCCGAGATCGACGGCGAGGACGTGGCGGGAGCCGCTCGAGGTGCCGACCATTGCGGCAGCATAGCACCGGCACCCGGCCTCGGAGACGCCTGCTACAGGTACCCGCGCCGGCGGAGCACCGTGAGCAGGCCGCCGCTCACGGCGACCATCACGACGATCGCGACGCTGAAGAACCACTGGTTCATGAAGAGGTCGGGGAGCATGTTCATGCCGAAGATGCCCGCGATCAGCGAGGCCGGCAGCAGCAGCGCCGAGATCACCGTCAGGACCTTCATCACGTCGTTGGTGCGCTGCGCCGTGCGCGTCATATACAGGTCGAACGCGCCGACGATGAGCTCCCGGGCGCTCTGCGCGGCCTGCACGGCCTGCTCGACACGCTCGCCGAGCAGGGCGAAGTCGCCGGCCGCGTCGCTGCCCGCGACGACGTCCGAGCTGGCGTGCGCGAGGGTGCCGTAGACGTAGCGATGCGGGCTGAGGCCGCTGCGCAGATAGCTCACCCGGCGACGGCGGGCGACGAGCTCATCGAGCGAACGCCTCGCCAGCTCATCGCCCAGGATGTGTTCCTCGATGCTGTCGGTCGCGCGCTGCTCGCGTTCCATGGCCAGGAAGAACTCGTTGAGCTCCCACTCGAGCAGTGAGGCGAGGAAGTTGGGCGCGTCCAGCTCCCCCAGGGAGCTGTCCGAGTGGACGTGCTCGTAGAACGCGTCGAGGAACTCGATCTCCTCCTGGTGCGCGGTCACCAGCCAGCGAGCAGCGGCGATGCAGGTGAGGGGAGTGAGCTCGGCGTCGTCCTCCTGAGACGGCAGCGTGGGGATGGTGAACGAGAAGGAGCCGCCGCGCTCCCTGACCGGCAGGCGATCCTCCTCTTCGAACTCACCCTCGTCGATCTCGACGAGGGTGCGGAGTTGCTCCACCGCGGCCGGCGAGGCGAGGTCGACGTCGACCCACAGGAGTTGATCCTTGGTGAGCCGGCCGGCGATCCCCTCGCTGAGCTCGACCTCCTTGTCTCTGGCCTTGGCGTCGTAGAGAAAGGCGCGCAAGCCCTTGGCCTGCTTCGTCGTGGTGTTCCGGCCGCGATCCTGCGCGCCGCGTCCGGAGGCTTGCGTCCCGGTCATGCTCACCTCCCGCCCTCGTGGAGCGTTCGTTCCCAGCGGGAGGGCGGCTCAAGCCGTCTGCCGTGGTCAAGGCTCGCGCCGGCGCAGCCCGGGGAACCGCGCGAAGTCGCGGTCGGCGGTCACGAGGACCGCGCCGGTCTCGAGGGCAAGGGCCGCGAGATAGGCGTCCGTCACGAGATCCCCGTGAGCGTCCGCCTCGCGGCACAGGCCCTCGAACAGCGCGAGGTGGTCGCGGCCCGGGTTGAGCAGCAGGGCGTTGGGATGCGTCATCAGGGAGTTGACGAAAGCGAAGGCCTGATCGTGCGTGTCGGGCGGGCGGAACACGCGCGGATGGGTGAGGATGCGTACCAGCCCGATCAGTACCGGAGGACAGATCCCGAACGATTCGTCTCCGGCGTACACCGCGAGTAGCCAGTCGCGGCAGCGCGGGTGCATCGGGCTGTCCGCGCGATGCGCGCTGATGAGGACATTGAGATCGGGCAGAAACACCGCGGCGTCAGCGGTGGCCCGCGTCCGGACCGTACAGGTACTCGGCCATGCCGGATGGACTCGTCAGGTCGACGCCGGGGGCGAGTCCCCGGCCACCGACGATGGGGAACTCCACCGGCTTGGTTGGCGCGACGTCGCGCCCGCGGCTCAGGTGTTCGCGCAGTGCGTCCTCGATGAGCCGGCTGAGTGTCAGATGGGTCTCCGCTGAGCGGCGCTTGAACTCCGCGAGCACCTGCGAATCGATGGTCAACGTCGTGCGCATGATGGTCTCCATAGCCGGAGTATGCAGCCAAGACATCATAGCATCAATACATCAACCAGGTGACGTTGGACCGCCTCCTTCCGCCCCGCTCAGCGCAACGCGAGCAGCCCGGACACGGTCACGAAGCTGAAGCCGCGTGCCTGGAGCGCCGCGAGGATCGCCGGCAGCGCCCGGCACGTCGCGGCGTTGCCCTCCGCCCACGGATGCAACAGGACGATGGACGCGGGCCGCACGTTGTCCACCACGTACCGCGTCATGGCTTGCGCGTCGTCCCGGATGCCGTCCAGAGAGTCCGGCTCCAGGTCCCACATCACGGTGTTGCGGTCGCGGGCCCGCAGCTCCCACGGCAGCGAGAGCAGCTTCTTGCCGTGGGGCGGCCGCACGCTGATGGGCCCCCTGCATCCGGCGGCGCGGATCACCGCGTCGGCGGCCGTGGCGGTGGACACGAACACGAGCCTGCGGTGGTTGAAGGTGTGGTTGCCGATCTCCTGGCGCGGTGACGAGGCTGCGCAGCGCGACGGGGTGATCGGACGCGGCCGCGCCGATCACGTAGAACGTGGCGCGGGCTTGGCAGCGCCGGAGGTCCGTGAGGTCATCAGGCGGTACGATCCCGCACCGACGACCAGGAGCGCGACGACCGCAGCGGCGGCGATGGCGTCGAGGCTCACCCCGCCGTCAGACGCCCTCGACGCTCGCGAGCACGCGCTCGAAGCGCTCGAGCGCCTCGTCGATCACCGCGTCGCTGTCGGCCATCGACGTGTACATGCGGGAGCCGGCGAGAGTGACCAGGCCGTTCGCGGTGAAGGCCGCGCCCATCTCCTCCATCATGTGCTTGCGCGGCTTCATCTGCTTCGCGAAGCGCAGCGGGTGCTTGAGGTCGAGGAGCATCACGCCCGAGGTCTCGAGGTGGACGATCGAGCCCTGGTTGTAGGCGACGAACGGCAGGGAGTACTTCTCGATGAGGAGGCGCAGGCCGGCCGTGAGCCGGTCGCCGGCCATTCCTGCCAGCACCGGCGCGCCGGTCCGCTCCATCTCGGTGATGGCGAAGTACCCAGCGGCGCAGCTGAGCGGGTTGGCGCTCAGGGTGCCGCCGACGTAGGCGCGCTCGCCGGTCTTGCCGCCGATGCCGCCGGCGAAGCTCGCCATCACGTCGCGGCGGCCGCCGACGCCGCCGGCCATGGGGTAGCCGCCCGTGATGCACTTGCCGAAGATGGTGAGGTCGGGGCGCACGCCGAAGTACCCCTGCGCCCCGCCCAGCCCGAGGCGGAAGCCGGTGACGACCTCGTCGAAGATGAGCAGCGCGCCGAACTCGTCGCACAGCTCGCGCACGGCGGCGTTGAAGCCGAACGGCACCGGCCGCGTGCCGCTCTCCGGGCCGACCGGCTCGAGGATGACCGCCGCCGTGCCGCCCATCGACTGGTTCTGCCGCAGCTTCCTGCGCAGCGCATCGAGGTCGTTGGGGAACACCTCGCGCGTGCGCGCCGTCGCCCCGAACGGGATGCCCTTGGCCTCGAACCGCCAGGTGCCTGGCACGTGCAACCCGTACACCATCTGGTCGCTCCAGCCGTGGTACGCGCCCCCGACCTTGACCACCCACTTCTTGCCGGTGAAGGCGCGGGCGGCGCGGACGGCCGCCATGACGCTCTCCGTGCCGGAGCCGAGCATGCGGAACATCTCGCA
>DASUMX010000016.1:0-11179 GCA_036277455.1 Thermoleophilia bacterium
GTTCACGTCGGGCGGGAGCCCGAGCCCGGTGTAGCGCGTGCCGCTGAGGGTCTTGCGCACGCGCTCCGCCACGTGGTACGCGCTGTCGCCCGGCGTGTTGGGCAGCAGCACGGCGAACTCCTCGCCGCCGTGACGCGAGCAGATGTCCGGCTTGCGCAGTGCGTCCTTCATCGCCCGCGCGACCGTCTGCAGCACGCGGTCGCCGGTCGCGTGCCCGTAGGTGTCGTTGAACTGCTTGAAGTGGTCGATGTCGATCATGAGCACGCTGAGGGGCGCCTGGTGCCGCAGGCTGCGCTCGATCTCCTCGCCGGCGCGGTTCATGAAGAAGCGCCGGTTGTAGAGGCCGGTGAGGTGGTCGGTGACCACCTGGCGGCGGATGGCGTCGTACTTGTGGGCGTTGGTCAGCGCGCTCTGGACGTGGTTCTGGAGCGCGTCCAGGATGTCCCCGGTCAGCAGCTGCGTGTACTCCCCGCTCGTGGAGGTGGTCAGGAGCGCCATGTCCCCGACGTTCTCGATCGCGACCGGGATCACCAGCTGGTGGGTCATGGTCTGCGGGAACAGCGTGCAGACGTGACCCTCGGCTCTCGTGATGCGCCCCGAGGAGATCGCCTGGCGCACGGGGCAGTCGGGCGTGTACGCGCAGCACTCGGCGGAGAGCGTCGGCGTCAGCACGCCCTGGGCGCCCTCGAGCGTGAAGGAGCGTGCCTCGGCGTCGAGCAGGAGCAGCGCGCCGAAGTCGGCGTGCAGGAACGTGCGGCTGCGGGAGAGCACGCGCTCCACCGTCTCGAGGTACGGGAGCGCGGCGTTCATCTCGCGCCCCAGCACGCCGACGTCCATGAGCTGCCGGTTGAGCGCCTGCACGCGGATCAGGTCGTCCTTGATGCTCTGCGAGACCCACTCCTTGTCCTCCGCGGCGAGGAACACCGCGATGAGCGTGCCGACGAGGTGGCCGAGCTCGCGGACCTCGTCGCGGTAGAAGGGGTCGTTGCGCGCGTAGTTGCCGCCGAGCCGCGTGCGCGACCGACGGATCAGGTCGTTGACGGGTCGGTACACCCAGAGGTCGAAGGTCACGGCGACGACGGCGAACAGCGCCAGCAGCACGGCGGCGACCTGAAGGACCGATGTGCGGTCGACGAAGGAGACGAGGAGGGCGAACGCGGCCGCGAACCCCACGGCGACGACCGCCGTGGTCTTCAGCTCAAGACTGATGCCTCGCTTGTGGCCGAGGCTTCCGCCTCGTTCCTGCTCCGGTGACCGGCCCGTGACTGGCCTCGATTCGGGGGCTTCTCGTGCCTGGATACGGATATCGGCAGAAGCCCCCGCGGCCATGAGAGAGGGCGCTCTCGCACGCGAGCCGGCCGCCGGGACGGCCGGCCGCGGCCGGCCGGGTCAGCCCTTGAAGCGGTTGAGGATGCGCCGGTCGCGGGTCGGGCGGTGGACCGTCCGGCGCTCGCCGATGCGGCGGTCACGCAGGTAGTACGGGCAGACGGCGCAGTAGCAGCTGCAGCTCAGGCGGGTGTCGACGTCGGCGACGCAGATGAGCGGGGGCTGGGGGGCTGTGCCTGGATCCTTCACGGGTGCATCACGTGAAGTGTACGGCGTGGACGGGCGCGCTCCTGCCCGGCGTCGTCAGCCCTGACGACGGGCCTGCCGGCGCGCCCTGCTCATGCGTCCAGGTAGCTCTCCACCACGGAGAGGACCTGGGCGATGCGGAACGGCTTGGTGATGTAGCCGTCGATGCCGACGTCGGTGGCGCGCTCCATGTCGGTCGCCATCGCCTTGGCGGAGAGGCCGACGATGACGATGTCCCGTGTGTCCGCGTCGGCCTTGAGCTCGGCGACCGCCTCGTAGCCGCTCACGACCGGCATCATCATGTCCATGAGGATGAGGTCGGGGTGGTGCTGGTGGGCGAGGTCGACGGCTTCGCGCCCGTTCGTGGCCTTGTGGACCGTGTAGCCCTGGGTCTCCAGAGACATCGAGACGATGCTGAGGATGTCTGGGTCGTCGTCGGCGACCAGGATGGCGTTCGCCACGCTGCGCTCCTCCCCTTAGCTGATCTTGCCCGCCGCCAGCGGGTCCGCCGGCGTGGTAGATATCGGCATGGTGAAGATGAAGCTGGAGCCCTTTGCGAGCTTGCTCTGCAGCCGGATGGTGCCGCCGTGCAGTTCCACGAGCTCACGCACGATCGCCAGCCCCAGCCCGGTGCCTCCCTGGGAGCGGGTCGCCGACGAGTCGATCTGCGTGAAGCGCTGGAAGACCTTGTCCTGGTCCTCCTTGGCGACGCCGATACCGGTGTCGGTGACCCAGATCTCGACCAGCCCCTCCAGCGGGCGCGCCTCGATGCTCACGCTGCCGTTCTCGTGCGTGTACTTGATGCCGTTGGTGATGAGGTTGAGGAGGATCTGGTTGAGCTTGGCCGGGTCGGCCCACACGAGTGGCAGGTCGGTGGGCAGGAACGTGGAGATGCGGATGCGCTTGTCCTGGGCGCGCGGCTTGACCACGGGGAGCACGCCGAGGAGGGCCGCCCGCAGATCGACCGCCTCGCGGTTGAGCTCCAGGCGGCCCGCCTCGATCTTCGTGAGGTCGAGGATGTCGTTGATCAGCCCGAGCAGCGCCTCGCCACCCTTGAGGATGCTGTCGACGAACGCCGATTGCTTCTCGTTGAGCTCGCCGGTCATGCCGCTGAGCAGCATGTCGCTGTAGCCGATGATGGACGTGAGCGGGGTGCGCAGTTCGTGGCTCATGGTCGCCATGAAGTCGCTCTTGAGCTCGTCGAGGTGGGTGAGATCCCGGTTCTTGCGCGCCAGCTCCTCGTTGAACTGGATGTTGCGCAGCACCAGCGCCACCTGGTCGCAGAGGGCGCGCAGGGTCGCCACGGCCGCGTCGGGCACGGCCTCGTCCTCGCGGTGGAGCAGGCAGATCACGCCGAGCGTCTCGTGCTTGGCCTGGAGCGGCGCGACGAGAAAGCCGCGAAAACCGTCCTTCTCCATCGCCTTGAGCAGCTGCCGTACCTTGGGGTCCGTGACCGTCTCGTAGCGCTCGGCGCCGGCCTGCGCGACCGTGACGATGCCGAGCTCCTTGTAGCCGCGCACGGCGTCCGCCGTGACGTCGCCGGCGAGCGCGCGCTCCTCGAAGTCATGGGAGTTGTGGTTGAGGATGAGCGCGAACCCGCTGCGCACGCCCGTCGCGCTCGCGATCTGGTCCAGAGCTTCGGGGACGAGGCCGGCGGCGTCCTGGTGGCGGAGGAACAGGCGGCTGCTCTCGCTCATCACGCGCAGCTGTTCGTTGGTCGCCCGCATGCGGCGCAGCTGCGCCTCGGTGTCGGCCTTGGCGCGGGAGAGCTGGGTGGAGCTGCCGATGAGCGCCCGCGCCAGCCGCCCGCTGAGGAGCGCGACCAGCATGAACGCGGCGACGTGGAGGCTGACGGTGATCAGCATCCAGTTGGCGGGGACCTGGACCTGGGCGACGACCGCCGGCACGTCGAGCCAGCCGACGTGCTGGAGCTCCCAGACGGTGACGTAGGCGACGCTGGCGACGGCGGCCGCGGCGTACGGCGCCCACGCCGCGAGGAACACCGCGGAGAAGACGATCGGCCAGACGTAGAAGACGCCCTCCGGGCTCAGGGCGCCGCCGGCGAAGATCACGCCGGCGGTGACCAGCACGAGGTCGCTCCCCACGATGATCGCGGCGGTCGTGCGCGTGGGCAGACGCCGCTCGACGATGTACATCGGGAGGTTGACGAGCGCGACGATCGCGAGTCCGATGAGCAGCTCCGCCGCCGCCACGCCGTGATCGTCGATCTGCACCCAGAGGACGCCGGTGAGGAGCGCGATGGTGAAGAGCACGCGCATCCACATGGCGTCGTGAAGCTGCTTGCGCAGGTCCATAAGGTCGGCTCGGTCCTCCTGAAGGCTGGTAGAGTATTCTATCCCGGCCCCCCGGAATCCGCCCTGCCGGTACGCCGGTCCGGGGCCGCTACGGGGAGCCCGGCCGAAAAGGAGGACACCATCACGTCCGCCCCTCGCCTCGTCGTGTGCGGGCTGGAGCCCGGTCCCGCCGTCGCGCTGGCCTCCGGCGCGCTGCTCGCCGCGTTCGCGGACGAGCGCGCCGTCCGCCCCGTCCTCCTCGGCGCCGACCTGCCGCTCTGGCGGCTGCTGTACGCCGCCTCCGCCCGCGCCCCCCGGATCCTCGACCCGCGGCTCGTCGGCGATGCCGTCGCCGGAGAGCTGTACGACCTCTGGGCCTCCGGCAGCGACCTCACCACCGTCGTCGCCGTGGAGCCGGCGCTCGACCGCTGGGAGGGCGTCAAGGGGTCGCGCGCGGTGGACGTGGCCGCCGCGCTCGACGCCCCGCTCGTGCTCGTCGTCGACGCCCGCGAGCGGGGCTCCACCGCGGCCGCCGCCGCCTGCGGCGCGCGCCTGCTCGCCGGCGGCGTCGAGTTCGCGGGGGCGATCGTCGTCGGCGGCGACGACAGGGGTGCCGCCGCCGAGCTGCGCGGCATCCTCGAGGAGACCGCCAAGCTCCCCGTGCTCGGGTGGATACCGCCGCAGCTGAGCGAGCAGTTCGCGCGCCAGTACGGCGGCGGCCAGAGCGGGCTGCGCCAGATCGGGCCGCAGCCCGTCAAGGGAGGCGAGACGGCGCTCTGCCGGGAGGCCGGCGGCTTCCTCGACCGCGAAGGGCTCGCCGCCGCGGCCGCGCGCCGCGGCTACCTGCCGGCGACCGCCCGCCGGCTGCTCTCCCCGCTGCCCGCGGCCACCGGGCTGACGCTCGCCGTGGCCTGGGGGCCGCCGCTCGAGCCGTTCGCCCTCGACGCCGTCGATCTGTTCAAGGCCCTGGGGCTCACGCTCGAGCCCCTGCGCATCGGCAGCGACAAGGCCCTGCCGGAGGGCGCGGCCGGCCTCCTGCTGGCGGGGCTGCTCGACGAGGAACAGCTGCCGGCGTTCGCCGGCAACGAGGCGCTCAAGTCGGGGCTCGTCGCGGCCGTCGCCGGGGGGCTGCCGGTGCTCGCGCTCGGCGGCGGCGCCCTCCTGCTCCTCCGCCGCCTGGCCGACAGCCGTGGCCGCACCCACGAGCTCGCCGGCATCCTGCCCGCCGAGGCGGAGCTTCTCGAGTGGTACGAGCGGCCGCGGTACGTGCGCGCCGCCGCGGCGCGCGAGAACCCCTACGCCGAGGGGGAGGTCACCCTGTACGAGCTGTTCGACCTCGAGTTCCTCACCCTCCAGCAGGAGGCCTTCGCCTGGCGCGTCGGCGATGCCGGCGCCGAGGGGCAGGTCGAGGGCTTCGTGCACGGGCGCTGCCTCGCGACCACGCTCGTTCCCTCCCTGCCGGCGACGCCCGGCCTGGCCGAGAGCTTCGTCGCGGCGATGCGGCTGGCGGCGCCTGCCGGGTGAGCCTCCCGGCGCTCGAGTCCTGGCTGCGCACCAGGCGCGGCCTGCTCACGCTCTGGCTCGTGACCACCGCCGCGGTCGCGCTGGTCACGCTGCTCATGGAGCTCGGGGGCGTGCCCGGATGGGACGACGCCGCCCACGCCTACAAGGTCCACCTGCTCCGCGACGGCGACTCCGTCTTCTGGGACACGTACTGGTACGGCGGCGGGTACGGCGCCATCACCTACGGCTTCGTCTTCTACTGGCTCGCGCAGTACGTCTCCGGTGCGCTCATCGTCATCCTCGTGGCCGGCTCGATCCCGGTCTCGTTCTACCTCTACGTGCGCGACCTGTGGGGCATCGACGACGTGTGGCCGGCGTGGGGCTTCGCGCTCGTCATGACGCTCTACCTCGCGCACGGCCAGGACCCCTTCGTACTGGCGCTGGCGCTGACGCTGGCCGGCCTCGCGCTGCTCGCGCGCCGCCGGCCCCTGTGGGCGGCGCTGCCGGTCGCCCTCGGCATCTTCGCGAACCCGATGGGTCTGGTGGTCGTGGCGCCGTTCGTGCTCACGGACCTCATCGTCCGGCCGGCGGCGCGGCGGCGCTACGCGCTGTTCGCCGCCGCCCTCGCCCCGGCCGTCCTCGTGCGCTTCGCCATCGGCCTCGGGTTCTCGGAGCCGGGCGCGTACCTCAACGAGACGTCGCAGCTCATGGTCTTCCTCGGCTTCGCCCTCGTCGGCGTGGCGCTGGCCGGCGTGAACGCCGTCCACCCGCGCCGGCCCTTCATCGTGCTCTTCCTCGTGTACGCGGGCCTCTGCGTCGGATCGTTCATCACCCCCGGCAGCCCGATCGGCAACAACAGCGGCCGCTTCTTCATGGTCTTCGGGCTGCCGCTCCTTCTCCTGCTCCGCCACACCAGGCTGCGCCGGCCGTTCCGCTACGGCGACCTCGCGATCATCCCCATCGTGCTCTTCGCCCTCCTGCAGTTCGGCACCGCCACCAGTCACTTCCTCAACACCGTCGAGCGCCCGCAGACCACGCGCGCGTTCTTCGCCCCTGCCCTCGACGCCGCCGGGGACCTGTACGACCCGAACTACCGCTTCCACGTGGTGGCGCTGCGCCGCCACTGGGAGGCGCTCTACTTCCCCGAGGCCGGCTACCCCATCACGCGCGGGTGGTACCGCCAGGCCGACGCCATCCACAACGGCCTCTTCTACACGCCCTACGACGCAGCCGAGTACGCCGCCTGGCTGCGCAGCATGGGCGTGGAGTACATCTTCTCCCCGGTCGTGGGACCGCTGGACCCCTGGAGCAGGCGAGAGGCCCGGCTGCTCGAGAGCTCCCGCGCCTTCGTCTTCGTCGAGCAGGCCGGCGCCTGGCGCATCTACCGGCTGCTCGACGCCGAGCCCATCCTGGTCCCGGATCCCGCCGTGCCGGCGGCAGGGGGCGCGCCGGGAGAGGGCACGATCAGCTTCTTCGGGCACGAGCGCATCATGTTCAGCGTGACCCGGCCCGGGACGTACTGGCTCAAGGTCACCTCGTCGCCGTACTGGGTGCTCGAGGGTGGGCCCGGGACGGTGGTGCCGCGCACCGACCGGTTCATGGACCTCCGGCTGCGTCGCGCGGGCGCTTACACGCTGCGCTTCGTGGTGACCCCGGCCAGGACGCTCGACGTCATCGGCGGCAGGTTCGGCCTCTAGCGCCGGAGCCCGCCGCGGCCGGCCGTGGGGGTACAATCCGGCCATGCCGCGCTCACGTCTGGCACCAGAGGTCTTCGCCCTCCCCGTCGACAGGCTGCGGGAGGGCTACTACACGGACGCCTACTTCAACGGCGCCAAGCGCGTGCTCGAGACCAAGGACCTGCACCCCCGCGTGACGATGCAGGTCTTCCAGAAGACCGACGGCGCGGTCCTCGGGGGGATGGACGAGGCGCTGGCCATCCTGAGGCTGTGCACGGGGCGCTACGTCGCGGAAGGTGGCGAGCGGGTCTGGGTGGACGGCTGGGACCACCTCGACGTGCGCGCGCTCCACGACGGCGACGAGCTGTCGGGGTGGGAGACGGTGCTGACGGTCGAGGGCGACTACGCCCTCTTCGCCCACCTGGAGACCGTGTACCTCGGCGTGCTCTCGCGGCGCACGCTCATCAGCACCAACGTGCGCCGCGTCGTCGACGCCGCGCGCGGCAAGCCGATCCTCTTCTTCCCGGCGCGCTTCGACCACTACCGGGTGCAGACCGGCGACGGGTACGCCGCCCACATCGCCGGCGCCATCGGAGTGAGCACCGACGCGCAGGCGTCCTGGTGGGGCGGCAAGGGTATCGGCACGGTGCCGCACGCGCTCATCGCCGCGTACGGCGGCGACACCGTCGCGGCGGCGGCGGCGTTCGCCGACGTCCACTACCCCGAGATCAACGTCACGGCGCTGGTCGACTGGGACAACGACTGCGTCGCCACCAGCCTCGCCTGCGCGCGGGCGCTCGGCGAGCGCCTCTGGGGCGTCCGTCTCGACACGAGCGAGACCATGGTGGACCGCTCGCTCTGGGACGACATGGGCGCGTTCCGCCCCAACGGGGTGGCGCCGGAGCTCGTCCGCGCCGTGCGCCGCGCCCTCGACGATGAGGGGTTCCAGCACGTCAACATCGTCGTCAGCGGAGGCTTCGACGCCGAGCGCATCCGGCGCTTCGAGGCGGCCGGGGTACCGGCGGACGCCTACGGCGTCGGCAGCAGCCTGCTGCGCGGCAACACCGACTTCACCGCCGACGTCGTGCTGCTGGAGGGCCGGCCCTGCGCCAAGGTCGGCCGGCGCCACAGCCCGAACCCGCGCCTCGAGCGCGTGACCTAGAGCCCCTCGCCGGGTATCGCACCGGTATGGCCGGGGACACGCACAAGCGGCGGGCGTTCGTCGTCGTCGACATGCTGGTCTGCTTCTGTCGGCGCGGCGCTCTCTACAGCCCGCGGTACGACAGGATGGTGCCGGAGCTGGTCCGCCGCCTGGCCGCCGAGGAGGCGGAGGGCACGGCGCTCGTCTTCCTCATCGACACGCACGTGCGCGACGACCCCGAGTTCGCCATGTTCCCGGAGCACTGTGTGGAGGGGTCGGGGGAGGACGAGGTGATCCCCGAGCTCAGGGCGTTCGCCGAGCGCGGCACCGTGGTGCGCAAGCGCACCTTCTCGGGGTTCCACGAGACGGAGCTCGAGGCGGTGCTCGAGCGCCTGGCGCCCGACGTCGTCGAGGTCGCCGGCGTCTGCACCGACATCTGCGTGCTGCACACGGTCGCCGGGCTGCGCGCGCGCGGCTACGAGGTGGTCGTGCGCAAGGACCTCGTCGATACCTACGACGCCCCGGGGCACGACGCGGAGGAGTTCAACCGCTTCGCGCTCGCCCACGTCCGCGACGTGCTGGGCGCGCGCGTCGAGTAGCGGGCCGGCCGGTCAGTTCGCGGCGGGCGCGCCGGACTGCTGGTCCTCGAGCAGGTCGACGAAGCTCTGCGAGCGCCTGCCCGTGGTCGATCGCGGGTCGATGCCGGCGGCGGTCTGCCACTGCTCCTTGGCCTCGTCGACGCGCCCGCTGGAGAAGCAGACGATGGCGAGCGAGTAGTGGGCGTCCTGGTCGTCCGGGTGTTCCTCGATCACCGCACGCAGCATGGACTCGGCCTGCTTGGAGTCGCCCTGCGCGTGCCGGACCATGGCCAGGCCCACCTGCGCCGTGGCGTCGTCCGGCGCCAGCGCGAGCGCCTGTGTGTACGCCCGCTCGGCCTGCTGCAGGCGCTGGGCCATGAAGTAGGCGTTTCCGAGCTCGAGCAGGACGGCGACGTCGCCCGGATCCTGCCGGCGGCGGTCCTCGAGGTGGGCGATGTCTTCGCCGGTCTGCGCATCCCCGTCCTCGCCGGCGTCGTCGTCCGCGCCCTGCATCCCCGGCTCGTCCTGGTCGACGGCCACGGTCGGGTGTCCGGAGGGGAGGCCGCCGCCTGCCGCCGGCTCGGGCGCGCCAGTGGGCTCGGCGTCACCTGAGCTCATGCCGACGACGATCACCGCGGCCGCGGCGGCCACGGCGATTGCGGCGGCGATGAGGGCCAGGGATCGTCTCACACTTGTCCTTCCGTGGGGGACGCGCTCGCAGGCGCACAAGCAGGATAGCATCGGCCTGTTCCGCCTGCGACCGGGGGTTTTCCCCGCAAACCGGCACTAATCCCGGTAGCGGCGCCCGCCTTCGCGAAAGCTTAACCGCCGCTAAACATCGCGCGCGGCACGGTTGACCGGTGAAGGCCTCCGAGGATACAGTGCCAATCAGGCCGTTTCTGTCCGGTCTCTACGGAAGGCAACGATCATGGGACTTCAGCTCACACGCGGCGCCGAGTACGCCATCCGGGCGATGTCGTACCTCGCGCGGTTCCCCGAGGGGCACGTCGCCTCGCTGCACGAGATCGGCGAGGCGCAGGACATCCCCGAGAGCTTCCTGGCGAAGATCCTCCAGAGCCTGGTGCGCGCGGGCCTCACGGTGTCGCAGCGGGGCGCCCACGGCGGGTTCGCGCTCGCGCACCCGGCCTCGGAGATCACCATGCAGCAGGTGATCGAGGCGGTCGACGGGCCCATCTCCGTCAACCAGTGCGTCCTCAGCCCCGAGGACTGCGCACGCAGCGCGTCCTGCACCGTGCACGAGGCCTGGCTGCGCGCCCAGGGTCAGCTCATGGACGTGCTCGGCTCCATCACGCTCGAGTCGCTGGCCCCGCGGCCGGCGGCCGTCGGCTGACGGCGCGGCGCCGGCACTCCGCCGGAGCCCGCACGCCCGACCCTCAACGCTCCGCGTACCCGTCCGGGTGCTCGCGCATCCACGCCCACGCGTCGGCGACGGCGTCCGTGAGGCTGCGCCGCGGCCGCCAGCCCAGGTGCTCCGCCGCCCGCCGGTTGCTCGCCACGAGGACCGGCGGGTCGCCGGCTCGCCGCGGCGCCGTCTCGCGCGCGAGCGTGAGCCCGGTGACCGTCTCGACCGCGTCCAGCACCGCCTGCACCGAGTCGCCCGTCCCCGTGCCGAGGTTGAACGAGCCCTGGACGCCGGGGAGCGCCTCGAGCGCGGCGATGTGGGCGTCGGCGAGGTCGGCGACGTGCACGTAGTCGCGCACGCAGGTGCCGTCTGGGGTCGGGTAGTCGTCACCGAACACGCGGATCGCCGAGCCGTCGCGGGCGGCGCGCAGCGCCAGCGGGATGAGGTGCGACTCCGGGTCGTGGTCCTCGCCGCAGGCGCCGTCGGCGCCGCAGGCGTTGAAGTAGCGGAGGGCGGTGGCGGCGAACTCGCCGCCTGAGCGCGCCTGCTCGAGCAGGCGCTCCCCGGCGAGCTTGGTCTCGCCGTACGGGTTGGCGGGCGCCAGCGTGTCGCCCTCTCCGATCGGCGTGCGCTCGGGCGCCCCGTACACCGCCGCCGTGGAGCTGAAGACCAGGCGGCCGGCGCCTGCGGCCGCGGCCGCCGCGATCACCGCCGCGGTGCCGTCGCGGTTGACGCTGAAGTAGCGCTCCGGCTCGGCGACGGACTCGGCGACCTCCGCCAGCGCCGCCATGTGCACGACGGCCTGGCAGCCGCCTTCGGCCAGGGCGGCGCGCACCGCGGCCGTGTCGCGGATGTCGCCGCGCACGAGGGGCACGCCCTCGGGGACCGCGGCGGCGTGCCCGCGCGAGAGGTCGTCGTAGACAACCACGTCGTGGCCGCGCGCCGCGAGGCGCGCGACGATGACGCTGCCGATGTAGCCGGCGCCGCCGGTGACGAGGACGCGCATGAGCGGATGCTATCAGTGCGGGACGAGAAGAGGGGCGGGGGGGGCC
>DASUMX010000017.1:0-4455 GCA_036277455.1 Thermoleophilia bacterium
GTGGAGCAGATCGTGGCCCTGGCGGATGTGCCCTATCACGCGCGTGCGGCGGCGGTGTACGAGGCCTTCGAACTCGACGTCGTCGCCGGCAGGACGCGCGAGATCGCGGCGCGCGCCTACGGCCCCAACTTCGACGATCCCGAGGTCGCCCCGGTCCGCGACGTGGCGCCGGGGCTGCACGTGCTCGAGCTCTGGCACGGCCCCACGCTCGCGTTCAAGGACATGGCGCTGCAGTGCATGCCGCTCTACTTCGGCGAGGCGCTGGAGCAGGCGCACGTCAAGGGCGCGACCGACCTCGACTTCCTCATCCTGGTCGCGACCAGCGGCGACACCGGCGTTGCGGCGCTCAACGGCTTCGCCGATCGCGCCCACACGCGGATCTGCGTCTACTATCCGGACGCCGGCGTCTCGGCCCTGCAGGAGTTGCAGATGGTCACGCAGCCGGGCGACAACCTGACCGTGTTCCGCCTCGGCGGCGACTTCGACGACTGCCAGAGCTCGGTCAAGGCCGTGTTCGACGACGGCGACTTCGCCACGGAGCTGGCCGAGCGGCACCGGCTCTCCCTGAGCTCGGCCAACTCGATCAACTGGGGCCGCCTGCTCCCGCAGATCGTCTACTACCTCAGCGGGTACGCCGACCTCGCCGCGCGCGGCGCCGTCGCGAGCGGCGACCCCATCGACGTCTGCGTCCCCACCGGCAACTTCGGCAACATCCTGGCCGCCTGGTACGCGCGCGACATCGGCGTGCCCATCCGGCGTCTCCTCTGCGCGAGCAACAGCAACAACGTCCTCTACGACTTCCTCTCGAGCGGGGTCTACGACATCGCCGCCCGCTCGCTGGTCAAGACGCCGTCGCCGTCCATGGACATCCTCATCTCGTCCAACCTCGAGCGGCTGCTGTACGACCTCACCGGCGACCCCGGGCGCATCGCCGGGTGGATGGCGGAGCTCAAGGCGAGCGGCCGGTTCGAGGTGGACGCGCAGACCCGCCAGAAGCTGCGCACGTCCTTCGTGGGCGAGTGGGTGGACAACGACACCTGCCTCGAGGTGATCGGCCGCGTGCAGCGCGAGCGGGGCTACCTGCTCGACCCCCACACGGCCGTCGCGTGGCAGGCCGCGGAGCGGCTCGCCGGCGAGGCGCCGGTGCTCATCGCGAGCACGGCGCACTGGAGCAAGTTCGCGGCCGACGTGGCGCGCGGCCTCACCGGCGTGCGCGCCGGCGATCCGGTGCCGGGAGCAGCCGGCGACCTCGAGCTCCTCGACCGCGTCGTCGACCTCGCGCCCGGAGCGAGCGTGCCGCCGCAGCTGCGCGCCGTCCGCGCCCGGCCGCGGCGCTTCGACGCCCGCGTCGAGGCCGGCCGTCTGCCGGTCGAGGAGAGCCTGCGGGCGTGGCTCGCCGGCGCCTGAACGCCGCCGGACGCCCCGCACCTCAGTCCGGACGCCTTGGCCCTTCGGGCCGGGGGCCGCTCACCAGCGCTTCCGTGCATCAGTCCGTCGCGGGCGGCGCCGCCTCCGTCACGGCCCCCGGCGGCCCACCTTCACCGGCCCCCGGCGGCCCTCCTTCGCCCGGCGCCGTCGCGCCCGCGTCACCGGCGGCCCCCGGTCCGTCGTCGAAGAGACCGGCCGCCTCGAGCTGGTGGTACGCGTCCACGCCGATCTTGACGAACGGCGCGGCGAAGATGCCGCCGAGCGCGCCGGCCAGGATCGCGCCGCCGGTGGTCGCGAAGAGCACCACCAGGCCGCTCAGCTTGAGCGACGCTCCCAGGGCGAACTGCGAGACCACGGTCTGCAGCGGTCCGTTGGCGATCAGCACGAAGATCAGCATCCAGATCGCGTCCCGGACCCCACCCGTACCCAGCGCGATGAGCACCGCGAACGCGCCCCCGATGAAGGCGCCGAACATCGGGATGTAGTTGGTGAGCCACTGGACCACGAAGATCGTGAACGCCAGCGGCACGCCGATGACGAGCGCGCCGAGGGCGACCACGGCCCCGTTGAAGACGCCGATGATCGTGCTGCCCCAGATGTAGCCGCGCAGGAACCGCGCGCTGTTGGCGAGGATCGAGTAGCCCACCGGCGGCGGCACCGGGCCCATGTGCGCGGAGGCCCAGCGAGCGATACGCCGCCCTCCGACGAGCACGTAGATGAGGATGTTGAGGCCGATGAAGGCGCCGAAGGCGAAGCTCGCCAGCGTGCTGATGCCCTGGATCGCGCCGCCGAAGATGCCCTGTGCCCAGCTGCCGACGCTGCCGGTGAGCGTCTCCTTGGCGGAGTCGATGAGGGCGGGATCGATGTTGAGCTTCTGCAGCGACTCGTTGATCCAGTCCGCGGCCGCCTGCACCTGGTTCTCGATCGTCGACCACTGGTTGACGACGCCGACGGTCATGAGCGCGAGCAGGGCGAACGCCCCGACCACGATGAGCACCGTCATGATGAGCGCGCCCCAGGTGCGCCCCAGGTGGTGCCGCTCGAGCCAGTCGACCGCGGGCATGAACGTCGCACCCAGCAGAACGGCGAACAGGGTAGGCACGACCAGGGTCGCCAGCAGGTGCAGCGCGTAGGCGAGCCCGGCGAGGACGATGACGATGCCGATGAGGTACCAGCTGCCGACGCCGGCGCGCGCGAACCACCGGGGGATGAAGCCGCGACCGGATGGCTTCGGCTCAGCCGTCGCGGGCGTCGCGGGCGCGGCGGCGGCAGCGTGGGCGTCGCCCCTCCTGAACAGCTTCACGGCACCTCCCGTCGGCGGCCGGCCCTCCGGCGTGGCGTCATCTTACACGCTCGCCGCTGGGCCGGTGTCTGCGATAGGCTCGTTTCCATGGAGACCACGATCGGGCGCTTCCCCTGGGAGCACGAAGGCGTGCGCGTGGAGGGCGGGCGCCTGCTCGTCGCGGGCCGCGATGCGGAGGCGCTCGCGCGCGAGCACGGGACGCCGCTGTACGTCTTCGACGTGCCGCGGGTCGCCGAGAAGGCGCGCGCGCTGCGGGATGCGCTCGCGCGCGCCGGCCTCACGCCCCGGGTGCGCCTGGCGCTCAAGGCGCAGCGCGCGCCCGAGATCCTGGCCGCGCTGCGTGCGCTCGGGGCACCGGGCTCGCCCGCTGCCGTCGGCATCGACGCCTGCTCGCCCGGTGAGGTCCTGCACGCGCTCGAGCACGGCTTCACGGCCGCGGAGATCAGCGTCACCGGCACCAACCTGTCGGAGCGCGACCTGGACGTGATCGTCCCGGCCGGCGTGCACGTGAACCTCGACCTGTTCAGCCAGATCCGGCGCTACGGCCGCCGCGCCCCCGGCCGCGCGGTCGGGCTGCGCGTCAACCCGCGGGGCGGCGTCATGCGCGGGCACGCCGAGAGCCTGTACAGCGGCGCGCGGCCGACCAAGTTCGGCATCTACGAGGAGGACCTGGGCGCCGCCATCGACGCCGCCCGGCGCCACGACCTGACGATCGACACGCTGCACGTGCACCTCGCCAACGGCATGCTGGACGACGAGCTCGCGGCGTACGACTCCGCCCTGGAGCCGGTGACCCGGATGGCGGAAGCCCTGCTGGCCGCGGGGTGCCCGCTGGTGGAGGTCAACGCCGGGGGCGGCCTCGGCACGCCGCTGCACGCAGGCGAGCAGCCGCTCGACCTGGACGCCTGGGCCGCGGTCCTGGCGCGCCGCTTCGGCCACCTCGGCGTGGCCGTGGGGTGCGAACCCGGCGAGTTCCTGACCAACGAGAGCGGGATCATGCTCGCCGAGGTGGTGAGCGTCGAGGACCGCCTGGGGACCACCTTCGTCGGCCTCGACGCCGGCTGGAACGTGATGAACGACCCTTACATCTACGACCGCCGCCCGCACGCCCTTGTCGCCGCCCGCGCCCTCGCGCCACGCGACCGCGAGACGACGCTGGCCGGCCACATCAACGAGGGCGACGACGTCTTCGCCACCGGGGTCCCCTTCCCGGAGGTGAGTGAGGGCGAGGTGGTCGCCTTCGTCTCGACCGGGGGCTACAGCCCGGGCATGTGGACGGACCACTGCCTGCGGCCCCGCGCCGGGAGCGTGTACTTCGCGGACAGGGCCTGACGCGGTCGCCGCGGAGCGGCGGCGGCCGGAAGCGCCGGATCAGCCGCCCGAGGCCCGGTCGAGCAGCCCGAGGGCGAAGGCGAGGTTGGCGCCGGCGACGACCGCCAGAAAGACGGCGCCGGCGCGGCGGCCCGTGACCCAGGCGGCGACGGAGAGCAGCGTGAACATCACGCCGCCGCCGAGCATGAACAGCACGACCAGATCGCCGCCGTACCGCATGCGCGCCTCCTCTCTCGATGCGGCCCCGTACAGCCGCCCGGCCCCAGTCTGCAGCCGCCGCGCGGCCGCGACAAGCGTGCGCGGTTGCGGCGCGCCCGGCAGGGCCGCACACTCGGGGCCGACCGCCGGCCCGAGGAGGACGATGACGACGCTGCCCGACTGGACGAGCGTGC
>DASUMX010000018.1:0-14227 GCA_036277455.1 Thermoleophilia bacterium
TCCTGCCCCAGAGACTGGTCCTTGATATCTTCGAAGAGATCAAAGGCACAGGTGGCTGCACGCTCCACCCTCCTCCGCGCGTCTCACGGCTCGTCGCGGACGCCCCGGGGCTGCTGGACCTCGGCGGGCTCCGCGAGGCGGTCGTCCGCGAAGCACAGAGGGAGGGTCTGGAGGCCGTGGCACAGCTCGAGCAGTACGAGGACCGGTTCGCCACGGCCGCACAGGTCGTGGAGGCGCGCCTCGCGGCGCGGCTCACGCAACGGCAGCTGGCCGCGGCGGCCGGCGTGAGCCAGTACGAGATCAGCCTGCTGGAGAACGGGTCCGCGAACCCGACCCTGACGACGCTGGCCCGTCTGTCACGAGCACTGGGGATCGAGCTCAGGATCGGCAACGGCGGCGCGGGCGGCTGATCGGCGGCGTCACGCCGGCAGCAGCACGGTGAACACGGAGCCCTGGCCGACGACGCTGGTCGCCTCGAGACGGCCACCGGCGCGCTCGACCAGTCGCTTCACGATCGAGAGCCCGAGCCCGTTGCCCTCGAGCTCTCGTGTCTCGTCACGCTTCTCGCGGAAGAACTCGTCCCAGAGCCGCGCCAGGTTCTCCTCTTTGATGCCGATGCCGGTGTCGGTCACGTCCAGCCGCAGCCAGCCCTCCTCCACCGCGCCGCTCACCGTGACGGCGCCGCCGTCGCGGTTGTACTTGACGGCGTTGCCGACGAGGTTGCTGAGCACGAGGCGGAGGTCGTCGGGCCGGATGAGGGCGGGCGGCAGGCCGGCGGCGAGATCGGCGGTCACCGTGACGCCGCGCTGCGCGCCCCGTTCGCGCGCGAGCTCCACGACCTCGTCGAGGACGGGTGCGACGGGCACGAGCTCCGGCTCCTCGCCCTCCGGCGCCTGCTCGCTGCGCGCCAGGGTGAGCAGGTCGCGGATGAGCTCCACGAGGTTGTCGATGCGGTGGTCGGCGCGGGCGATCATCGGCAGGTACGGTCCCAGGTCCTCGCCGAGGCTCTTGTCGGTGACCACCTCGAGCAGGCCCTTGATGGACCCGAGCGGGCTCTTGAGCTCGTGCACCATCATGCGGATGAACTTCTGTTTCTCCATGGCGACGCGCCGCACCTCGCTGATGTCGCTGAGGGTGAGGATGCGGCCGCGCTCCTCGCCGCTCTCGTCGCGGAAGGTGACGATGCTCGCCATGTACGTCTGGTCGTCGAGCTCGAGCTGGCGGATGGTGCGGTCCTTGACCGGCGCGGCCAGCTGCTCGTACAGCGGCGCCAGGGCGCCGCCGCCGAGCAGCTCCTGCGCCGGACGCATGAGCACCTCGTCCTCGCCCAGTCCGAGCAGCTGGAGCATCGGCGGGTTGGCGAGCACGACGTCGCCGGCCCGGTTCACCACGAGCACGGCGTCCCGCAGGGAGCTCACCAGCGAGTGCGTCTGGGTCTTCTCCTCGGCGAGCGCCAGCAGGCTGGCCTCGTGCTCGGCGCGCAGGCGCTCCGCCTCCGTGCGCGCCAGCTTGTGGCGCAGCAGCGTCTCCACCACGCCCTCGAGGTCGTCGGGGCTGAACGGCTTGGGCAGGAAGAAGTCCACGCCCTGGCGCGTGGCGGCGATGGCGGTGTCGATGTTGGCGTAGGCCGTGATCATGCAGACCATGGCGTCGCAGCCGCGCTGCTTCATGGTCTGCAGCAGGCTGAGGCCATCGGTGTCGGGCAGCCGGTAGTCGAGCAGAGCGACGTCGTAGTCGCGCTCGTCCAGGGCCCGGAGCGCGGCGGCGCCGTCGCCGGCCTCGCCCACCTCGTAGCCTTCCATCTCGAGGATCGTGCGGATGCCGCTGCGCACGCCGTACTCGTCGTCGACGATGAGGATGCTGCCGTCGGCCATGGTGGACTCCTTACGCCGCCTGTTCGGCGAGCTCTTCGATGACGGCCAGCACCTGCGCGCCGGTGACGGGCTTGTCGAGGAACCGGGCGAGCCGGGACCACTCGCGCAGCCCGCCGGCCTCGCCGTCGAACCGCGTGCCGGTCTCGGCGGCGACGCCGCTGAGCATGACGAGCGGGATGTGGCCGAGCCGCTCGTCCTTGCCGATCCGGTACCCGAGCCGGAAGCCGTCGTCGACGTGCTCCATCATCAGGTCGAGGAAGATGATCGCCGGGGTCTCCGTCTCCAGCAGGGCGAGCGCCGCTTCCGGGGACTCGGCGGTGAGCACGCGGTAGTCGCGCGCCTCCAGGTACACCCGCTTGCTCTCGAGGAAGTCCCTGTCGTCGTCCACGAACAGGACCGTCGCCTGGGTCGTCATGCTGTCGCTCCCTTGTCGTCGATCAGCGCGGCCTGCCCGCCGGCGTGGGTGCTGGGGAGCTCCACGTGGAAGGTCGTGCCGCGATCGGTCTCGGTGTCGAACCAGATGGTGCCGTTGTGCATCTTGACGATGCCGTAGCTGATGGGCAGGCCGAGGCCCGTGCCCTTGCCGATGCTCTTGGTGGTGAAGAAGGGCTGGAAGACCTTGTCGCGGGCGCTGCCCGGGATGCCGGCGCCCTCGTCGCTGACGGCGATGTGGATGCGCCCTCCCCCCTCGACCTCGTTCGCGCTGACGCACACGGTGCCGTCCCGGCCCTCCATGGCCTCCACCCCGTTCTTGACCAGATTGACGAGCACCTGCGTCATCTGGTCACGGTCGAGGTCGGCGCGCAGGCCGGGCGCCACGTCGATCACGAGCTCGACGGTGTGCCCGGTAGGCTGAACCGTCGCCGCGGCGGAGTCCACCGCCTGCTGGACCACCTCGCGCACGTCCACGCGCTCGACGTGCACCCGGCTCTGCCGCGCGAAGTCGAGCAGGTTGCCGACGATCTTCTTGCAGCGTTCGCTCTCCTCCGCGACGAGCTTGAGGTCGTGGTCGAGGTCGTCGCGGTCCTGGAGCTTCTTCCCGAGGATGTGGGTGTAGAGCAGGATCGTGCTCAGCGGGTTGTTGAGCTCGTGCGCCACGCCCGCGGCCATCTGGCCCATGGAGGCCAGCTTCTCGGTGTTGATGATGTGGCGATGGACGTCGCGCATCTCGCTCCAGGGCACGTGGAGCTCGGCGCAGACGCGCTCGGCCTGGTCGATCATGAAAGGCAGGCACATGGCGTCCTCGGCCATGCCGCAGTGGACGGCGACGGCCTTGGCGCGGCAGGTCGGGTAGCCGCAGGCGCCGCAGTTGAGCTCGTCCTCGGGGAAGAACTTGTTGGTCCGCGCGAGGATCTCGCGGATGTCCTCCTCGGTGGGCTCGGGGAGCCGCTGGTCGTCGGGGGTGTAGCTCCGGCTGAGCTTCAGGCCGGGGAAGGCGGCGGCGAGGCGGTCGTCCCCGGCCCGCTCGGCCGGCGCCTCGCGGCGCCGGCACTCCGCGACGTACTCGCCCACCCGGCGCTTACGCAGGAGGCCGGGCTCGGAGGAGCTGATGCCCGGCCCGCAGTAGCAGCCGCGGCACATGAGGGCCTCCACGAGCAGGGTCTGGCCGGTGTCGGCCTCACTCAGGCTGTCCAGCACCTCGATGGTCTCGTCGTGACCGCTCACGACCAGGACGTCTGGGTCGAGCATCCCGCGATCCATGCCGGCGCTCTCGAGCAGGCCGCCGGGAAGCGGGAACACCCGCGCCCGCCCGGCGGCCGGCTCGTCCCACGTGGCCTCCGCGGCCTTCGCCGGGTCCACGCCGCGAGCCGCCAGCAGGCGGTACGCCTCCTGCAGCGTGAGCACCTCGTCGATCACCGGCTCGAGCTGCGGGTCGCGCGCCTCGGCCTTTTTGGCCACGCACGGGCCGATGAAGACACAGCGCACGTCGTCGCCGTACAGTTCCTTGATGGCGAGCGCCGTGGCGACCATCGGGGAGACGATCGGCACGAGGCGGTCCACCATCTCCGGGTGGTACTTGCGCACGTACTCGGCCACGGCCGGGCACGCGGTGGCGATGTGGACCCCCGTCGGGTTCGCCTCAAGATAGTCCGCGTAGGCGCGGCTCACCAGGTCGGCCCCCTGCGCCACCTCCACCACGTAGTCGAACCCGGCCGCCTTGAACGCGCCGACGACCTGCCCGGCGGGCGCGCTGAAGCCCGCCGGGAAGGACGGCGCCAGCAGCGCGGCCACCGGAGCGTCCTCCTCGAGCAGCCAGGACGCCCGCTCCAGCCCGCTCAGGTAGGCCTTGGCGTTCTGGGAGCAGACCAGCGTGCAGTTGCCGCAGGCGATGCAGCGCTCGTCGACCACGAACGCCTGCCCGTCCTCGATGCGGATGGCCTCCGCGGGACAGTCGCGCACGCAGGTGTAGCAGCGGCGGCAGTTCTGCTTGATCGTCGTGATGATGGTGCCGCTCATGGGACTCCCGTCAGACCGCGGCCCTGTGCGGGCTGCGGTCGGTGTAGGTGCGGTGCAGCAGGCGGTGGGAGACCTCGCCCAGCGGACGGCCGAGGAGGTCCTCGTAGAGCGCCTGCACGTCCGCGTTCTCGTGAGAACGGCGCGTGCGGGAGCGCCTGTCCACTTCGTAGAGGCGCTCGAGCCGCTCCCTGACCGCCTGCGCGTCGGTGTCGTAGGGCTGCCCGCCGCCGCCGACGCAGCCGCCGGGGCAGCTCATGACCTCGACGAAGTGCACGGCGGCCTCGGGGGCCAGGAGCCCGTCCACGGACTCATTGACACGCCCGAGCCCGTTGACCACGGCCAGGTTGAGCCGCGCGTCGCCGGCGGTGACGGTGAAGCGGCGCACGCCCTCGGCGCCGCGGGCCTCGGCGACCTTGGGGCCGCCCTCGAGCTCCTGGCCGGCGGCCATCACGGCCGCGGTCCTGACCGCGGCCTCCATCACGCCGCCGCTGCCGGCGAAGAGCCGGCCGGCGCCGGTCGCCTCCGCGAACGGCGCGTCCAGCGGCGCCTGTTCGGTGAACCTGTCGAACACGATGCCGAACCGGCCCCACAGACGTTCGAGCTCTCGCGTCGTGAGCACGTGGTCGACGTCGCTCAGCTCCTGCGCCTCGGACTTCTTGGCCGTGCACGGCATGACGGAGACGACCACCAGGCGCTTGCCGGCGAGGTCCGCGTGCCGCGGATAGACCTCGCGGATCAGCGCGCCGGCCATCTGCTGCGGGCTCTTGCAGGTGGAGAGGTGCGGGATCAGGTCCGGGCGGTGCGTCTCGACGTAGTTCACCCAGGCGGGGGAGCAACTGGTGAACATCGGCAGCACGCCGCCGTTCTGAACGCGGTCGAGCAGTTCGGCCGCCTCCTCCATGATCGTCAGGTCGGCGGCGAAGCCCGTGTCGAACACGGCGTCGAAGCCTACACGCTTGAGCGCCGCCGCCAGCCGCTCGAGCATCACGCGCACGCCCTCGCTCTTGCTGTGGCCCTCGAGCAGGGTGGCCGGCACGGCCGGGGCGACCTGCGCGACCACCACGGCGTCGGGGTCGGCCAGCGCCGCGACCACGTCGTCCACCTGGTCGCGCTCGACGATCGCGCCCGTCGGGCACACGCGCGCGCACTGGCCGCAGTACACGCACTCGCTGACGTTGAGGCCGACGGCGAAGCCGGGCGCCACCTTCGTCGTGAACCCGCGCCCGGTGAAGTCGATGGCGCCCACGCCCTGCACGTCGTGGCAGACGGTGACGCAGCGGCCGCAGAGCACGCACTTGTCGGGGTCGCGCCAGAGCGCCGGGGAGCTGATGTCCACCGGGTGCTGCTTGACGGCGCCCACGTAGCGGCGCCGGCGAGCGCCGACGTCCGCGGCCAGCGCCGCCAGCTCGCAGTCGCCGCCGCGCACGCAGGACAGGCAGTCCTGCGGGTGGCTCGCGATGAGCAGCTCCATGATCGCGCGCCGCGCCTTGAGCACCCGCGGCGTGTGCGTGCGCACGGCCATGCCGTCGGTCACCTCGAGCGTGCAGCTGGTGAGCAGCCGCGGGCTGCCCTCGACCTCGACGACGCACAAGCGGCAGGAGGCCGCGGGGCTCGGAGCCCAGTCCAGGGAACACAGGTGCGGGATGTCGACGCCGGCCCGGCGCGCGGCCTTGAGCACGGTCTCTCCGCGCGCCGCCTCGATCTCTTTGCCGTTGATGGTGAGCTTCATGGTCGTTCCTCTCAGGCCACGGCCAGCACGGCCTGCTTGGGGCAGGAGTCGGCGCAGGCGCCGCAGCCGGTGCAGCGGTCGACGATGATGGAGTGGGCGAACTTGCGCTTGCCGAGGATCGCGCCGCTCGGGCAGTTCTTGGCGCACAGGGCGCAGCCGGTGCAGCGCTCCGGGTCGATGTCGAACACGCGGAGCCCGGTGCAGGCGCCGGCCGGGCAGGCGCTCTCCAGGACGTGCGCCTCGTACTCGTCGCGGAAGAACCGCAGCGTGCTGAGCACCGGGTTCGCCGCGGACTGGCCGAGACCGCACAGCGACGTCTCCTTGACGGTCTCGGCCAGCTCCTCCAGGTGCAGGATGCCGCGGAACCGCTCGAGCCGCCGCAGGTCGTCGCCGACCGGCCGCTCGGTGAGCTCGCTCAGGATCTCGTGCATGCGCGTCGTGCCCTCCCGGCATGGCGTGCACTTGCCGCAGCTCTCGTTGCGGATGAACTCCATGAAGAACTTGGCGACGTCGACCATGCAGGAGCGCTCGTCCATGACGACCATGCCGCCGCTGCCCATCATCGCGCCCAGCTCCTGGAGCGTGCCGTAGTCGGTGGCCACGTCGAGGTACTCGTCCGGGATGCAGCCGCCGCTGGGGCCGCCGATCTGCACCGCCTTGATGTGGTGGCCGGCCGGGGCGCCGCCGCCGATGTCGTAGACGACCTCGCGCAGCGGGATGCCGACCGGGACCTCGACGAGGCCGGTGTTGCGCACGCGGCCGGAGAGGGCGAAGACCTTGGTGCCGGCCGCGTCTCCGTATCCGAGGTCCCGGAACCAGGCGGCGCCGTTGTCGACGACCGAGGGCACGTTGGCCAGGGTCTCGACGTTGTTGAGCACCGTGGGGCAGCCGTGAAGACCGGAGACCGCGGGATAGGGCGGGCGGGGACGAGGCATGCCGCGCCCGCCCTCGATGCTCGCCAGTATCGCCGTCTCCTCGCCGCACACGAAGGCGCCGGCGCCCATCTTGATGGTGATGTCGAAGTCGACGAGGCTGCCGAGGATGTCTTTGCCGAGCAACCCCGCCGCGCGACACTGGCGGATCGCCTCGCCCAGCCGCTCGATCGCCAGCGGGTACTCGGCGCGGCAGTACACGTAGCCCCTGGTCGCGCCGATCGCGTAGGCGGCGATCAGCATGCCCTCGACGACACGGAAGGGGTCGCTCTCGAGCACGGCGCGGTCCATGAACGCGCCCGGGTCGCCCTCGTCGGCATTGCAGATGAGGTACTTCTGGCTGCGCGGCTGATCGAGGGCGACCTTCCACTTCTGCCCCGTCGGGAAGCCGGCGCCGCCGCGACCGCGCAGGCCGGAGGCGGCGACCTCGGCGCAGACCTCGGCCGGGGTCATCGTCACCAGCGCGCGGGCGGCGGCGCGGAAGCCGCCGGCCGCCAGCGCGGCGTCGAGGCTGGCGGGGTCGACGACGCCGCAGTTCGCGAGCACGACCTTGGTCTGCCGCGCGAAGAAGGGCGTCTCGTCGATGGGCTTGACGCCGCGGTACAGGTCGTCGGGGTCGTCGTAACGGCCGAGCAGGAAGCGGTTGTGCAACTCCCCGTCGCCGAAGACGGCCTGGAGGAACTCGTCGACCGTCTCCGGGCCGAGGTCGCAGTAGCTGAGGCGCACGCCGTCCGCCGTCACCAGGTCGACGAACACCTCGCGCTGGCAGTAGCCGACGCAGCCCGTCTCGACGATCGGCACGCGCAGCCCTTGGCGGTCGAAGTAGGCGTTCATCCTCTCGATCACGGTGAGCGCGCCGTTCGCGCGCCCGCAGGTCCCGGCGCCGACGTACAGGGTCATCCCGTCGCCGCCGCGGCGGGCGCGCTCGAGGCGCGTCGCACGCTCGCGCCGGCAGGCCTCTTCGTCGTGGCAGATGGGGCCGTGGTCCAGACAGGCGATCGCGTCCACGCAGGGCGTCGCCGTGGTGTGCCGGCAGCGCGGGCAGCACGGGGTCAGGAGCTCGCTGTGGTTCATGCGGCCTCCTCGGCGCCGGCCTCGACCCCGTCCAGGAGGGCGTCCAGCTTCTCGGTGGTGAGGTGGCCGTAGAACTCGCCGTCCAGCCTGATCACCGGGGCGATCGAGCAGGCGCCGAGGCAGGCGACGCTGACGACGGTGTAGAGGCCGTCTGCCGAGTTGCCGTCGTCCCGCAGCTTCAGCCGCCGCTTGAGGTGCTGGGCGAGCGCGAGGCTCTGCTTGACGTGGCACGCGGTGCCCCGGCAGACCTCGATCACGTGCTCGCCCAGCGGTGCGAAGCGGAACTGGTTGTAGAACGTGGCGACGCCGTAGACGCGGCTGACCGGCGTCTCCAGCGCCTCGGCCACCTGCACCATCGCCGCGGCGGAGATGAATCCCTCGGCCGCCTGGATCTCCTGCAGCAGCGGGATCATCTGGTCGCGCGTGAGACTGCCCTCGCGCGCGGCGATGATGGCCTCAGCGGTCGCGGCCACCACGATCACGCGCCCTTCGCGACCGCGGCGTCGTCGCCGGCGAGCAGCTCGGCGATGGCGGCGGCCAGGTCGGCCAGCTTGACCGGCTTCTCGAAGAACTTGGCGGCCGGCCACTCGCGGTACATCATCGGCTCGAAGATGTGCGTCTTGGTCTCGAGCTCCTTCGTGAACCCGCTCATGATGATGACCGGGATGCTCTCGGTCTCGGGCTCGTCGCGCAGCTTGTAGGCCACGTTGAAGCCGTCGGTGTCGTAATCCATCATGATGTCGAGCACGACGAGGTCGGGCCGCCGCGCGGCGAGGCGCTCGCGCGCCTCGATGCCGCTGTGCGCGGTGTCCACGTCGTAGCCGCGGGCCTCCAGGAACGCCTTGACCCCGGCCACCAGGTCGCGGTCGTCGTCCACCATCAGGATGCGCTTGGCCTTCATGACTCTCCTCCTCGCTGTGGTACTCGCCTCATCCGGTACGGACCGGTTAGTTACCTTCTTCACAGTGAAATCGTTCACAGTAGGCTTGAAAAAAACACACTCCCCGGTCTTGGCGGCGCTCGTCCTCACGCCGTCATCCCCTCCGCCGCCGGCTCACCCGGCGCGTCCGACGCCACGTGGCTCCCGGCCTCGCTGCGCGCCAGGAACGAGAGCATCTCGAGCTTGGACGCGATATCGGTCTCCTCGATGAAGCAGCCACCGGGGGCGCTCACGCGCTTGGGCACGAAGTTGAGGATCGCGTGCACGCCGGCGCCGCACACCCGGTCGACCAGCGCCTGCAGGCCTTCCGGCCGGGACGCGAGGATGGCCATGTGGACGTCGAACTCGCGCAGTACCTCCTCCAGGTGATCGACGTGGTAGCAGCGGCGGCCGGCGAAGACGCGGCCGACCTTCTCGCTGTCGACGTCGAACGCGACCGCGATGTGGAAGCCGCGCTCCTCGAAGCCCCGATAGGAGAGGAGCGCGCGGCCCAGGTCGCCGACGCCGAACAGGGCGACGCTCTGGCTCTCGTCGGTGCCGAGGATGCGGCTGATGGTGCGGCCCATCTGGTACACGTTGTAACCGCGGGCGATGTTGCCGAAGGTGCCGAAGCTGGCGAGATCGCGGCGGAGCTGGGCAGGCGTGACGCCGACCAGCTCGGCGAGCTGGTGGGAGTGGATGTTCTCGACGCCGTCGCGGTCGAGCTCTTCCAGCACCTTGCGATAGACACTCAGCCGCTCCACGGTCTGCAGGGAGACCCGCTTCGCGGCCCGCTGCGGCGGCGTCGTTGCGTCGAAGCCCTTCTGTTCGCTGGCGCTCAAGGTTCCTCCCACGGTCCCTACGGCTGTGATTCTATTCACAGTAGATGGCGGCTGTCAACCGGATCGTGAGCGAGGGGTGAGGGAGCGGCAGCGCGGCCGCGCCAGGCTAGCGGCCGAGGGCCGCCGCGAGCGCGGCGATGGAGGCGGGCGGCGTGCCGCAGCACCCGCCGACGATCCCCGCGCCGAGCGCCGGATACGTTGCGACGACGGCGGCGAAGTGCTCCGGCGTCTCCCCGTAGATGGTCTCCCCGGCCTCGAGGCGCGGCTGCCCGGCGTTGGGCTGCGCGTACGTCACCCCGCCCCCCAGGTCCGCCATGATCCGGACCAGCTCGGCCATCGGCTCGGCGGTGATCTCGCAGTTGCAGCCGACCAGGTCGGCGCCGGCGTCCTTGAGCGCGCGCACGGCGGCCTCGGGGCTCACGCCCATCATCGTGCGGAACCCCTTGGCCGCGGGCTTGAAGGCCATGCTGGCGAGCACCGGCCGCCCCGCCGCAGCGGCGACGGCCGCCTCGACCGCGACGGTGGCCTCGGTGAGGTCGAACATGGTCTCGATGTTGAGGAGGTCGACCCCGCCGGCGATCAGCGCACGCGCCTGCTCGGCGAACGTCGCGCGCAGCGCGTCCGGCTCCGCGTTGCCCATGGGCTTGACCATCTGGCCGCAAGGCCCGACGTCCCCGGCCACCCAGCGGCCGGGGAACTCGCGGTCGCGGACGCCCACGGCGAGGCGGGCGCCGGCCTCGTTGAGCTCGACGGCGCGCGCCGACAGCCCATGCGCCTCGAGGCGCATGGCCGTCCCGCCGAAGGTGTTGGTGTTCACGACGTCCGCGCCGGCGGCGTAGAAGCTGCGGTGGATGTCCTCCACCTCGGCCGGGTGCGAGACGTTCCACTCCTCCGGGCACTCGCCGGCGGCGAACCCGCGCTCCATGAGGGCGCGGCCCAGCCCGCCGTCCAGCAGCAACGGTCGCGCGTCGATGAGGGCGAAGAGGTCCATTGCTTCGAGTCTACCAGACGAGGCTCGTCAGCCCCCGCGGGCCGCCACCTCCCGCGCGACCCGGTCCGCCTCGCGGCGCGCCATGCCCAGGCACACGTGGAGCGCCGCGGCCGTGTCGCGCCGCGAAAGACCGCGCGCGAGCAGCGCCGCGGCGGCCGACTCCGCGCCGGGCCGCCGCGCGGCCCCTTCGTCGATGGGCCGTCCGAGGTCGATCACCAGGGTGATCTCCCCGCGCACGGCGGCCGCCGGCCCGACGTCGGGTCCCGGCACGGGATAGCGCTCGCTGAGCTCGAGCAGCGTGCCGCGCACGACCTCCTCGTGCACCTTGGTGAGCTCGCGGCACACGGCGGCGCGGGCGTCGGGCAGGTGCGCCGCCAGGCAGGCGAGGCTGCGCGCCAGCCGCTGGCCGGTGTCGAAGGCGACGACCAGGCCACCCGTGCGCTGCCACGCCTTCAGCGCCGCCTCGAGCTCCCGCGCGCGCCGCGGCAGGTAGCCGAGGAAGCGGAAGCCGTCCCCGCCCAGCCCGGCCGCCACGAGCGCCGTGAGGACGGCCGAGGGGCCGGGAAGGACGGTCATCTCGAGCCCCTCCTTCACGACCTTCTGCACCAGCAGCATGCCGGGATCCTGCACTCCGGGCATCCCGGCGTCGGTCACCAGCGCCACCGTCTCCCCAGCGCGCAGGCGTCGCAGGATCTCGTCGGTCTTCTGCAGCTCGTTGTGCTGGAAGAAGCTGGTCAGCGGCGTGTGGATGTCGAAGTGGCTGAGCAGCTTGCGCGTGCGGCGCGTGTCCTCCGCCGCCACCAACTGGGCCGCGTTCAGCTTCTCGAGGACCCGAGGCGACACGTCCCCGAGGTTGCCGATGGGCGTTGCGCAGACGTACAGCACGGTCACCCCTCCTTCAGAGAACGCTCGATGAACAGGACGTCGACATCCCGGCCGCGGACGCGGGCGTGCCCGCGAGCGGAGCCGACCACGGCGAACCCGAGGGCGAGGTGGTACGCCAGCGAGTCCAGATTGTCGGCGCGCAGGTCGGTGAAGACCTTGTCGTAGCCGAGGGCGCGCGCGGCGGCGAAGCTCCTCCGCGCGAGCGCCGCCCCCACCCCCCGGCGCCGGTGCGCGGCGTCCACGTACGTGCCCATGGTCGCCACGTGGTCGAACGCGGTGGTGACGAACGTGTTCCAGGGGATCACCGTCTGGAAGCCGACGATGTCGCCGGCCGGCGTCTCGGCGACGTGCACGAAGGAGCGCGCCGGCAGGCTCTCGATGTAGGCGCGCTCCTCCTCGACCGAGAACGTGGTGTCGAGCAGCGTCGGGCTGCCGCCGCGGATCACGCCGTTCAGCACGGCGGCGACGCCGGCGGCGTCGTCCGGCCCGGCCTTGCGGATGCGGACGGGCGCAGCGCTCACGTCGCCGGCTTCCGCAGCACGACCATGACCTCCATCTCGTCGAGCTCCACCGGCCGGCGGCCCCAGTCGCCCGCGGTGCCGCCCCACACGTGCTCCACGACGAACCCGGCCGACCGGCACAGCAGGACGAGCTCGCTGGGCACGTAGCCGCGCTCGCGCACCGGCAGGCTGCGCGGCCCGTCCTCGGCTTGCCACTCCATCGCGTACGCCTGCGTGAGCGTCGCGGGGTCGAACTCGCCGCGCTCGACCTGCTCGGGCGTCGCGTCGCGGATCATGCGCAGGCCGTTGAGCACCGTGAGCACGAGCGGCGCACCGGGGCGCAGGGCGGCGAAGGCGCGCGCCAGCACGGCGGCGTCGTGGTCGAAGGGGTCGTCGCTGCCGAGCAGACCGAACGACCCCTCGCAGAGACACACCGCCGCGTCGAACGCGCGCCCGAGGTCGAACGTGGTGGCGTCGCCCTGCACGAGCTCGAGATCGACGCCCGCAGCGTCCGCGGCCCTGCGCGCCTCGCGCAGCATGCCGGACGAGATGTCGAGACCGGTGACGACGAGACCGGCGCGTGCCAGCTCCACCGCGTGCCGGCCCGTCCCGCACCCGATGTCGAGCACGGATGCGCCCGGCTCCAGCCCGAGCACGTCCACGAGGAACGCCGCCTCGCGAAGGCTGTCGGCGGTGAACACCTCGTTCATGTACTGCGGCGCATAACTGTCGAAGAACTCGCGCCAGACGTCGTCGGTCATGGCCCCCTCCTCGTTCGACCGGCCCCATTCTCTCAGGAGCGGGCCCAAGGAGCGAGGGCACCCGGCCACCGGCTCCGACAGGCGGTATGCTAGCCGCCATGGACGAGCCGCCGCCCCGCATCCGCCCCGGCCGCGCCGCCGACGCCGCGGCCATGGCGGCCCTCTGCACGGAGCTGGGCTACCCGTCGTCCGAGGCGCAGGTCCGCGCGCGGCTGCTGCGCCTCGAGGACGTCGACCACGGTCTCTTCGTCGCCGAGGGCGCGGGCGGCGATCTGGCCGGCGTCATCGCCGTCCACACCCGCCTGCTCCTCGAGGACGATCCGTTCGCCGAGCTCACGGTGCTCGTCGTCACCCAGGACGCGCGCGGCGAGGGCATCGGGTCGGCGCTCGTCGCGGAGGCCGCGGGCTGGGCGCGTACCCGCGGCCTGAGGCGCGTCTGGGTGCGGGTGAACGTCGCGCGCGAGGCCACGCACCGGTTCTACGAGAGCCTGGGCTTCCGCCTCTACAAGCAGCAGCGGATCTACGAGCTCGCGCTGTGAAGCGCATCGTCCTGGGCGATTGCCTCGACGTCCTCGCCGGCCTGGACGACGGGTGCGCCCGGCTCGTCTACCTGGACCCGCCCTTCAACACCGGCAAGGTCCAGGAGCGCACGCGACTGCGCACGGTGCGGGACGCCGGCGGCGACCGCACCGGGTTCAAGGGCGAGCGCTACCGCACGGAGGTGCTCGGCAGCTCGGCCTGGCGCGACGCCTACGAGGACTACCTCGGGTTCCTCGCGCCGCGGCTCGCCGAGGCACGGCGCATCCTCGCCCCCGACGGGTCGCTCTTCTTCCACATCGACCCGCGCGAGGCGCACTACTGCAAGGTGCTGCTCGACGAGCTGTTCGGCCGGCGTTCCTTCATCAACGAGATCGTGTGGGCCTACGACTACGGCGCCCGCCCGCGCAGCCGCTGGCCGGCCAAGCACGACGTCATCTTCTGGTACGCCCGCGACCCGGCCCGGTACGTGTTCCGCTACGACGACATCGACCGGGTGCCGTACCTGGCGCCCGGCCTCGTGGGTCCGGAGAAGGCCGCTCGCGGCAAGACGCCGACGGACGTGTGGTGGCAGACCATCGTCAGCCCCACGGGAGCGGAGAAGACCGGCTACCCGACGCAGAAGCCGCTCAAGATCCTCGAGCGCATCGTGCGCGTGCACTCCGACCCGGGCGACCTGGTCGTGGACCCGTTCGCCGGCAGCGGCACGGCCGGAGAGGCGGCGGC
>DASUMX010000019.1:0-12432 GCA_036277455.1 Thermoleophilia bacterium
CCATGACGCACGAGCGCTCCATGGAGGAGATGGACGCCATCGGCGTCGACTTCGTCGAGAAGGCGATGGCGCGCGGCGCCACGCAGGAGGTCGCCGACGAGGTCTTCCGCCAGCTCCGCGGGTTCGCCGCCTACGGCTTCAACAAGGCGCACGCCGCCTGCTTCGCCATCGTCTGCAACGCCTCGGCGTGGCTCAAGGCGCACTACCCGGCCGAGTTCTACGCCGGCATCCTCAACAACCAGCCCATGGGGTTCTACTCGCCGCGTGTGGTGCTCAACGACGCGCGGCGCTTCGGGCTGGCGGTGCTGCCGCTGGACGCCAACCTGAGCGGCGAGTGGTTCGAGGTGGAGCGGGACGGCACGGCGCTGCGCGTCGGCCTCGCGTACGTGAAGGAGATGAGCGCCGTCGCGCGGCGCGCGATCGTCGCGGCGCGCCGCGAGCGGCCCTACACGTCGCTCAGCGACTTCGTCGCGCGCACGCGGGTCAGCCGCGAGATCGCCGAGAACCTCGCGCGCCTCGGCGCGTTCGACGCGCTCGGCGTACGCCGCGAGGAGCTGGTCGCGCAGGTGCCGCTGCTGTACGCCGGCGCGCGGCCGGCGGGGCGGGCGGCGCCGGGCGGGCGGACGTCAGCTCCCCCCGCCGCCGACGCCGGCCTCGACCAGCCGCGCCTCGCCCTCGACGAGCAGCTGGGGCCGCTCGCCTTCCTGCCCGACTGGTCGGCGCGGCGGCGCGTCGGTGTCGAGCTCGAGCTGCTCGGCCTCAACGTCAGCGCGCATCCGCTCCGCTTCGTGCGCGACGAAGTCGAGGCGCTCCGCGTCACGCCCATGGGGCGGCTGCCGGAGGTGCGCCACGGCAGCCGCGTGCGCGTCGCCGGCGTGCTCGAGCGCGCCCAGATGCCGTGGATCCGCAGCGGCCACCGCACCATGTTCCTCACCCTCGAGGACGAGACCGAGCTGGGGCAGGTGGTCGTCTTCAACGACGTCTACCTCAAGTACGGGCGCGTGCTCAAGGACGCGGTCTACCTGCTGGTCGACGGCGAGCTGCAGAACGACGAGGAGCACGGCCTCGCGGTGGTGGCGCACCGCATCACCGACCTGCTGCGCGCCATCGGCCGCGACGAGGAGGGCGGGCGCCGCGCGAGCGAAGCGGTCGGCAGCACGGCCACCGCGGGTCCGGGCGCCGGCGGGGCCTCCGTCCCCGGCGGCCTCACCTACCAGCGGCCGGACGCCTGGGAGCTCCCGGCCGTGGAGCCGCGCACGCGGCCGGGCCGCACAGGCTGACCGACGCTCAGAAGATGGCGACCTGGATCACGACCTCGTCGCCGACCCTGCCCTTCACGTCGGCGAGGGGGTCCTGCCCGACCACCGTGCCGGGGATCTCTCCCCACCCGGCGACGTAGTCGGTGCTGACCACGAAGCCGGCCTCCTCGAGCAGCGCCGAGGCGTCGCCCTGCGAGTAGCCGACGACGTCGGGTACGTAGACCCTTGGCGGCCCGCTGCTCACCCAGAACGTCACGGTGTCGCCGCGCCTCACCGTCTCACCGGCGCCGGGCTCCTGCCTGAACACCTCGCCCTTGGGCGCGGTCTCCGAGGCGGCTCTGCGACTCTTGCTGTTCAGCGACTGCGCCTCGAGCCTGTCGCGTGCGACCTCGACGGCCAAACCGGCGAGGTCCGGAGACGGGATGTGCAGCGGCCCGCGGCTCACCCACAGGTCGACCTTGACCCCGTCGTCGACCTTGGCCCCGCCGCGGGGCGCCTGCCGCGCGACCTCTCCCGACCCGTACCTGTCCGACCAGACGAAGTGCAGCGCGGGCTTGAGGCCCTCGCCGCGCACGGCGCTCGTCGCGTCCGCGCGCCCTTCGCCGACCACGGACGGGACGGTCGCGCCGGGGGCGAGCAGGTAGACGTAGGCGGCCCACGCCGCGGCGGCCGCCCCGGCGAGCAGGACCGCGGCGAGCACGACGCGGCGCGTCCGCCCGCGCCGGTGCGGGCGGACGGTCACGAGCTCCCCGCCCGAGCGGTACCGGGTGGGCGCCTCCGCGGCGACCACGGTCGCCGGGACCGGCGCCGGCGTCGCCGCCGCCGGGGACGGCGCGACCGGGGCGGGCGGCCGGGGCGCGACTGCTTGCGGCGAGGGGACGGCCGGCGTGAAGCTGACGGGCGCCGGAGTCGCGGCGGCGACCCCGGCGCCGGTCGCGAGCAGGCCGGCTCCGGCCGCCCCGGCCGTCACCGCCCCCCCGGGGACGGCCAACGCGCCGGCGGCGGACACGCCGTCACCGCCGGCGGGACGCACCGGGCGCCGCGCCGTGCGCAGCGCGGCGGCGAACTCCTCGGCGCTCTGGTACCGGTCCGCCGGATCCTTGCTGAGCGCCCGCATGACGACGCCGGCGAGCGCCTCGGACACGCCCGGCGAGAGCGTGCGTGGGTTGGGCGGCGCCGAGGAGACGTGCTGCATCGCCACGGCCACGTCGGTCTCACCGCGGAACGGTACGCGACCGGCGAGCATCTCGTAGAGCACCACGCCGAGGCTGTAGAGGTCCGAGCGCTCGTCCGCCTGCCGTCCCTGCGCCTGCTCCGGCGACAGGTACGAGGACGTCCCCATCATCGCGCCGGTGCGCGTGAGCGCCGAGTCCCCCATGCGGGCGATGCCGAAGTCGGTGACCACGACGCGGCCGCCCTCCTCGAGCATGACGTTGTACGAGGTCACGTCGCGGTGCACGATCGCGCGCGCGTGCGCCGCCGCCAGCGCCGACAGCACGGCGAGGGCGATGCTCACCGCCTCGTCCGGCGGCAGCGCGCCGTCGCGCCGCAGGCGCTGCTTGAGCGACTCACCGCACACGTACTCCATGGCGATGTAGGTGGCCCCGTCGTCGCTGCCGCGGTCGTAGACCGCCACGATGCCGGGGTGGCTGAGGCTGGCCGCCGCCCGCGCCTCGATGCGGAAGCGCTCGAGGAACTCGTCGTCGGCGGCCAGACGCGCCTTGAGCACCTTGACGGCCACGGGCCTGCCGAGGCGCTCGTCCTCGGCGAGATACACGTCCGCCATCCCTCCGCTGCCGAGCGGCGAGACGATGCGGTACCGCCCCGCGAGCAGGGTCGGAAGCGGGGCGGGATCTGGGTCGCGGTCGTGATCGTTCATCAGGTCATGGCCGTAGCGGGCAGGGTCACGCAGGCGGCGCGCTGCCGACGTTGGAGACGCACCACCCCGCCGTTCGGTGCGATGGTCCAGTGTAGAGGACGGTGCGGCGGCTGTCTTCCGCGCACGGGCCCGGCTGCTCAGCCGGCCTGGCGCTCCACGAGGATCTGCAGCGCCTCGAGTTCGTCCTTCTCGAACCAGGTGAGGTCGCAGCGCACGCAGCGGTCGACCTCGACCGCGTGCTCGTAGCTGTAGTGCCGGCGCAGCATGGGGGCGGCGCACCGCGGGCAGGCGATGAGACCCGTGCCGGAACGACCGCGAGCCAGGACGGCCGCGCGGCGCAGGCGGTCGCCGCTGCTGAAGACCAGGTCGGCGACCCGCCGCTGCTCGTCCGTGAACGCCGCCTCGCGGCGCGCCAGCAGCTTGCCGATCTGCGGCGTGCTGACCAGCCGTCCGCCGCAGCGCTCGCAGAGCGCGATCGCGATCCCCTCGTAGGGAGCCTCCGCGAGCGCGGCGCCGCAGGCCGGGCACGTCGTGCCGGCGAGCGGCGGCGCCGGGGTCCCGCGTCCGGCCGCCGGCCCTGCTGCCGCGACCGCCGTGGTCGCAGGGGCCGCTACCGCGGCGGCGATCGCCCCGGAGAGCCCGCCGCCGGACGCGTCCGGGACCGGCGCCCAGTGCTCCCGGCGCGCGAAGGCCTCGCCGGCCCGCCCGGCCTGCCGCTCGAAGTCGCCCCCGGAGACGCCGGCGACGCCGAGCAGCGCGGCGATGCGCTGCTCCAGGGGCGGGTGCGTGTCGCGCCACGAGACGGCCGGCCAGCCCAGCGTCCCCGTGGCGCGGATGCACAGGGGCGCCAGCCCCTCGGGGATGTAGCCGGCGCCGCCGGGGTGCCGGCCGATGATGCGCAGCGCCTCGGCGAGCGCCAGGGGATCGCGCGTGTAGCGCACGGCGGCGAGGTCGGCCTGCCGCTCGCGCTCGCGGCTGATCGCCGCGCTCACCACGGACGAGGCCACCTGCATGGCCCAGAGCCACCCACGCAACGGCACCATCGCGAGCGCCGCCGACGCCGCGTCCGTGTCCGCGCCGGCGTCGGCGGCCTCGTCCAGCTGCTCCACGAGCGCGGAGTAGATACCGAAGAGCAGGCAGGACACGGTCACGGTGACGTGGCTCCCGGAGAGGATGTGCGCGAGCTCGTGGGCGACGACCCCCTGCAGCTGCTGGCGGGAGAGTCGCGCGAGCGCGCCCTCGGTGACGCCGATGACCCCTCCCCCGTGCAGGTCGCTGAACGCGAAGGCGTTGAACCCGACGGTGCGGACGGTGACGCACTCGATGCGCGGCCCGCCGGTGGCGATGCGCATCTCCTCGACGATGTTGGCGAGGCGGTCGTGGTACCGGTCCCCGGCGTCGAGCGGCCGGCAGTGCATGGCCTTGAGCAGCCGTTCGCGGGCGCCTATCTGCACGAGGCCCCAGTACAGGAGCGAGAAGGCGAGCGCCGCCGCGAGGACCACTCCGATGCCGGCGAGGGAGAACAGCCACGCCGGCGGCCCCACCGGCGGGAACACGAGGTACGCGACGCCGAGGACGAGGAGGCACGCGACCCACGCCGTCACGAAGGCGAGGGCGAGCAGCAGCGCGAACAGCAGCCAGACGCGCCAGCGCTTCTCACGCTCGACCTCGAACAGCGTCCGCCGCGCGGCGGCGTCCGGCGGGACCCCCGAGGGTTCCGTCCCTGTCATGCCTGCCCCTTCACATTGCTTAACACTACGGGGGTGGTTTCAACTGCGTGGGTGGTGGTAATATACCGTCTGCGTGGTGGAGTCCCCCTCCACACACCCCTCCTCCACGCAGGGTACCTCCAGGTACCACCCCATGGCTCCTTTCACAAGCCCCTCTCCCCGAGGGGCTGCCCGGAAACGGGTGCACGAGGCGACGCGCAAGCGTCGCCTTCGTGCGTACGGGGTCAATACCTGCGCCGGGTCTGGCGCCTCCGCAGAGCGGGGCTCACGCGGGCAGCAGCCCCGCGTTGACCACGAAGTTCTCGGTGATGCGCCGGCAGAACGCGGGGTACGCCGGCAGGCGCTGTTCGGTCTCGGCGCGCAGCTGCTCGGCGAACGCCTCGCCCAGGTGCTTCTGCTCCTTGACGGCGTCGCGCACCCAGTGCGGCGCCATGTCCGCGTCCACCTCGGGATGGAACTGCGTCCCCCACGATCTGCCGCCGGTGCGGAACACCTGGACCCCGTTGCCGCAGGTCGCGATGAGGTGGGCGGTGGGCGGCAGCGAGCACGAGTAGGCGTGCCAGTTGAAGGCGACGAACGGCGAGAAGATGCCGTGCAGCAGCGGGTCGTCGGCGACCTTCTCGATCGTCGTCCAGCCGATCTCCGGATGCTTGCGCCGGTACACGTCGCCGCCGTCGGCGAGGGCGAGCAGCTGGGCGCCGAGGCAGATGCCCCACACCGGGCCGCCCTCGTGCACGATGCGGCGCATGAGCTTGATCTCGGCGGCGAGGAACGGGTACTCCTTGGTCTGCGTCGCGTGCATGGCGCCGCCGAGGCTGATCAGGCCGGCGGTTCCGCCCGGCCACTCCGGCAGCGCCTCGTCCTCGTCGACGCGGCACACCTCATACGGCACGCCGAGCTCGCCGAGGGCCACGGCGATGCTGCCGGGCGGGTCGTCGGGCTCGTGCTGGACGATGGTCAGCGGCTTCATCGCGGCTCCTCTCCGTTACGTACGGGAGTATACCCAGCGCGCCGCCCGCCTTGCCCGCCCCGGCCGGGGTCTGCGAGACTGGCGACATGAGCGGCAGCATCCCCACGCACGGACCGGCCGACCCCCAGACCGGCGCGCCGATCGTCGAGATCCTCTCGGCCGGCAACGAGGTCCTCATCGGCGACGTGCTCGACACCAACACCGGCTGGCTGTGCACGCGCGTGACGGAGCTCGGCGGGCTGGTGCGACGGACGGTGATGCTGCGTGACGACGTGGACGCCATCGGCGCCGAGCTGCGCGCCTGTCTGGCCCGGCGCCCGGCCCTGGTGTTCACGGTCGGCGGGCTCGGGCCTACGAGCGACGACCGAACGCTCGAGGGCGTGGCGCTCGGCCTCGGGGCCCGGCTGCAGCTGCACGCCCGGGCCGAGCGGATGGTGGCCGCGAAGTACGAGGAGTTCTACGCGGCCGGCCATGTGCCGTTCCCGGAGCTCAACGAGAACCGGCGCAAGATGGCGCGCCTGCCGGCCGGCGCCGAGCCGCTGGTCAATCCGATCGGCGGCGCTCCCGGCGTCCTGTGCCGCAGCGGCGACACGCGCGTGGTCTCGCTCCCCGGCGTGCCCGGCGAGCTCAAGGCGATCGTCGGCGAGTCGCTGGGGCCGCTGGTCGCCGAGGTCTTCGGTGAGGCGCGCTACGAGGAGCGCTCGCTGGAGGTGGAGCTGCAGGACGAGTCGGCCATCGCCGACATCCTGCGCGCCGCCGAGGAGCAGCACCCGTCGGTGTACGTCAAGTCGCGCGCCAAGGTGCTCGGCAGCACGCGCGTCCTCAGGATCACGCTGAGCGGGCGCGGTGCGGACGCCGCCGCCGTCAGCGCGCTGCTGGCGCCGGCGGCGGAGCAGTTGCTGGCGCAGATCGCCGCCGCCGGCTTCAGCGTCCGCCCGGAGGCGCCGCGACCGTGACGCCCGGCACAGAGCGCCGCGATGGGTGAGGGTGACGCGGCGCCGACCGGTCAGCCCAGGTGGTCCTCGATGAAGTGCGTGTTCACGTCGCCCGCCTTGAAGAGCGGGTGGTCCAGCACGAGGCGGTGGAACGGGATCACCGTCTTGACGCCGTCCACGAGGAACTGGTCGAGCGCCCAGCGCGAGCGCGCGAGGCACTCCTCGCGGTCGCGCCCCCAGACGATCAGCTTGCCGAGCAGGCTGTCGTAGAACGGCGGCACCATGTAGCCCTGATAGACGTGGCTGTCGAGGCGCACCCACGGCCCGCCCGGCGGGATCCACTGCGTGACGATGCCGGGTGTCGGCATGAAGTCCTCGGCCGGGTCCTCGGCGTTGATGCGGAACTCGATGGCGTGGCCCTCGAGCTCGATGTCGTCCTGCGTCAGCGGCAGTCCCTCGCCCGCGGCGATGCGGATGCCGGTCTTGACGATGTCCACGCCGCTGACCATCTCGGTGACGCAGTGCTCCACCTGGACGCGCGTGTTCATCTCCATGAAGTAGAAGCTGCCGTCGCTGTCGAGGAGGAACTCGACGGTGCCGGCGCCCTCATAGTGCGCCGCGACGGCGGCGGCGACGGCGGCGTCGCCCATCTGCCGCCGCAGCTCGGGGCTCACGGCCGGCGACGGCGCCTCCTCGATGAGCTTCTGGTGGCGGCGCTGGATGCTGCAGTCGCGCTCGCCGAGGTGGATGCCGTGGCCCTTGCCGTCGGCGAGCACCTGGATCTCGATGTGGCGCGGCGCGCCGATGTACTTCTCCACGTAGACGGCGCCGTTGCCGAAGGCCGCCTCGGCCTCGGCCTGAGCCTGACGGACCGCGGCGGCCAGCTCGGAGGCCTCCTTGACGATGCGGATGCCCTTGCCGCCGCCGCCGGCCGACGCCTTGACCATCACCGGCAGGCCGATGTCGTTGGCGACGACCTCGGCCTCCAGCGCGTCGGCGATGATGCCCTCGGAGCCGGGCGTGACGGGCACGCCGGCGGCGGTCATCTGCGCCCGCGCCGCCGCCTTGTCGCCCATCAGCTCGATGCTCTCGGGCGACGGGCCGATGAACTTGATGCCCTGCTCGCGGCAGAGACGGCTGAACTCGGCGCGCTCGGCGAGGAACCCGTAGCCCGGGTGGATCGCCTCGGCCCCGCTCTGCAGCGCCGCCTGGATGAGCGCCGGCATGACCAGGTAGCTCTGCGCGGCAGGCGGCGGCCCGATGCACACGGCTTCGTCGGCGTACCTCACGTGCAGGCAGTCGGCGTCGGCTTCGCTGTACACGGCGACCGAGCCCACGCCGAGCTCCCGGCAGGCGCGGATGACACGGATGGCGATCTCGCCGCGGTTGGCGATCAGGACCTTGCTGAACACGAGCGCTCCTTGGTGTTTTGTCGCCGGAGTATAGCGGGTGTGCCTGCGGTGCACCCGCAGTTGACACGCCTACGTAGGTCAATAGCGGGTGTGCCTGCGGTGCACCCGCAGTCGACACGCCTACGGCGGTCAATAGCCGACCGATCGAGGGCCGACCGATGCCGGACCTGACAACGCTTTGGGGACGGCGACCCTCAAGGCCGCTGCCGGGGTGCCGATAGGCAGGAACGAGACCGGGTAAGGATTACTCACCGGGCTACGGCTCGGCATCTCATCCTCTCTCTCAGCCGGGCCGGTCTCCTTCGTAAGCATACGGACAGCCCGCATCCGTGAAGGCCCCCGCCGGCCCGGCACTTTTTCTCCTCCACTCCACGACGTCCGGCGCCGTGCGCGGATGTCCACCCGCCGACGCCTCTTCAAGCCTCCCCTCCCCGCGCCGATACGCTAGACTGACGCACGACCCAGCGGGAGGTCCGAGTGCCAAGCACGCCCACCAAGACTCTGGCGATCATCGACGACGACACCGAGCTCCTCGACGAGGTCTCCCGGGCGCTCGGCTCGGCCTATCGGGTGACGACGAGCACGGGCGACTCCGGCACCCTCCGCATGCTGCGGGACGACCCCCCGGCGGCGGTCGTCCTCGACCTTGATCTCGTCGCGTCCGACCCCTTCGAGCTGCTGCGGCTCATGGCGGGCGACTCCGCGCTGCGCGGCGTCCCCGTGCTGGTGCTCTCCTCGGCCAGCGACTTCGCCACCTTCGAGCACGCGCACCGCGCCGGCGCCTCCGAGTACGTCACCAAGCCGTTCTCTCCGGAGGACCTGCGGCCCAAGCTGGACGGGCTCGTGAACGGGCAGAAGCGCCGCACCAACGGCCGGCTCAAGCTGGGCGACCTCCTGGTCGCCAGCGGGCTGGTGACGCGGGAGCAGATCAAGCAGGCGCTCGCCCGGCAGAACGACCACGGCGGGCGCCTCGGGGAGGTCCTGGTCGCCGACGGCCTGGTGAGCGAGCAGGACATCATCACGGCGGTCGCCGGCCAGATGCACATCGGCGTGGTCGACCTCACGGAGGCCACGCCCCAGCCCGCCGCCCTCGGGCTGCTGCCGCGGGACTTCATCGTGCGGCGCCGGCTCATGCCCCTCAGCCTCGACGAGAACGGCAGCCTCGTGGTCGCCATGACCAACCCGCTGGACGTCCTCTCCATCGACGAGATCGGCATGCGCACCAAGAAGCGCGTGGTGCCGGCCATCTGCACCGAGGCCGCCTTCGACGAGGCCGTCGCCATCTACTTCAGCTCGCGCGGCAAGCTCAAGGACGCGCGCGAGGAGGCGGACGAGCCGGCGGCCGGCAGCGGCGAGATCGACGCCGACATCATCGAGATCGTGGACGCGCTGCTCACCGACGCCGCCAGCATGGACGCGTCGGACATCCACCTGGAGCCGGCCGAGGACTCCCTCAACGTCCGCTGCCGCATCGACGGCGTGCTCCACGAGATGCGGGAGTTCCCCAAGGAGCTGCAGGCCGGCATCATCAGCCGCCTCAAGATCATGGGCAACCTCGACATCGCCGAGCGGCGGCTGCCGCAGGACGGCCGCACGAGCTTCGAGCTCTCCAGCGGCGAGGCCGTCGACCTGCGCCTCGCCTCCATCCCCAGCATGTACGGCGAGAACCTCACCATCCGCATCCTCGAGGTCTCGCCGCTGCCGCCCACCCTCGCGTCGCTCGGCCTCGTCGGCGAGAACCTCTCCCGGTTCGAGGCCGCCCTCAAGGCGCCGGAGGGCGGCATCGTCATCGTCGGCCCCACCGGCTCGGGCAAGTCCACGACCTTGTACACCACCCTCGAGCTGATCAAGACGCCGGCGCGCAAGGTCTACACGGTCGAGGATCCCATCGAGCGCAAGATCGAGGGCATCATCCAGACCGAGGTCAAGCCGGCCATCGGCCTCACGTTCGCGCAGGCGCTGCGCTCGCTCGTGCGCGCCGACCCCGACGTGATCATGGTCGGCGAGATCCGCGACCTCGAGACGGCCAAGATGGCCGCCGACTCCGCCATCACCGGCCACCAGGTGTTCAGCACGCTACACACCAACGATGCCTCGTCGGCGGTCAACCGCCTCGTCGAGATGGGCGTGCCCCGCTACCTGGTGGCGGCCGCATGGCGCTGCTTCGTCGCCCAGCGGCTCGTGCGCCGGCTCTGCCCGCACTGCCGCGCCGAGACGACCATGACCGACGAGCGCTGGAGCGAGCTCGGGCTCGGCCCGGCGCCGCGCAAACGCTTCCGCATCTGGGAGCCGGTGGGCTGCTCCAAATGCTTCGGCACCGGCTACCGCGGCCGCCTCGGCCTCTACGAGGTGCTGGTGGTCGACGACGCCCTGCGCGACCTCGTGGCCACCGGCGGCAGCGTGCTCGAGATCCAGCGCATGGCGCGCGAGAAGGGGGTGTCGTCGCTGCGCGAGGACGGCATCGCCAAGGTGCTCGAGGGCTCCACCAGCTACCTCGAGCTGCTGCGCGTCACGGTCTGAGGCGCCGCCGCGGCGGCGGCGCCGGTCACTCCACCGTGATCAGGCCCTCGTTCACGCCCATGCTGCAGGTGAACGTGTACGCTCCGGGCTCGAGCTCGCCCAGGGGGAACACCGCCTGACCGCTGCTCATGTCGCCCTTCAGGCCGAGCTCCGGGAACTCGGGCTGGCCGAGGCAGTCCTGGGCGTAGCCCGTGAACACGACCTTGACCGGGACGCCGGCCTGCACCGTGAAGCGGTTCGGCCGGTAGTACCCGCCGACGAGACCCACGTTCAGGATCTGGACGCCGTCCTGCACGGCGGTCTCGCCGGCGAACGCGGGCGAGGGCGCGCCCTTGTCCACCCAGCAGCTCGTGCAGCTCTGGGGCTCGCCCGCCGGGCTCGCGGCGGCCACCGGGCTGCCGCTTCCCGCCGGGCTCGCGACCATCTTCATGTCGCCGTCGCCCGTCAGGGCCCTGGCGCCCAGCACGATCACCGGCACGGCCACCGCGACCACGACCACGAGCAGGAGCACGTCGCGGAGGTAGGACCGCCGCCCGCTCACCAGCCCCGCCTCACTCCCGCAGCCGGCTCACGGCTGGACGTAGAAGTACCTGGTCGCCGACTTGGACACCTTCTTGCCCTTGCGGTACTGCACCGCCTGCACCCCGTGGTCGCCCTTCATGGGGATGGTGATGGTGACCGCGTACCTGGTGCCGCCGGCCGGGCGCCGCGACAGCTTCGTCCAGTAGGTGTCCATGACGCCCCAGCCGGTGCCGTACTTCATCCACAGGATGATCTTGACGGTCGCGCGGTTGGACGCCGTCGACCTGGGCTTGATGTATCCGGAGGTGACGAACGGCCTGTCCTTCTTGGGCGCGTTGGACGTCACCGGCTTGCTCGTGAAGTAGGTGATACGGGCGCTGGCCACCGACGCCGTGCACGCCAGCAGCGCCACCACCAGACTCACCATCAGAATGGCCCTCAGATACGTGCGCATGATGTCCCTCCTACTGGACGACGATGGTCCCGTGGTGGCACTGCGGCCCCATCCAGCACTCCCACTCGTAGCTGCCGGGGGCGAGCCCGCCGGAGTACCACGTCAGCGGCTCAGGGTAACCTTGGGTCTTCGTGAAGTCGCCAGCCGTCGTGAAGAAGATCGTCCGCCAGCACATCATCCTCGCGCCGGTGAAGACCATGTCGACCGGCGTGTCGGCCGGCACCGCGGTCACCGAGTCCAGGGGATCCGAGTCGATGGGCACCTGCTGGGCAGGACCGTCGGCCACCAGCGTCCCGTAGTGGCAGTCGTCCATCCAGCACTTCCAGTCGTAGCGACCGGGGACCAAGCCGTCGGTGTGCCACACGAGCGGGTCGGGGCTCGTCTGGATGAACACACGATGCAGGGGGTTGGGGAACGCGATGCTGCGGTCGCAGCCCATGCCCGCGGAGCTGACGTCGCCGAAGGAGATGTCCGCCGGCAGGTACGGCAGCGCGTGCGTGTCGGCGTGTGAGATCTTGTCGACGTCGATCCGCTGCGCGACGACCAGGGAGCCGGTGCCGTACTTCGGCATGAAATCGCGCATCCAGTCGTAGCGGCCGGGCTGCAGTCCATCGGTGTGCCAGATGAGCCCGTCGGCGTCGACCTTCTCGAAGTCCCCCCAGATGAAGTGCGCCGCGCCGTAGTGCTTCGTCGGGTCCTCGGAGGCCCAGTCGGCGGGCCTGGTGAAGACGATGTCCAGCGGCGTGTCCGC
>DASUMX010000020.1:0-2590 GCA_036277455.1 Thermoleophilia bacterium
GGCGAAGGCGCCGGGGCTCGCTCCGGCCCGCGATCAGGAGGGATGAATTGACGGATCCGCCGGAACGCAGGTTCGCCGACGCGCTGGCGAAGGCGCGCGGGGAGTGGGCCGCCGCGGATGCGACGGCCTGTGCCGCGCGCGCCGGCGCCGAGGTCAGCGCCTCCGGCGTGCTCGTGCCGCTGTTCGGCCGGCCCCACCTCGTCACGCATCCGCACGGCGCCGTCACGGCGGCGCGGGCGGGCGAAGCCGCCGCCGGTCCCGGCGAGCCCGCGCACGTCGCCGTCGCCGTCCTGCTGCTCCACTACCTGCTGACCGCGGACGGGGCCGCTCCCACCGGCGAGTGGAAGGCCTACCGCGAGCTTCCGGACGGCCTCTTCTACGCGACGTCGTTCGCCGGACGGGCGGAGAAGCCGCTGGCCGGCGCGTTCGCAGGGTCGCCCGCCGGCCTCGACGTCTTCGGCTCCGCTGCGAGCAGCTCCGGCGGTGAAGCTCTCACGCTGGGCGACGCGTCGTTCCGCTTCGCGGCGCTGCCGCGGGTGGACGTCGCCGTGCTCGTGTGGGCCGGCGACGACGAGGAGCCCGGAGAGGCCCGCGTGCTCTTCGACGCCAGCGTGAGCCACTACCTCCCGGCCGAGGACCTCGCCGGCCTCGGCGGCCAGCTCGCCCGGCGGCTGCTCGCCGCCGCGCGCGGCTGAGCGCCACGCCGGCGGGCGTCCCCGCCTCGTGGTTCATCTCCTGACGCTCCCGATCCCCGTCGGCGGGTACCGTTCAAGTGTTCCATCACCTGACGAGGAGGCGTTCCATGTTCGTTCGGATCGCTCGGTTCGAGGGCGGCACGACCGCCCAGATCGAGGAGGAGGGCGCGCGCATCCGCCGCGACCTCGAGGCGGCGAGGCGGGGCGAGTCCAGCCCCGAGGTGCCGCAGGAGCTCGCATTACTGGCCACCAGGATCGAGATGCTGGTCGACCGGAAGAGAGGCACGGTCGCCATGCTCGTGTACGCGGAGACGGAGGAGCAGATCCGCGAGATCGACCGGATCATGCGGGAGATGTCGCCCTCCAGCGACGAGTGGGGCAAGCGCGTCTCGGCCGACCTGTACGAGGTCTTCCTCGACGAGGCGCCCGGGCTCGCTCAGGCGGCCTGAGTCGCGGACGGACGGGGCGGGCGCGGCGAGCGCCCGCCCCGTCCGCTAGTCCGGCGTCGCCGGCGCGGCTCGCCTGCCGGCTGCGAGTCCGCGCGCGGTGAGTACCGCCAGCGCGGCGATGATGAGGCCCATGCCGGCGGCCTCGCCCGCGGAGGGCCGCTCCCCGAGCTGGACCCACGCGGCCGCGACGCCGATCACCGGCGTCGCCAGGGTGGCGATGCCGGCGGCGCCCGCGGAGAGGCGGCGCAGGCCGAACAGCCACAGGAACCAGGCCAGCGCGTTGCCGAGGATGACGTTGTAGGCGAGCGCCAGCACGAAGTCCGTGCTCCACTCCGGGCCGCCCTGCCACGTGAGCGCGGCGATGAGGACCAGCGGCAGCGAGCCGAAGAGCATCTGCCACGTGGTGAGCGAGAGGATGTCGACCTCGTGGCGCGCCTGCAGGCGTTTGACGACGACGGCGCTGGCGGCCCAGCAGAACCCGCCGGCCACCGCCAGCGCACTGCTGAACGTGCCCTCCAGCTCCCACGGCTCGAGCACCAGGACGAGGCCGCACAGGGCGAGGGCGACGGCGAGCCACTGCACCCCGTGAAGCCGCTCGCCCAGGAACGCCCACGCGAGCAGCAGCAGCCAGAACGGCATCGTGTACGTGAGCACGGACGTCTTGCCCGCGCCGCCGCTCTCGAGCGCCCACATCAGCAGACCGACGAAGCCGGTGGTCTGCAGCAGCCCGATAGCGATGGTCCAGCCGAGCGGCGGTGGCCGCAGCGGCCGCCGCAGCACGAGGAGGAGGGCGAAGAGGCTCAGTGCGCCGAGAAAGGTCCTGAGGGCGGAGAAGGCGAACGGCTCGGCGTACTCCAGGCCGATCTTCATGACCACCCAGTTGTAGCCCCAGATCAGGGCGAGCAGCGCGAGGGCGAACGCCCCGAGGTCGCGGCCGCGGCGGTCCACGCTACCGGCGCGGGAACGACGCGGCCGACCAGCCCAGGGCGAGCACCACGATGACCGCCATGCGCGCGGCGAACGACCAGTCCGCCTGCCAGACGAGCAGGCCGATCATCCACGGGAGGAAGAGGATCCAGACGGCGATTTGCAGCGGCCACCAGAGATCGCCCGTCCAGCGCCAGATCTCGTCGAGCGTCTCCGGAGAGGTGAAGGCGAGCGCGATGAACGCGCCCCACAAGCCGACCATGACGATGAAGGACAGCCGCCGCATGCGGCCAGCATAGCGCGAGCGGGGACCCCGGCGCCCGGCGTGCTGGTCCGGCTCTCGCGCAGCTCCTCGGCCCCGGTCAGTCGGTGACGGGTCGCACGTCGGGCTCGCCGGCCGCGGCCGTACCGCGGCGGCCGGCGAGCAGCCCGTGCGCGGCGAGCACCGCGAGCGCGGCGATGATGAGCACCATGCCGATGCCCTCGACGAGCGTCGGCACCTCTCCCAGCTGGATCCAC
>DASUMX010000021.1:0-8481 GCA_036277455.1 Thermoleophilia bacterium
ACGTCATGACGATGGTCGAGGAGATGACGGCGCACGCGGCCGAGGCCGTCGGATCGCTCAAGGTCACGTTCCGCGAGCACGACATCGACCTCACGCCCCCGTGGCCGCGCCTCACGATGCGCGCGGCCATCGAGGACGAGACCGGCATCGACATCGGCGCGGAAGACGCGCGCACGGTCGCCGACCTGCAGGCGCGGATCCGCGAGAAGGGGCTCGAGGATGTCGTGCCGCTCGCCCCCGCCTGGGGCGCCCAGGTCGACGAGCTGTTCAGCGAGTGCGTCGAGCCCAGGCTCATCCAGCCCGTGTTCATCACCGAGCACCCGCTCGAGACCAGCCCGTTCGCCAAGAAGACGCCGCACGACCCGCGCTTCGTCGAGCGGTTCGAGGGCTTCATCGCCGGCATGGAGCTGAGCAACGCGTTCAGCGAGCTCAACGACCCCGACGACCAGCGCGAGCGCTTCATGCAGCAGATGCAGGACCTCGCCGACGGCGACGAGACCGCGCACCGGCTCGACGAGGACTTCCTCGAGGCCATGGAGCACGGCATGCCGCCCACCGGCGGCCTCGGCATGGGCATCGACCGCCTGGTGATGGTGCTCACCGGCGCGCCCAGCATCCGCGACGTCATCCTCTTCCCGGCGCTGCGCGGCTGACGCCGGCGCCGCCGGCGCTAGGCTTCGTCCCTCACCGGCTCGCCGCTCACCGCGAACGGTCGTGGCTCGTCCGCCGGCTCTTCCTCCGTCGTCTGCCGCCTGGTCCACAGCGGCCCCGGCCAGCCGGCCTTGGGCCCCACCCACAGCGTGAGCCCCGGCACCAGCGCCGTGCGCACCAGGAACGTGTCGATGAGCACGCCGAGCGCCACGCCGATGCTGATCTCGGCGAGGTCCTTGACCGGCTGTGAGAGAAGGATCAGGAACGTGCCGGCGAGGATGATCCCGGCGCTGGTGAGCACGCCGCCGGTGGCCGAGAGCGCCTTCACCGTGCCGTCGCGCAGGCCGCGCGCCATCGCCTCGCCGCGGATGCGCGTCGTGATGAAGATGTTGTAGTCGCTGCCGAGCGCGACCAGGAAGATGAACATGTACAGCGGGATGCGGTAGCTGATGCGGTCCCAGCCGAGGATCTTCTCGGTGATGACGATGGTCGCTCCCAGCGCCGCGAGGTAGGAGAGCACGTTCGTCGCCAGGAGGTAGAGCGGCGCGATGAGGGCGCGCAGCAGGATCACGAGGATCGCGCCCACCACCACGAGGGCCACCGCCGCGACCACGAGTGTGTCGCGGTTGCTCTGCGCCCAGGTGTCGGCCTGGGTGGCGGTGGGGCCGCCGACGAGGGCTTCGCCGCCGCCGGTCGCCGCCGCCTCGCGCGCCGTCACGCGCAGCTCGCGCACCTGCTCGAGGGTCTCGCTGGAGTACGGGTCGCCCTCGAAGATGACCTGGAACCCGAGCACCGTGCTGCCTGAGTGCGTCCCGGTGCCGGTGGGGAAGGCGGCGGCCACGCCCGGGCTCTCGCTGAGCGCGCCGGTGATCATGCCGGTGACGAACTCCGGCGGCTCCTCCGGCACCACGAAGAGGACCGTGGTCGGCGCCAGCGCACCCTTGGGAAAGTGCTTCTCCAGCAGCGTGTAGCCCTCACTCGAGGGCATGCTGGTGAGGAAGTCCTCGGTGAAGCTGAAGCGCGGGCTGTAGAAGAGGCAGCCGAGGGCCAGCACGACGAGGATGAGCACGACCAGGCTCGCGGCCCGCCTCGGCCCCGCGGCCACCCACTCCGCGACGCGCTCCCAGGTGCGATGCGTCGTGGCTTCGCCCTGCTTGGGCACGCGCGGCCAGAAGGCGCGGCGGCCGAGCAGGGCGAGCAGCGCCGGCATGAGCGTGAGCCCGGCGATGAGCGTCACGAACACGCCGATCCCGAGCACCGGCGCGAACGAGCGGTAGTCGCCGTACTGGGCGAAGAGCAGGGTGAGGACCGCCAGCGTCACGGTCAGGCCGCTGGCGGCGATGGCCTCCCAGGTCTCGCCCAGCGCCGTGGTCAGGGCGACACGCGCGTCGCTCTCGCGGCGCAGGTCCTCGCGGTAGCGCGAGATGAGCAGCAGGCCGTAGTCGGTGCCGGCGCCGAACAGCAGGATCACCATGAGCGAGGTCGCCTGGCCGGAGAGGGTGACGTCGAGCGCGTTCGCGGCGAGCGCGAGGACACCGCCGGCGACGAAGTAGCCGAAGCCGACGGCGACGAGCGGCACGAAGGGCAGCACCGGCGAGCGGTAGATGAGGAGAAGCAGCACCAGCACCAGGATGACCGTGCCCACGAGGAGTTTGACGTCCGCGTTCAGGAAGATCTGGTAGACGTCGGTGATCAGGCCGCCGGGGCCGGTGACGCGCACCTGCATGCCCTCCACGGTCTCGCCGAAGTGGTCGCGGATGGCCTGCACGGAATCCCGGAAGGACTCGTCGCCGGGGTTGCCGTCGAGGCTCGCGAAGACGAGCGCGCCCTTGCCGTCCGGCGAGTACTCGATGCGGGCGCTGTTGACGGGCTCGGCGCCGCTCATGAGCCACTCCTCACCGGCGCCGATCGCCGCCTTGTCGGCGGCGGTGAGCGGCTCGTCCGAGCTGAAGACGACGATCACCGGCGTGCCCTTGGCGTCGGGGAACGACGCCTGCTGCAGCGCGTCCGCACGCTTGCTCTCCACGGTCGCCGCGAGGGACCTGGAGGCGTCGTTGCTGGTCACGCTGGAGAGCCTGGGGCCCAGGGAGAGGAGGCCGGCGACCACGATCCAGGCGGCGATCACGATCCAGGGGTGCCTGCCGCGTACCGACCAGGTGATGATGCGACGCATGTGCAGGCTCCTCTCCGCGTGGGACGGCCTCTCCGTGGCCCACATCATACTGGCCGGGCGAGCGTCCCGCGGGGTCGCGTCGCGCAGGGAATCGGGTACCATAGACCCACGTCGTGTCTCCGGTGGGGCGAGAGCGGGTATCCCGGAGACTGAGAGCAAGCACCGGAAGCCGTCCCTGTCCCCCCCGACGACCCCGACGGTTCCCGTATCGTGAAGGAGTGGCCGCATGTTCGAACGCTTCACCGAACGCGCCAGACAGGTCGTGGTCCTCGCCCAGGAAGAGGCCCGGTCCCTCAAGCACAACTACATCGGCACCGAGCACCTGCTGCTCGGCCTGCTCCGCGAGGAGGAGGGCGTCGCCGCGCGCGTGCTCGACGGCCTCGAAGTGTCGGTCGAGGAGGTCCGCGCGGCGGTCGTCCGCATCGTCGGCTCGGGCGAGGAGTCGCCCCAGGGCCAGATCCCCTTCACCCCGCGCGCCAAGAAGGTCCTCGAGCTGGCGCTGCGTGAGGCTCTGAGCCTCGGCCACAACTACATCGGCACCGAGCACATCCTGCTCGGCCTCGTGCGTGAGGACGAGGGCGTCGCCGCGCGCATCCTGCTCGACCTGGACGCCGAGCCCGAGAAGATCCGCGGCGAGGTCATGCGCGCGCTCAGCGGCCCCGGCCGCCGCAGCGCGCAGGGCGGCGGCGCGTCCGAGGGCAAGCGCGCGGCCAAGGTCCTCGACCAGTTCGGCCGCAACCTCACCAAGCTCGCCGAGGAGGGCAAGCTCGACCCGTGCATCGGCCGCCAGACCGAGATCGAGCGCGTCATGCAGATCCTCAGCCGGCGCACCAAGAACAACCCCGTGCTCATCGGCGAGCCGGGCGTCGGCAAGACGGCCATCGTCGAGGGCTTCGCCCAGCGCATCGCCAACCACGAGGTCCCCGAGCTGCTCAAGGGCAAGCAGGTGTGGACGCTCGACCTGGCAGCGCTCGTCGCCGGCAGCAAGTACCGCGGCGAGTTCGAGGAGCGTCTCAAGAAGGTCATGAAGGAGATCCGCGAGACGGGCGACATCATCCTGTTCATCGACGAGCTCCACAACCTCGTCGGCGCGGGGGCCGCCGAGGGCGCCATCGACGCCGCCAGCATCCTCAAGCCGGCGCTGGCGCGCGGCGAGCTCCAGACCGTCGGCGCCACGACCCTGGACGAGTACCGCAAGTACCTCGAGCGCGACGCCGCCCTGGAACGGCGCTTCATGCAGATCAAGGTGGCCGAGCCGTCGGTCGAGGAGACCGTCGAGATCCTCAAGGGCCTCCGCGACCGCTACGAGGCTCACCACCGCATCCGCATCACCGACGAGGCCCTCACCTCGGCGGCCGAGCTCGCCGACCGCTACATCAGCGACCGGTTCCTGCCGGACAAGGCGATCGACCTCATCGACGAGGCCGCCAGCCGCATGCGCATCCGCACGATGACGGCGCCGCCGAGCTATCGCGAGCTCGAGGAGGAGATCTCCTCGGTGCGCAAGGAGAAGGAGGCGGCGATCGAGGCGCAGGAGTTCGAGAAGGCGGCCAACCTGCGCGACAAGGAGCGCAAGCTGAGCCACAGGAAGCTCGAGCTCGAGGACGCCTGGAAGACGAGCGATGAGGGCATGCGCGCCAGCATCGGCGAGGACGAGATCGCCGAGATCGTGAGCATGTGGACCGGCATCCCGGTGGTCAAGATCACCGAGGCCGAGACCAAGAAGCTGCTGCGGATGGAGGACGAGCTGCACGCGCGGCTCATCGGCCAGGACCCGGCGGTGCGCGCCGTCAGCAAGGCGATCCGCCGGGCGAGAGCCGGGCTCAAGGACCGTCGCCGTCCCACCGGCTCCTTCATCTTCCTCGGCCCCTCGGGCGTGGGGAAGACGGAGCTGGCCCGCACGCTGGCGAACTTCCTCTTCGGCGACGAGGACCACCTCGTGCAGATCGACATGAGCGAGTACATGGAGAAGCACGCCGTGTCGCGTCTGGTCGGGTCGCCTCCCGGCTACGTCGGGCACGACGAGGGCGGCCAGCTCACCGAGATCGTGCGCCGCAAGCCGTACAGCGTGATCCTCTTCGACGAGATCGAGAAGGCGCACCCGGACGTGTTCAACATCCTCCTGCAGATCCTCGAGGACGGGCGCCTCACCGACGCGCAGGGTCGCACCGTCGACTTCCGCAACGCGATCCTCATCATGACCAGCAACATCGGCGCGGAGATGATCACCAAGGACACGCCGCTGGGCTTCACGCAGACGGCCAACAAGGGCATGACCTACGACGACATGAAGGGCCGCATCACCGGCGAGCTCAAGCGCGTCTTCAAGCCCGAGTTCCTCAACCGCGTCGACGAGGTCATCGTGTTCCACAAGCTGGAGCGCGCGGAGATCGCCAAGATCGTCGACCTGATGATCTCGCGGCTGCGGCAGCAGCTCGCCGTGAGCGGTGTGGACATCCAGCTCACCGACGCCGGCCGCGACGTGCTCGTCGAGAAGGGGTACGACCCCATGCTCGGCGCGCGCCCGCTGCGACGCGCCATCCAGCGGTACATCGAGGACAAGCTGAGTGACGCGATGCTCGAGCGGGCGTTCCCCGAGGGCACCGTGGTGATCGTCGACGGCCAGAACGAAGACACCGTGCTCACCGTGAACGGCGAGGTCGTCGGCGGCAGCGTCGAGCTGCCGATGGTCGGCCTCGACGAACCGGTGTCGCAGGGCGTCGGCCCGGTCGGGACGCCGTCCGGCGGGGAGAGCGACGGACCCGACGCCGGCGGCGCGTCCGCGGGCGCCTGAGACCGCGGTGACGGCGCCCGCGCCTGCGCACGGCGGGAGCCGCTGAGAGCGATGGCGAAGGCGACGACCGTCTTCACCTGCGGCGAGTGCGGTCGCCGGGAGGCCAAGTGGCTGGGCCACTGCCCCGACTGCGGCGCGTGGGACTCGTTCGTCGAAGAAGTGGTCGCGGCGGCGCCCAAGGGGCGTGGTCGCGGCAAGAGGACCGGAGACGGGGCCGGCGGCGGTACCGCCGCCGGCCCCGTCCGTCTGTCCGAGGTCGTCTCGTCGGCCGCCGAGCGCTTCTCGAGCGGGATCGACGAGCTCGACCGCGTGCTCGGCGGAGGCATCGTCCCGGGCTCTCTCGTGCTGGTCGGCGGCGAGCCCGGCATCGGCAAGTCGACGCTGCTGCTGCAGGTGCTCGACAACGTCGCCGCCGGCCGCCCGGCGCTGCTCGTCTGCGGCGAGGAATCGGCGGCGCAGGTCAAGATGCGCGCCGAGCGCATCTGCAGGGGCGCCGCCAACATCGACGTCCTCGCCGAGACCGAGCTCGAGACGGTCCTCGAGGCGGTCGCCGCGGCGCGGCCGGCGCTGGTGGTCGTCGACTCCGTGCAGACGCTCTACAGCGACGCGTTCACGTCGGCGCCGGGCAGCGTGAGCCAGGTGAGGGAGGCGGCGGGCCGCTTCCTCCGCCTGGCCAAGGACACCGGCGCCGCCGTCTTCCTGGTCGGGCACGTCACCAAGGAGGGCGCGATCGCCGGCCCCCGGGTGCTGGAGCACATGGTCGACACCGTGCTCCAGTTCGAGGGCGACCGCTACCGCTTCTACCGCACGCTGCGCGCCGCCAAGAACCGGTTCGGCTCCACCAACGAGCTGGGGATCTTCGAGATGACCGGGTCGGGCCTCAAGACGGTGCCCGACCCCTCCGCGCTCTTCCTCAGCGAGGCGGCGCCGGCACCCGGCGCCGCCGTCCACGTCGCCGTCGAGGGCACGCGCTGCTTTCTCGTCGAGGTCCAGGCGCTCGTCAACCAGACCGAACTGGCCATGCCGCGACGGGTCGCGGTCGGCTTCGACCGCAACCGTCTCGCCATGCTCGTCGCCGTGCTCGGGAGGCATGCCGGGCTGAAGTTGTCTAGTTCCGACCTTTTTGTTACAATTGCAGGCGGAATTCGTATCGACGAGCCTGCTGCGGACCTCGCGGTCGCACTCGCTGTCGCCTCAGCGCAGCGCGATGTTCCGCTCCCCACGGGGGCGGCGATGTTCGGGGAGATCAGCCTTACGGGCGGACTTCGATCCTGCAGCCAGAGCGAGCGACGTATCGCCGAAGCCGGCCGCGCCGGCTTCGACTGTATCGTCGTTCCGGCCGCCGATGCACGCCGGGCCGGCGACCGTGTCGCCGGCGCGGCCGATGTGCGTGGGGCGTTCGCCGCTCTGCTCGGCCAGAGCGCGGACAGGCCGGCCTCCGGGGCCACGAACGACGAGTGGGGGGTTTGATGTATTCAGTCGGAGACAAGGTGGTCTACCCGCACCACGGCGCTGGCAAGATCATGAAGATCGAGCAGAAGGAAGTGCTCGGCCAGCAGCGCGACTACCTCACCATCCAGATCCTGCACAACGACATGACCGTCATGGTCCCCGTCGAGAACGCCGACCGCGCCGGCCTGCGCAAGGTCATCGAGTCCGACGTTGTCGAAAGGGTCCTCGAGGTCCTGCGCGGCGACCCCACCAAGATGCCCAAGAACTGGAGCCGTCGCTACAAGCACAACCGCGACAAGCTCAAGACCGGCGACATCTTCGAGGTCGCCGAAGTGGTCCGCAACCTGGCCATCCGCCACGCCGACAAGGGGCTGTCGACCGGCGAGAAGCAGATGTTCTCCAAAGCCAAGAAGATCCTCGCCAGCGAGCTCATGTACGCGCGGGACTTCGACGAGGACGAGGCCAACGCGTTCCTGGAGACCGTGCTCGAGGACATCCACGTCGACGGACCCGCACTTGCCGACGACTCCCGAGAGCCCGCTCCCGTCGTCTGAGACCGGCGCCGCGGGCGTCCCGCGCAGGCCGCGCGGCGTCCTGCAGCCGGCTATCCGCGGGGTCCTCGCCCTGCTCGGCGCGCTCGCCGGCTACCAGCTCGCCGACCGTATCCGTGCGTCGTCGTTCGCGCCCGCGCTCGACCAGAACGGCAAGGTCATCTGGCTGGTCGCCTTCACGGCCTCCGGTCTCGTGCTCGGGTACCTTCTCGGCGTGGTCCTCTCGCGCCTGCTGCGTCGCGGCCTCGACCGCGTGGACGAGGTCATGGCGCGCGCCACGGGCGCCGAGGTCGTGGTCGCCGTCGGCGGCGCGGTCGTCGGGCTCTTCATCGCCACGCTCATCAGTATCGCGCTCGTCCGCATCCCCATCGTGGGGCCGTACCTCACGGTGCCCATCTACCTGCTGTCGGGGTACTTCACCGCCTACGTCGCCGCCAAGAAGCACATCGAGGTCCTGCGGCTGCTCGGCGTGCGCGGCGCGTTCGAGGTCATCCCGGGGCTCACGCCGGCCAAGCTGCTCGACTCGAGCGCGATCATCGACGGCCGCATCCTCGAGATCATCGACACCGGGTTCGTGGAGGGGGAGCTCCTCGTGCCGCGGTTCGTCGTCGAGGAGCTCCAGCGGCTCGCCGATTCGTCGGACGCGGAGAAGCGCGTGCGTGGGCGTCGCGGCCTCGACTTCGTCAAGCGTCTTCAGAACAGCTCCGGCGCGGTGCGCATCGACGGCGCCGACTATCCGGACATCGAGGCGGTGGACGCCAAGCTGGTCCGGCTCGGGCACGACACCGGGGCGATGATCGTCAGCACCGACTACACGCTCAAGAAGGTCGCCGAGATCCACGGCGTCAAGATGCTCAACG
>DASUMX010000022.1:0-8528 GCA_036277455.1 Thermoleophilia bacterium
AGGAGGACTCCTCATGCTCGTCGAGCTCAACGCCGAGCAGCTGGCCGCTGCCCAGCACGGCGACGGCCCGCTGCTCATCGTCGCCGGCGCCGGCACCGGCAAGACGGCCGCGCTCGTGCACCGCGTCGCCCACCTCATCGAGCGCGGCGCCGACCCGCGGCGCATCCTGCTGCTCACGTTCACGCGCCGCGCCGCCGCCGAGATGCTGCGCAGGGTCGAGGCGGTGCTCGCGGCGCGCGGCCACGGCTCCGGCGGCGCGTCCGAGCGCGTCTGGGGCGGCACCTTCCACGCCGGCGCCGCCCGCCTGCTCCGCATCCACGCGCGCGACATCGGCATGCAGCCGGACTTCACGATCATGGACCGCGGCGACTCCGAGGACCTCATGCACGTGGCGCGCACGCGCCTCGGCCTGGGCCGCGGCGGCTCGCGGTTCCCGCAGAAGTCCACCTGCCTCGACGTGTACTCGCGCTGCGTCAACGCGCAGCTGCCGCTGGGCGAGGTGTTGCACACGGCGTTCCCGTGGTGCCTGCCGGCGGAGGAGGGCCTCGCCCAGCTCTTCGCCGCGTACACGGACGCCAAGGAGGAGCAGCAGGTCCTGGACTACGACGACCTGCTGCTGTTCTGGCGCGGCCTGCTCGCCGATCCGGGCGGCGGCGCCCGCGTGCGCGAGCGCTTCGACCACGTGCTCGTCGACGAGTACCAGGACACCAACGCGCTGCAGGCCGACATCGTGAGCCTGCTGCGACCGGACGGCACGGGCGTCACCTGCGTCGGCGACGACGCGCAGGCCATCTACGGGTTCCGCGCCGCCACGGTGCGCAACATCCTCGACTTCGAGCAGCGCTTCCCCGGCGCCGCGGTCGTCACGCTCACGCAGAACTACCGCAGCACGGCGCCCATCCTCGCCGCCACCAACGCGCTCATCGCCGAGGCGGCCGAGCGGCGCGACAAGGAGCTCCGCACCGACCGGGCCGGCGGCGGGCGCCCGGTCCTCGCCACCTGCCGCGACGAGGACGAGCAGACGCAGTGGGTCTGCGAGCACATCCTCGCGCACCGCGAGCAGGGCACGCAGCTCAAGGAGCAGGCCGTGCTGTACCGCGCGCAGCACCACAGCATGGCGCTCGAGATGGAGCTCAGCCGCCGCAACATCCCCTTCCACAAGTACGGCGGGCTGCGCTTCGTCGAGATGGCCCACGTCAAGGACCTCGTGAGCTTCCTGCGCCTGGCCGAGAACCCCAAAGACGCGATGGCCGGCCTGCGCGTGCTCGGCCTCGTGCCGGGCATCGGCCCGAAGACGGCGGCGGCGCTGCTCGAGGCGCTGGGCGCTGCCGCCGGCGACTTCGCGGCGGCCTGGACCGGCGCGCGCGTCCCCGAGCCGGCGCGCGCCGCCTGGCCGGCCGTCGTCGAGCTCTTCGCGACGCTCGCCGCCGCCGGCCCGTCGGAGGTCCCCGCGCAGGTCCACGCCGTGCGCAGCGTGTACGGACCGCTGCTCGAGCGTCGCTACGACAACGTCCAGGCGCGGCTGCGCGACCTCGAGCAGATCGAGGGACTCGCGGCCCGCTCGCAGACGCGCTCGCAGTTCCTCGCCGAGCTGGTGCTCGACCCGCCGGCGTACACGCAGGAGCTGGCCGGCCCGCCGCTGCTCGACGAGGACTACCTCATCCTCAGCACCATGCACTCCGCCAAGGGCCTCGAGTTCGACGTCGTCTACGTCATCCACGCCGCCGACGGCAACATCCCGTCGGACATGGCCACGGGCAGCGCCGCCGAGATCGAGGAGGAGCGGCGCCTGCTCTACGTCGCCTGCACGCGCGCCCGCGAGCAGCTCTACGTGAGCCACCCGCTGCGCTACTACACGCAGCCGTGGGCCAAGGCCGACACGCACGGGTACGCGCAGCGCTCGCGCTTCCTCACGCACGCCGTGACGGCCCACTTCGACGAGGTCCAGACGGGGCCGGAACACGCGCCGTCGGAAGAAGGCCCGCTCGGCCGGGTCACGACCGCGTCCATCCGCGCCGGCGTGCGCTCGCTGTGGGAGGCGCCGGCCGCAGGCTGACAGAGCTGCAGTCAGCCCGATTCCCGCAGACCAACGAATCAGGTAGGATGCGGCGGACCGGGGCAAGTACTGGAGGGGTCCAATGCCGCGCCTGTTCGCCACGTTCGTCTGCTCGTCTCTCCTCATCATCGTCATGCTCGCGTCGCCTGCGGGAGCCTCACCCCCCTTCGCCCAGGAGACACCCATCGCCGCGGGCCCGGGCGCGCAACAATCACCGGACCTCGGCCCCTCCCTGTGGAACTGGCCGCTGACCTGGGAGACCGATGCATCCGGCGTGTGGCACGCAGGATGGCGGGACTCCACGCAGACCGAGACCGTCTCAACCGCCGGCGGGGCGCAGCGTCACCCGGCGGTCTTCCAGGACCGCCTGGTCTACGAGGACGACCGCAACGGCACCGTCGATCTCTACCGCACGTGGCTCGCGCTGGCCGGCTACCCCACCCCCACCGAGCAGGACGTGCCGTTCGCCGCGGGGCCGGGCGACCAACTGGACCCCGCCGTGGGCACTGACTCGGTGGCCTACGAGAGCAATGCGGCCGGCAACTGGGACATCTGCGTACGCTCCATCTCGAGCGGACTGGAGCGCAGGCTCACCACCAACGTCGCGGACCAAGTGGACCCAGCCATAGAGGGCTCCATCGTCGTGTGGGCGGACCACCGCAACGGCAACTGGGACATCTACTGCCGCGACCTGGACAGCGACCGGACCTCGCGCCTGACCACCAGCGCCGCGGATCAGACGGCTCCGCAGATCGGCAACGGCCGGGTCGTCTATCAGGACGATCGCAGCGGGAACTGGGACATCTATGCGTACACGCTCGCCAGCGGGAAGGAACGGCGATTGACGACTGACGGGCACGATCAGACCGCTCCGCAGATCGGCCTCGGACGGACCGTGGTGTATCAGGACGATCGGGCGGGCGCAGCGGACATCTTCCTGTGCGACCTGGTCACCGGCGCGAACAGGGCGGTCACCGACGACCCTGCGGCTCAGACTGAGCCGTGCGTCGCCGGCGCCTTCGTCGCGTGGACCGATTCCCGCTCGGGCGACCCGGACATCTATGGCTGCACGCTGGCCTACCCCACGCTCACGCTCCAAGCCCCCTGGGGCGCGCCGCGGTATGGCTCCACGGTGACCTTTTCGGGATCTCTTGCCTTCGGCGCCGCGGCACCCGCCGCAGCCGGCATCTCCGTCCGTGCCCGCGCCGTAACGCGCACCGTCGCGGTGTCGGGGCTCGCAGGCGGGTCGGGCGACTACGGGTTCTCGCTCCGGAACGTCGTCAGAAGAGAGGTCGTGACCGCGCGCTACGCCGGGGGGACCGCGCAGCTCCCGTCCGCCCCGGTCAGTGTGACCGTCGTTCCGACGGCCCTGTTGAGCCGCCCGGTCCCCAGGAGGATCGCGCCGACCTCGACACGCATCTGGTTGCCCTCTCTCGATGTATCAGGAACGCTCAGACCCAAGCACAGGGCGGATTCGAGGGCGGTCCGCCTCGAGATCTGGTGGAGCAACCTGGGGCTGGGCTGGGAGCGCCTCAAGACCGTCACGGTCCGGGTGCGCAGCGTCGGCGGCGCCAGTGTCTACTCGCTCAAGATCCTGCCGAGGATGAACCCGACCGCTCGATACAAGATCCGCGCCGTTCACGCGGACTCGGACCACGCGCGCACGTACTCCCCATTCAGCAAGGTCGTCGCCGGGTCCTGACGACGGACGCCCCTGCCCAGAAGCATGCGGCGCGCGGATTCTCCTCAGGTTGCGACGATGCGGCAACGGACCGGTGATCGCCAACACTGCTCCACCCATCATCGCGGTGCTACGATGCACGCCGGAGGGAGAGAGGGGGCATCACCGGTGGGGCGTGACGCGCGTGCAACCGGGGACAACGGGCCGCAGCCGGAGCGATTCCGGCCGCTCGGGTCTCGTCTGCGCCCTCCGCGCGCCCACCTCAAGCTGGTGGTGAGAGAGGCCTTGGTAGAGCGGCTCTGCCGCTCCGGCGCCCCACTCGTGCTCGTCAACGCCCCCGCCGGGTACGGCAAGACCACCCTGCTCGCACAGTGGGTCGAGCGCGACGGCCGGCCGTTCGCCTGGCTCCAGCTCGACAGGATCCACGATGACCCGGTCGCGTTTCTCCGCTACCTGGCGTCCGCGCTCGGCAACGTCGTGGCAGTCGACGACCGGATCGTCGACTTGCTGGCCGAGCGAGAACCCCCGATCGAAGAGGTCATCCTCCCCGGGCTCGGATCTGCCGTGGAGGCAGCCGCCCCCTTCCTGCTCGTTCTCGACGACGCCCACCTGGTCAGCAACCCCGCGTGCTGGCGCTTCGCCGACGCGGCGCTCGACCAGCTCCCCGACGGGGGGCGCCTGGCGCTGGCCTCCCGCGGCGAGCCGCCGCTGCCGTTGCCACGCCGGCGCGCGAACGGAGACCTGATCGAGATCCTCCCCGACGACCTGCGTTTGACCTCGGAGGAAGCTCGCTCCGTCCTCGGCCTCCACGGCTGTGAAGCCGGTGACGCCGAACTGGACGATCTGCTTCGCGTCACCGAGGGATGGCCGACCGGGATCTACCTCGCCCTCCTGGCCGGCGACGGCTGCCCGGCCAGGGACGTCCTCGCGCACCTGCGCGGCGACCGGCGTGAGATCGCCGGGTACCTCACCACGGAGGTGCTCGACCGCCAGCCCGCCGCCGTGCAGGAGTTCCTGCTCCGTACCTCGATCCTCGACCAGCTCTCGTCGGGCCTGTGTCACGCGGTGACCGGCCAGGCCAATGCCGCCGGCCTGCTCGAGCGGCTGGCTCGTGACAGCCTCTTCGTGACCCCACTCGACGACCACGACGCCTGGTATCGCTATCACTCCCTGTTCGCCGAGCTGCTGCGCGCTCAGCTCGAGCGACGGACGCCGGAGACCGTGCCGGACCTCCACCTGCGCGCCGCCGCCTGGTACGAGGCACACGGCGACGGCGAGCGCGCGGTGCGCCACGCCGTCGCCGCCGGTGACGCCGATGCCGTCGCCGACCTGGCTGCGCTGACCTGCGACGTCTTCATCCAGGCCGGGCAGAACGAACGCGCCCGTCAGCTGCTCGAAGCCTTCTCCGACGCGCAACTCGGCGCCCACCCGGCCCTGGCGATCACCGCCGGGGCGCTCGCGAACTACCTGCCGGACGCCCGCGTGCAGCGCTGGGCTGGCCTGTCCGCGCGGCTCACACTGGACGACGGCCCCACACCCGTGGGCGCCGCTTCACTGCGCTCGTGGCGAGCCGTGTGGCAGGCGAATCTCGCACGCGACGGCGTCACTCGCATGCTCGAGGACGCGACGCTGGCGTGCGAGCTCGAGGCGGAAGGCCGAGATCCGTCGTGGCTCTGCGGCGCTCAGGAGCTCCAGTGTATGGCGCTGTACCTCCTGGGGCGCGTGCACCACGCTCAGCGCGCCCTCGAGGCGACGGCGCGGACCGCGGCGGGCCACGCGGACGAAGAATCCTGGGTCCTCGGCCTGCAGACGCTCATCGCCGCCGACCAGGGACGTTGGGACGACGCCGTCGAGCTCGACCGCCAGATCCGCGAGAAGACGACGCAACCCAAGAACCTGCCGCCGATCCTCGCGCACGCGCTCGTCCTGGCTCATCGCGACGACCCCGATCTGGTCGCCTACCTGGACAAGGCGGAGCGCGACGCGCGCGAGTCCTTCTCGCCCACCGAGTGGAGGATGATCCTTGCCGCCACCGTCTTCGCCGGGATCGCGCTGCGGCGCGACGACATGGCGGCCGCGGAACGCTGGACCGCGGAGGCCGAGGCGATCCTCCGGCGCTATCCGGACGCGGGAATACTGCGGGGCCGCACGAGGCAACTCCGCAAGGCGCTCGAGGAGCGCCGCATGGCGGAGCCGTTCACCGCCGCGGAGCGCCGCATCCTCGACCTGCTGCCGACCCAGCTGACCGCCGGACAAATCGCCGCCCGTCTCTTCCTGACCAGGAACACGGTCAAGTCGCACACGAGCCACATCTACCGCAAGCTCGGTGTCACGTCCCGCACGGACGCGGTCGAGACGGCGCGCCGGCTCGGGCTGCTCTGACGGTCCCGGTCGCTCGAAGCACGGTTCCTCCCCAGGTGACTTCACACCTTTGGGGTGACGACGCAGTCGAGGCCTCCTGCGACGATGCGCACGACATCGTCGTAAATGAAGGAGGACTCATGAGACGCTTCGTCATCGTTCTGATGCTGGCGGCGCTCGTGCTCGCGCTGCTCGCGACGGCCGCCGCGGCCGGCCCCGGCCGCGCCTGCGCGCCGGCGCCGACCACGATCGCCACCTTCTCGCCGGGCGACTGGGGTTCGTTCGCCGAGGGCATGGCCGCGGACAGTCACGGCAACCTGTATGTCTCGCTGACCGTCTGGGGCTACTACGACGAGGAGATCGCCGAGTCGAACTTCGGTGAGGTGTGGAAGGTGGTGCCCGGTCATGATCCGGTCCGTCTGGCCCGGGCGGACCTCTCGCCCTACGGGATGCTGCTCGGCGTCGCCGTCGACCGCTGCGATCGCGTGTACGTCGCCGCCTACGACATGGAGTCGGGACTCACCCCCAACGGCGTCTATCGCCTGCAGGGCGACGGGAGCCTGACGCAGGTCGCGGCGCTCCCGGAAGGCGTGTGGCCCAACGGGATGGCCTTCCACGACGGGCGGCTCTACATCACGGACACGGCACTCGGCGCAGTATGGCGGGTGCGTCTCGGGTGCGGCGTCGCTTCGCCGACCGCGCCGTGGCTGCAGGACGACCTGCTGGCTCCGGGTGATCCCACCCAGGACGAGAGCGTGCATGGGCTCGGCGCGGACGGCCTCGCCTTCCGCGGCGACGACCTGTTCGTGGGCGTCTACGACTTCGGTCGGATCGTGCGCGTCCACGTCCGCGACAACGGTTCGCCGGGCCGGCCCACCGCCGTCTGCGAGCGTCCCGAGCTCCGGACGGCCGACGGCATGGCCTTCGACCTCGCCGGCGGTCTGTGGATCACGACCAACGGCGGCACCACCGGCGCGAGCCCCAGCGGTGCGCTGTACCGTCTTGCGCCCGGCGGCCGGCTCACCACGGTCGCCGACGACCCCGGCTGGCTGAACTACCCGACGACGCCGGTCTTCGGGAGGTCCCCGTCAGCCCGGTGCACGCTGTTCATCGAGAACGGCGCCTACTACAACTGGGCGGACGGCACGTCGCCGGAAATCCAGGCCCTGCACGTCGGCATCCCCGGCCTGCCGCTGCGGTGACGCGGCCCGGCGACGTGAAGGAGGGGTGATGGAACTCAGCGACTGCACCAGCTTCGCGACCGAGCATCCGATCTGTTTCCTCGCGAGCGAGGACGACGGCCGACCGCGGGTCCGTCCGCTGCTCCTCTGGTTCGCGGACAAGCGCGGCTTCCACTTCATGACCATGAGCCCGAAGGAGCTCTCGGAGCAGCTGCACCGGGACCCGCACGTCGAGGTCTGCTTCTACAACGGAGCCATGGAGCTGCCCGAGGCGAAGTCGATGCGCGTGACCGGCGCGGTCGAGTTCCTCGACGACGCCGAGCTCGTGCACCAGGTGAGCGAGGAGCGGGCGGCGCTCGAAGGGCTCATCGGCCGCCCGCTCGAGCCGATCGCCGAGGTGTTCCGTATCGCCTCCGGCGAGGCCCGGTTCTGGACCCTCGGCGACATCCTGAAGGAGCGGGAGCTCGAGACGGTCCGTTTCTGAGGCCGGAAGAACGCGGTGGCCGGGTGGCCGGAGGCGGCGAAGCGCCGCCTCCGGCCACCGTCGCGTCTGCCTCGCCACTTCTCCGACGGGTGAACCCGGCCGCCGGGGGTATGCTCCTGCGCGAGATCTCTCCCCCGGGGAAGGAGCGTGACGTGTCCGACTCATCCGCAGGCCTGCTGATCGCCAAGAACGCCGCCGAGCTGCAGTTGCTGCCGCAGATGGCCAGCCGGCACGGCCTCGTGGCCGGCGCCACCGGCACCGGCAAGACGGTGACCCTGCAGGTGCTGGCCGAGGCGTTCAGCCGCGCCGGCGTGCCCGTCTTCGCCGCCGACATCAAGGGCGACCTCTCGGGCATCACCCAGCCGGGCGGCGGCAACGCCAAGGTCGACGACCGCGTCGCGCAGCTCGGCCTCTCCCCCTGGGCGTTCGAAGGCTCGCCGGCGATGTTCTGGGACGTGTTCGGCGAGCAGGGCCACCCCGTGCGCACCACCGCGTCCGAGGTCGGGCCGCTGCTGCTCGCGCGCATGCTCCACCTCAACGACATCCAGGAGGCCGTGCTCACGGTCGCCTTCCGCGTGGCCGACGACAACGGCCTCCTGCTGCTCGACCTCGACGACCTGCGCGCCATCCTCAAGTTCGTCGCCGACAACGCGGCCGAGATCGGCACCACCTACGGCAACGTCTCCGCCGCCTCCGTCGGCGCGATCCAGCGTTCGCTGCTCACGCTGGAGGAGCAGGGCGGGCAGAAGTTCTTCGGCGAGCCCG
>DASUMX010000023.1:0-18072 GCA_036277455.1 Thermoleophilia bacterium
GCGACCGCGCAGCACACCACAGTCGTGGCGCCGGAGGTAGACCGCCGAGTGGGACCACACCGCATCAGTGTCAAGACCGCGCTCATCGTCCTCCTCGGCGTGCTCGCGGTCATGCTCGTCGCCGTGCCCGCGGTGTCGGCAACGGGCTCCGTCACCAAGGCCAAGGCGCGCCTGCGCGCCGTGGAGGCGCGCCTCGACGACGTCGCGACGCAGTCCGAGATCGCCGTGGAGAAGTACAACCAGGCCTCCACCCAGCTCGAGACGGTGCAGGCCAAGATCGACGAGAACCAGCGCCAGCTCGAGGTCGCGCGCCAGAACCTCGCGCAGGCGAGCGAGCAGCTCGTCCTGCGCGCCCAGAACATCTACAAGGCGCGCGACGTCGGCGTCATCGACGTGATCTTCCAGGCCGACAGCTTCGACGATCTCATCAGCCAGATGGACATGATGGAGCGGCTCGGCAACAGCGACGTGGACACCGTCCACGCCATCGCCGCCTACAAGCGCGACATCAAGGACCGCCGCGTGAGGCTCGAGGCAGACGAGAAGGCAGCCGCCCGTCTCGTCGCCGAGCGCGAGCAGCACAAGGACGAACTGCTCGCACTGGAGGCGGACCTCCAGGACCTCACCGGCAAGATCGAGAGACAGATCAGGAAGCTCAGGGCGGAGGCCCGGCGGCGTGCCCGGATCGCGCTCACCGGCTTCTCCGGCCCCGTCCCCGTGGTCGACCCCAACAGCCCCGGCCACCCGGAGATCGTCGCCATCGCGCAGCGCTACTTCGGCGTGCCGTACGTGTGGGGCGGCGCCAGCCCGAGCGGCTTCGACTGCAGCGGCCTCACCATGTACTGCTACGCGAGCGTCGGGATCGGCCTGTACCACGGCGCGACCATGCAGCAACGCGCCAGCACCCCGGTCGCGCTCACCGACCTGCGCCCCGGCGACCTCATCTTCTTCGGCAACGCCAGCTTCAGCCACCACGTCGCGATCTTCGTCGGCGGCACCACCTGCATCGAGGCGCCGCGCACCGGCGACGTGGTGCGCTACGGCACCTGGACGGGTCGCGACGCGTGGATCGGCGGCCGCTTCTAGCCACCCGGCTCGCCGCCGCTCCACGCTCGGCACGGGACATGTGCGGGGTCCGGAGGTAAGCTTTTCCGCGGTTCTGCCGAACAAGGACACGGAGAGAGAACCCGAGCGACTGGGGCTGCGCGATGAAACCGATCGATGATCTGCTCAGCGAGATGATGGCGCGCAACGCGTCGGACCTGCACATCAAGGCGGGGAGCCCGCCCGTGATCCGCGTCGACGGCGAACTGGCGCTGCTCGACGAGCCGGCCCTCACCCCCGAGGACACCAAGGACGTCGCGGCGTCCATCATGACCGACAAGCAGATCCGCCGCTTCAGCGAGCACAACGAGATCGACTTCGCCTACTCGGCGGCGACCCTCGGCCGCTTCCGCGTCAATGTGTTCCGCCAGCGCGGCAGCATCAGCGTGGCCATGCGCCAGGTCACCACCAAGATCCCTTCCTTCGAGGAGCTCCACCTCCCGGACATCATCAAGCGCCTCGCGCTCGAGCCGCGCGGCCTGGTGCTCGTCACCGGCACGACCGGCTCCGGCAAGACCACCACCCTCGCGGCGATGATCGACCACATCAACGACACGATGCGCCGGCACATCGTCACCGTCGAGGACCCCATCGAGGTGCTGCACAAGGACAAGAAGTCGATCATCAACCAGCGCGAGATCGGCCTCGACACCGACAGCTACGCAACGGCGCTCAAGTACGTGCTGCGCCAGGACCCCGACGACATCCTCATCGGCGAGATGCGCGACCCGGAGACCGTGTCCGCCGCGCTCACGGCCGCGCAGACCGGCCACTTCGTGATGAGCACGCTGCACACCATCGACGCCACCGAGACGATCAACCGCATCATCGACTTCTTCCCGCTGCACCAGCAGAAGCAGATCCGCATCATGCTGGCCGGCACGCTCAAGGGCATCGTCAGCCAGCGTCTGCTCGTGCGCGCCGACGGCGAGGGCCGCGTGCCCGCCATCGAGATCATGGTGTGCACCAACCGCATCCGTGACTTCATCCTCGACCCGGACCAGGCGGGCCTCATCGGCGACGCGATCAAGGAGGGTGACTTCTACGGGATGCAGACGTTCGACCAGGCCCTGCTCACCCTGTACGAGGACGGGCTCATCACGCTGGCCGACGCGGCGCAGGTGGCCAGCAACCCGCACGACTTCAAACTCCTGGTGCAGGCGCAGGGGCACGACGTGAGCCTCATGACGTTCTGAGGCGCGGCGGGTGGACGCGAAACGGGCGGGGCGGCCTCATCCGGCCGCCCCGCCCGTTTCGTCTCCGCGCGCGCCGGCTCCGCTGAAGCGGAGCGGCCGACGCGTCAGGTCGGGACGCGTCTCCCCTCGAGGTGCAGGTCGACCTTGCGCTTGATGCGCTGCAGCGCGTTGTCGACCGTCTTGCAGTCACAGCCGAGCTCGCCGGCGATGCGCTCGTAGCTCAGCCCCTGCAGGTAGAAGCGCAGCACCTTGCCCTCGAGCTCGGAGAGCATGCTCGTGAGGCAGTTCGTGAGGCTGTCGACCTCCTCGGAGCTGATCACCTGGCTGATCGGATCGTGCGTGGTGGGGCCGGGCAGCACGTCGGCCAGTGAGCAGTCGCCGTCGTCCGACGAGTCGCTGGGCGACTGGCTGAACGAGAGGTAGCCGTTGAGCGGCACGTGCTTCTGCCTCGTGGCCGTCTTGATGGCGGTGATGATCTGGCGCGTGATGCACAGCTCGGCGAAGCTGCGGAAGCTGGCCAGGCGATCGTCGCGGTAGTCGCGGACGGCCTTGTAGAGGCCGAGCATGCCCTCCTGGATGAGGTCCTCCGCGTCCCCGCCGGCCAGGAAGTACGAACTGGCCTTGAGGCGCACGAACTGGTGGTAGCGGATCATGAGCGCGTCGAGCGCCGCCTGATTGCCGCGCCGATACGCCTGGACGAGCGCGAAGTCAGAACTCTCGTTGAAGACTTGAGGGTTGTGAGACGAGCCCGAGCCACGTCTGTGGTCCGCTTGGCGAGCCATGCGTGATCCCCACCTCCGACTCGTTTGCCCCTGCACATCCCGGATAATCCCCCCTCCGGAACGTCTACTGCGGCTTGTGGCGCAGCTCCTCGAGACGACGCAAAGTCTCAGGGTCTACTTTATCCTCAAGTCGTGAGGGCATTCTAGTGGAGTCTGGGGCAGAGTCAAGAGCCTGCCCGCTTTCGCCGCCGCCGCGCAGCTCGGCGCCCAGTTCCCGGGGGGTCATGCGGCTGACGCCCGCCCGCGAGGCCGTGCGCTGCACCTCCTGGTCGGCCGAGACGACGACCACCTGCACGTCGGCGGGCTGGCCGGCGATACGGCGAGCGATGAGGGTGTCGGCGGTGAAGCGCCCGCCCGCGAACACGACCTCCACCGCCGCTCCCCTGATGGGCTCGCTGCTGGTGCTGCGCGGGCCGGTGCCGTCGAAGACCAGCACGGCCCGCGTGCCGCGCAGCGCGACGAAGCTCGCGAGGCTGTCGGCCAGCCAGTCGCGGCGCGCGAAGATCTCCTCCTTCTCCGCGCCGCGGAACAGCGCGTGCAGCACGTTGTAGCCGTCGACGATGTAGAGCGTGCCGCTCACCGGCCGCCGCCCGCCGGGCCCTTCCCGGCGGCCTCCCGCTGCCGCCGCGCCTCGTAGAGCAGGAGCGCGGCGGCCACGCTCACGTTGAGGCTCTCCACGGGCGGCTCCATCGGGATGGAGAGCAGCGCGTCGCAGGTGCGCGCCACGAGCGGCCGGAGGCCGCGGCCCTCCGCCCCGGCGACGAGCACGATGCGCCCGGTGAGGTCGGTGTCGAGGTAGGACGCCGCCGCCTCGCCGGCGGCGCCGTAGACCCAGAAGCCGGCGTCGCGCGCCCGGTGCAGGAACGCGACCACGTTGGTCACCTGGGCGACCGCCAGGAGCTCGAGCGTGCCGGCGGACGCCTTGACGGCCGCGGGCGTGACGTGCGCCGAGCGGTGCCTGGGCACCACGAGCCCTCCCGCCCCGGCGGCGAGCGCGGTCCGCGCCACCGCGCCGAGGTTGTGCGGGTCGGTCACCTCGTCCAGGACCACGAGCACGTCCGCCTTCAGCAGGCGGTCGGGGTCCGCGTAGGGATAGCCGTCGACCTGCAGCGCCAGGCCCTGGTGCTCCCGCGTGCCGAGCAGTTCGTCGAGCTGGTGCGCGCTTACGGTGTCCACCGGCAGGTCCTCGGGAACGAGGCCGGCGACGGCGTCGAGGGCCGGCGGGGTCGCGGCGAGCTTGTGGGCTCGCCGCCGGGCGCCGGCCCCGAGCGCGGCCTTGACCACGTTGCGGCCGTACAGCCACTCCACGGCGGTCACCCCTGCCCGGCCGGGCCGCGCGCGGCCGCGAGCCGCCTGTAGACTTGCGACATGCCCATCGACTTCTCTCCCGGCTCGTTCGCGGCGACCGCGATCGCCGTGCTGTTCTGGTGGACCGTGCTCTCGCCGGCCGCCCTGCTCGCGATCGCCGCGCTGTGCGGGCGCCGCCCGAGCCTGCGCGGCGTCCTCACTCTCGTGGTGCTCGTGCCGCCCGTGGTGACGCTGCTGCCCGTGGCGGTCATGCACGGCGGCCTCGCGGCCGCCGCCGCGGCGGCGGGCTCCCTCGTCCTCGGCGCCGCCATCGTCTTGACGATCGTCGGCCTCTCCCGGCGCAGCGATCCGGCGCGCGCCGAGCGGTACGCCTCCGCCGCCCTGCTCGCCGGAGTCGCCGGCGGCATGATCGGCGCGGGGGCGCTCCTGGGGGCGCGGCTCTTCGGCTGACGCGCCCGGCGCATGCCGTTCACCCGTCCTCCTCGCCCCCGCTCCTACCTCTTCACGACCTGCGTGCCCTGCGGCGTGTCGCGCACCTCGAAGCCCGCGGCCTGGATCTCGTCGCGCAGCCGGTCGGCGTCGGCCCACTGCTTGCCGGCGCGGTAGTGGTCGCGGAGGACGCACGCGTAGGAGGCGTCGTCACAGCCGAGCCGGTCCGCGTAGACCAGCGCCACGTCGTCCCAGCGGCCCTCCTCCGCCAGCCGGGCGGCCGGCAGAAGGGCGACGCCGCCGGTGGCGCAGGCGGCGGCGTCGTCGCCGGCGACGCTGCCGACGGCAGTGAGGCCGGCGCCGGCCCCCGCCACGGGGATCAGCAGCACGGTGAGCGACGCGCGCAGCACGTCCCCCACCGCGGTCAGCGCCCCCGTGTCGAGCGGCGCCTCCCCGCGGTCGACCAGCGTCAGGTAGCGGTGCATCTCGCCCACGAGCCCGAACAGCTCACCGATGGCCCCGGCGGTGTTGAGGTCGTCGTCCATCCGCTCGCCGAACGCCACCCGCGCGGCCTCGGCGCGCAGTGTGAGGTCCGGCCACTCGCCGCGCGCCGCCGCCCTGCTGGCGTTGACGACGCGGAAGTCGATGTCGGCGAGGGCGGAGGCGAAGCGGCCGTAGGCGGCCTTCGCCTCATCCAGCTTCTCGGCGCTGAACTCGAGTGGGCTGCGGTAGTGCGTGGTGAGGAAGTACGTGAGCACCACGGCCGGCTCGTAGCGGTCGAGCACCTCCCGCAGCAGGAAGATGTTGCCGACGCTCTTGGCCATCTTCTCGCCCTCGCTGCGGATCATGCCGTTGTGCATCCAGACCTTGGCGAACGGCAGGCCGGCCGCCTCGCTCTGGGCGATCTCGTTCTCGTGGTGCGGGAAGATGAGGTCGCGGCCGCCGCCGTGCACGTCGAACCCGGCGCCGAGGTAGCGCAGCCCCATCGCCGAGCACTCGATGTGCCAGCCGGGCCGGCCGAGACCCCAGGGGCTCTCCCAGGCCGGCTCCCCCGGCTTGGCCGCCTTCCACACGGCGAAGTCCAGCGGGTCGGCCTTGCCCGGCTCGGCGTCGACGCGCACGCCCTCCTCGAGCTCGTCGATGCGCTGCTTGCTGAGCTTGCCGTACTGCTCGAAGCTGCGCACCTTGAAGTAGACGCTGCCGCCGGCCTCGTACGCGTGGCCCTTCGAGATGAGCTGGCACACGAGGTCGACGATCTCCGGGATCGTCTCCGTGGCCTTGGGCTCGACGTCGGGCCGCGGGATGCCGAGCCTGTCGGTGTCGGCGACGTAGGCGGCGGTGTACTCCTGCGCGACCGCCGCCGAGTCGCGTCCCTCGGCGTTGGCCTTGGTGATGATCTTGTCGTCCACGTCGGTGATGTTGGTCACCAGGGTCACCTCCAGCCCTCGGTAGGCGAGCCAGGAGCGCAGCACGGCGAAGGTGACGTAGGGGCGCGCGTTGCCGACATGCACCAGGTTGTAGACCGTGGGACCGCAGCAGTAGATGCCGGCCTTGCCGGGGTCGCGAGGCTCGAACGGCTCCTTCTGCTGGGTGAGGGAGTTGAAGAGGCGCATCACGGTGCTTCTCCTGGTGTCGGCGTGGACTCACCGGCAACGTTCCCGGCGAGGATGAGGTCGAGTCGCGCGAGGGCCGTCCCACGGGAGAGCGCGGCGAGCACGAACGGCAACTCGGGCCCGTGCTCGGCCGAGGTGAGCGCGATGCGCAGCGGCATGAGCAGGTCTCGGGCGCCGATGGAGCGCTGCTTGCCCCATGCCCGGTAGCCGGCGAGGAGGTCGCGGGCGCCGGCGGGCGTGAGCCACTCCGGCGCTTCGGCGCGCAGCGCGCGGACCTGCGCGAGCTGGGGCGCCGCCGCGAGCGCGACGGCGCGGAGCTCGTCCGGCGGCGGCGGGGGCGCCAGCACCTCGGCCGCCGCGCCCGGCGCCTCTCCGTAGCGCACCAGCGACGGCTGGAACGCGGCCGCGAGCGCGGCCGCCGCCTGCGGCGGCGTCCCGGCCGGCAGCCGCTCCGCGAAGCGACGCTCGTGCTCCTCCGGCGCGAGCGCCATGATGCGCTCGTGATCCAGCCAGTCGAGCTTGGCGAGGTCGAACACGGCGGGACTCGCCGAGAGGCTGTCGAGCTCGAACTCCCCGATCAGCCGTTCGAGGTCGAGCACCTCGTCCTCGCCGTGCGACCAGCCGAGCAGCGCCAGATAGTTCACGATCGCCTCGGGGAGATAGCCCAGCTCGCGGTAGTCGCCCACCGCGGTCGCGCCGTGGCGCTTGCTGAGCTTGCCGCCGTCGGGCCCCAGGACCATGGAATGGTGGGCGAAGCGGGGCACGGGGCCGCCGAGCGCGTCGAACAGCAGTTGCTGGCGCGCCGTGTTGGTGAGGTGGTCGTCGCCGCGGATCACGTGGGTGATCCCCATCGCGAGATCGTCGACCACGGTGGCGAAGTTGTAGCCGGCCACGCCGTCCGAGCGCACGATGATGGGGTCGCTGAGCGCGTCGGCGCCGATGACGACCTGCCCGCGGATCCGGTCGTCGATGACGACGTCCCCCGCGGGGACCCTGAAGCGCACGGCCGCCGGCTCCCCGGCGTCCAGCCGGCGCCGCACCTCGGCGGCGGGCAGCCCGAGGCAGCGGCGGTCGTAGCGCGGCGTGCGGCCGGCGGCGAGCGCCTCGCGGCGCAATTCCTCGAGGCGTTCCTCCGGGCAGAAGCAGCGGTAGGCGAGTCCGGCGTCCAGCAGGCGCGCCGCGGCCTCGAGATGCCCCTCCAGGCGCTCGCTCTGACGATACGGGCCGGCGGGACCCCCGAGGTCCGGCCCCTCGTCCCACGCCAGCCCCAGCCAGCGCAGGTCCGCCATGATGCTCTCCTCGAGCGCGGCGTCGGAGCGCGCCGCGTCGGTGTCGTCCACGCGCAGCACGAAGCTGCCGCCGTTGTGGCGGGCGAAGAGGAAGTTGTAGAGCGCGGTGCGCGCCGAACCGATGTGCAGCGTGCCCGTCGGGCTGGGTGCGAAGCGGACTCTCACTGTGGGGTCGAGGGTTATGATCGCTCTCCGAACGTCGTCGTTTCCCCTGCAAACAGGTCGAGTCTATCACCCTGCCTTGGTATGCTTGCGGCCACGACCCGGCGAGCCGGCCCCGGCCCGCCCGAGCCACGGGAGGACCGAGTGCCGCACGACCAGCGAGAGACCCCCTACCTCGACGCCGCGCTGCGATACAAGGCCACCGGCTACACCCCGTTCCACACGCCGGGGCACAAGCTGGGCAAGGGCGCGCCGGCCGGCCTGCGCGAGTTCGTAGGCGACGCCTGTCTCTCGGCCGACCTCGCCATGGCCGGCGCCGTGGAGGACACGCGCGAGTCCACCGGCCTCATCCGCATCGCGGAGGGATACGCCGCGGAGGCCTGGGGCTCGGACCGCACCTGGTTCCTGGTCAACGGCTCCAGCAGCGGCGTCCACGCCCTGCTGCTCACGCTGTGCGGTCCCGGAGACACCGTGATCGTGCCCCGCAACGCGCACAAGTCCATGCTCGCGGGGCTCATCTTCACGGGCGCCACCCCGCTCTACATGGAGCCGGCGATCGACCAGCTCTGGGGCATCCCCCTGCAGGTACGCGCCGCCGACGCGCAGCGGGCTCTCGAACGGGCGCCCGACGCCCGGGCCCTGTTCGTCACCTCACCGACCTACAACGGGTTCGGCGCCGACCTGCAGGGCATCGGGGCCCTGGCGCACGCCGCGGGGATCCCCTTCGTGACCGACCAGGCCTGGGGCCCGCACCTGCGCTTCTGCCCCGAGCTCCCCGTGGACGCCATGACCGCCGGCGCAGACGCCGCCGTGGTCAGCACGCACAAGCTCATCAGCGGCATCACGCAGTCGGCGGTGCTCATGGCGCGCGGCGAGCGGGTCAACCTCGCGCGCCTCGACGCCATGGTCCACCTGACGCAGAGCACGAGCCCGCAGGTGCTCATGTACGCCAGCATCGATGCGGCGCGGGCGCAGATGGCGGTGCAGGGCGCCGAGCTCTGGCGCGGCGCGATCGAGCTGGCGCAGTGGGCGCGCGCGGAGATCTCCCGGATGCGCGGCCTGCGCTGCCTCGGCGCCGAGATGCTCGGGCGCGAGGGCGTCAGCGAGTTCGACCCCACCCGCCTCACCGTCTCCGCCTGCGACCTGGGGCTCAGCGGGTACCAGCTCGAGACGCTGCTGCGCGACGACTACCGCATCGCCGTGGAGGCGGCCGATCCCCTCAACATCGTGCTCAACGTCACGTTCGGCGACAGTCGCGCGGACCTGGAGACGCTCGTCGCGGCGCTGGCCGACCTGGCGGCGCGCTACGCGGGCGCCGCGGCCGGCGCCGCGGCCGCCTGCTCCACGCTGCTCGCCCACACGCCGCCGTTCACGCGGCAGGTCCTCTCCCCGCGCGACGCCGTCTTCGCCCCGGCCGTCGCGCTGCCGCTCGGCGACTGCGCCGGGCAGGTGAGCGCGGAGATGGTGACGCCGTACCCGCCGGGCATCCCGGTCCTGGGGCCCGGCGAGGAGATCTCGCCGGAGATCGTCGCCTACCTGCGAGAGGCCGGCGACGCAGGCCTCAAGGTGCACGGCCCCGAGGACCGTACGCTGCGCTCCCTGCGCGTCGTCGCCTGAACCCGGGGGCGCGGCGCGGCCGCCGTCACTCCGGTTTCTTGATGCCGAGCGACGTGGCCGTGAACAGCGGGTCGAAGGTCAGACCCTTCTCCTCGATCTGCGCGCGGCCGCCCTCTTCGCGGTCGACGACGCAGATGAGCGTGGAGACCTCCAGGCCCGCCTCGCGCAGCTTGTCGGCGGCCATGAGCGCGGCGCCGCCGGAGGTCACGACATCCTCGACCATCACGACCCTCTGGCCCGGCTCGGCCCTGCCCTCCATCGCCTTGTCGGTGCCGTAGCCCTTGGCCCCCTTGCGCACGATCACGAACGGCTTGCCGCTGGCGAGCGAGACGGCGGCGACGATGGCCACGGCGCCCAGCTCGGGGCCGGCGAGCAGGTCGAAGGGCTCGTAGGCCGGCAGCTTGCCCGCGATGCCGGCGGCGATGTCGCGCAGCAGGTCCGGCCGCGTGGAGAACAGGTACTTGTCGAGGTAGAACTTGCTGCGCCGGCCGGACCGGAGGAGGAAGTCCCCCTCGAGATAGCTGGCGTCGAGCAGGCGCTGGCCGAGGTCGGTGGTCACGGGGCTCCCTTCGCTGGTCTCTCGGGTCTGCGGGCGCGCCGCGTGCGCCGCGCCCGCAGAGACTGTACAGGCGGTGAACCTGCGGCGCACCCCCAGTCGACCCGCCTGCGCCGGTCGATCAGGTGCCGCCGATGGCCATCCCGTCGATCACGACGGACGGCGTGAAGATGCTGCCGCCGGGGACCCAGCGGGCGTCGTCGCCGAGCGCGCGGATGCTGGTGAGCATGCCGACGATGTCGCCCGCGAGGGTGACCTCGCGGACCGGCGTCGTGAACGCGCCGTCCTCGATGAGCACGCCGCTGATGCCGACGCTGAACTCGCCCGAGATGGGGTTGGCGCCCGAGTGGATGCCCACGGCGTCGGTCACGAGCACGCCCTTCTGCATGCCGGCGACGATGTCGTCGAGCGGCGTCGCCGGCCCGGTGACCAGCAGGTTGCTGGGGCGCGCGCCGGGCAGGCTCGAGTAGCCGCCGCGCATGCCGTTGCCGGTGCTCTCGCGACCGGCCTTGCGCGCCGTGTAGGTGTCGTAGAGGAAGCCCTGGAGCACGCCCCCCGTGATCAGCGGCGTGCGCCCGCAGGGCACGCCCTCGCCGTCGAACGGCGCGCTGTCGAGCCCGTCCTCGACGGTACCGTCGTCGACCAGCTCGAGGAGCTCGCCGGCGACGCGCTCGCCCTCGCGCCCGGCGAACAGCGAGCGCCCCTTCTGCACGGCGTCGGCCGTGAGCGCGGAGCTGAGCACGCCGAAGAACGCCGCGGAGACGAAGGGGTCGAGGATGACCGGCGCCTTCATCGAAGGGCACTTGCGCGCGCCGAGGAGCCGGGTCGCGCGGCCGGCGGCCTCGGTGCCGACGGCGGCCGCGTCCAGGTCCTCCAGGGCGCGGCCGACGCTGTAGGAGTAGCCGGTCTCGACCTGCCCTTGTTCCTCGGCCAGGACGTAGGCGAACGCGTAGCACTGGCCGGCGCGGAAGCTGCCGCGCACGCCGGCGGTGCTGGCGATGAAGACCTCGCCCTCGCCGTCGACGTACATGGTGTCTTCGACCGTCTTGACGCGGGGATCGGCGGCGAGAGCGGTCGCCTCGACCTCGAGGGCGACGGCGATGCGCTGCTCGTCCGTCGCAGCCGCCAGCCGCGGGTCGTACGGGTGCACGTCGGCGGGCTCGCCGCCGGGCTGCGGCACCGCCGCGAACTCGTCCGGGTCGCTCACGGCGGCGTTGTCGACGGCGCGCTGCACGACGTCGTCGAGCGCGCCGTCGGAGAGGTCGGACGTGTACGCGTGGCCCACGGCTCCGCCGGAGAACACGCGCACGCCCACGCCACGGCGCTGCGCCGCCGTGAGCTGCTCCACTTCCTGGCGGTACACCTTGATGCGGTGGGACGTGGAACGTTCTCCGAACACTTCCACGTCTGCCGCGCCGCGCGCCTGGGCGCGCTCCAGCACAGCGTCGAGGATCTCGAACATCAGCCCGTCCCTCCCACCGTCATCTCAGCGATGCGCAGCGTGGCCTGGCCGGTCCCGACCGGCACGCCCTGACCGTCCTTGCCGCAGATGCCGGTCTTGACGTCGAAGTCGCCGGCGATCAGGTCGATCTTCATGAGGATGTCGATGCCGTTGCCGACGAGGGTGGCCCCGCGCAGCGGCGTCGTGACCTTGCCGTCTTCGATGAGATAGCCCTCGGCGACGCCGAAGACGAAGTTGCCGCTGGCCGGCTCGACCTGGCCGCCGGCCAGGCTCTTGGCGTAGAAGCCCCTGGGCGTCGCCGCGATGATCTCCTCCGCGGTGGCGTCGCCGGGAGCGATGTACGTGGTCGTCATGCGCGGGATCGGTACGTGGCGGAACGACTGGCGCCGCCCGTTGCCCGTGGGCGCGGCGCCCGCCTCGCGGGCGCGCAGGCGGTCGTAGAGGTAGCCGGTGAGCCGGCCCTCCTCGATGACCAGCGTCTTCTGCGTGGGCACGCCCTCGTCGTCGTACGCCTGCGAGCCCCAGCCGTTGGTGATGGACCCCTCGTCGTAGGCGCTCACGATGGACGCCGCCACCACCTCGCCGAGCTTGCCCTCGTAGATGCTCGCGCCCTTGGCGATGGCGTCGGCCTCGAGCCCGTGACCGCAGGCCTCGTGGAAGAGCGTGCCGCCGAACCCGTTGGCCAGGACGACCGGCATCGCGCCGACCGGAGCCGGCTTGCTGTCGAGCATGATGCGCGCCTTGTCGGCCGCGGTCTGCGCGACCCCGCGGGCGATCTCCTCGTCGACGAGCTCGAAGCCGGCGCTGCCGCCGACCGTCTCGTGGCCCGTCTGGATGACCTCGCCGCGGCGGGCCACCACCTGGGCGCTGAAGCGCGTGCGCGTGCGGTCGTCGAACACCAGGTCGCCGAGCGAGTTGGCGATGAGCACCTTCTGGCGCGTGTCGCCGTACCCGACGATCACCTGGACGATCTCGGACGAGGCCGCGCGCGCGGCCTCGTCGCCGGCGCGCACGAGCACGGCCTTGCGCGCGATGGCGACCTCGCCGGGGGGCGTGAGCACGGGGTTCTTGCCCGGGTCGGCCAGGACGGCGCCGAGATCGACGATCTCGGGGCCTCGGGCGCCCGCGCTGACCGCAGCGGCGACGGCGTCGGCCGCGGCCGTGAGGCCGGCCTCGTCGACGGCGTCGCTGTAGGCGTAGTAGGTGCGCTCGCCCGAGAGCAGGCGGACGGCGGCGCCGGTCTCCCGGCCGCCGCTGGTCTGCTCGATGCGTCCGTCCTCGAGCCGCAGCCCGAGGGTCTCGCGGTCTTCGACGAACACTTCGGCGAAGTCACCGCCCCGGCGCAGCGCTCTCTCCATGGTCGCGCGCAGCAGGGCGGTGTCGAAGGATGCGACGTCCATCAGGCGCCTCCGGTGAGCGAATCGCGGACGCCGGCGGCCAGCGTCTCGAGTTCGGCGGTAGAAGGATCGAAGAGGTCCAGCGTGCGGACGGCGCCGTCCCGCGCGCCGAACTGCACGAGCAGGTCTGCCGGAGCGGGGGTCCGCCGGCGCCACCACACGAGACCGGCGACGGTGACGGCCCCCAGGGCCGCGAGGGCGACCGTGCGGGCCCTCATCGCGCCCCCTCCGCGGCGGCGAACGCGTCGCCGAGACAGGTGCGCAGGTCGAAGAGCAGCAGCCCGACGGCGGGCCGGGGACCGGTGACGGCCACCGCCCGGTGACCGTGCGCCTCGACGACCGCGACGACGGCGTCGCCGGCGGGCACGACGACGTGCTCGAGGCCGGCGGTTCCGGCGGCGGCCGCGCGCCGGCTCGCCGCGCTCCAGAGCGCCTCGGCGGCCTCCGCGAAGCCGGCGCCGGCGGCGTCCGGCGCGCACGCCACCACGCTGCCGGACGCGTCGATGACGGCGACCACCGTGATGTCGGTCGACACGTCGAGCAGATCGCGGATCGCTTCGTCGATGGTCAGGGTGTCCTCCGGGTGCGCATGCGCCCGTACAGTACCCGCCTGGGCGGTTCTCTCACTCCTGGCCCGAGGCGAAGGAGCAGAGCAGCTCGCAGCGCTCGCCGCCGCAGCTGATGCGACAGTCGCCCGGCTCGATCCTCAGGGGACCGAGCCCGGCCGTGGACACCTGGAGGATGCCCTCGAGGAACGCGCGGTGCATGGCGCAGACGAGGTCAGGGTCGGCGCCCGACAGCTCCCGGAAGCTGCAGTTGTTGACCACGATGAAGAGGGCGCCGTCCAGCCAGTCCACCTCGGGGAGCAGGCCCTGCTCCTCGGCGATGGTGGCCACCAGACCGGCGACGGCGGCCCGGTCGCGTGGCGGCTCCGCGTCGCCGGCGAGCGCGCGCCGGCCCTCCGCGGCGCCGGCCTCGCGGCACACGCGGAGCGCGTCGTCGCGGGTGCCGCCGGCGGCGAGCGCGTCGAGCGCGAGCCGCGAGAGCAGCTCGTAGCGGCGCGGCGGGAACCCGAAAGTGACGACCTTGTCGCTCAGCCGGTAGAGCTTCGCCGGCCGGCCGCCCCCTGCCGCCCGGCGGAACCCGGTGGCGAGGAAGCCCGCCTGCTCGAGCTTGGCGAGGTGCATGCGGGCGACGTTGGGGTGAAGGCCGAACTCGGCGGAGACGTCGGCGACGGTGACGTCAGTCCCCGGCCGTTCGGCGATCCAGCGGTAGATGTGGTAGCGGGTGTCGTCGGCCAGCACGGCCGACAACTCGTGATCGCGGTCCACGCACCTTCCCCTCACCTCGAGTGGTCCCGGCGATACTATCCTCGGCCACTTCTCCTGTAAACACGGTGCGTGAAGTGCAAACCGGCTCAGCGTTCGATGACGTAGCTCGACGTGATCGGCAGCGCCGGCTTGAGCGTCGCCGCCACGGAGCAGTAGCGCTCCTCGGACAGTTCGATGGCGCGCTCCACCTTGCGTTCGTCCAGGTCGCCCTTGAGGTGGTAGACCACGTCGAGCGAGAGGAACTTCTTGGGATGCTCCTCCGCCCGCTCCCCGCTGACCTCGACGCGGAAGCCCTCCAGGGGCTGGCGCATCTTGACCAGGATGGAGGCGACGTCCATGGCGGTACAGGCGCCCAGGGCCGTCGCCAGCGTCTCCATGGGCGTCACCCCGTTCCCCGGCTCGTCGAGCGCCGACGCCAGGGCGATCGTCCCGTGCGGCGTCGTCGCTTCGAAGTGCAGGCCCTCGCGCTTCCAGTCCACGCTCACCGGTGTGCTGCGTGCCATCCGCCCCTCCTCGCTCGCTGGACCCTCCGCCTCCGCGCGGCCGCTCCAGTCACCACACAGGTAGACCGTGCGCTAGACTCCTCTGCGGCAGCAGGCCCACGACGCGGAGAGAACACCTCATGACGATTCTACAGGCGATCATCCTCGGCATCGTCCAGGGCCTCACCGAGTTCCTGCCCATCTCCAGCTCCGGCCACCTGCTGCTCGTCCCCTGGCTGTTCAACTGGCACTTCCTGCTCGAGAACCCCGAGCTCAACAAGACGTTCGACGTCGCCCTGCACCTGGGCACGTTCGTCGCCGTCGTGCTGTACTTCTGGCGCGAGATCGTGCGGCTGGTCGGCGCCTGGGTGCGCAGCCTCTCCAGGCGCAGCCTGGCCGAGCCGGAGGCCAAGCTGGCGTGGCTGCTGATCGTCAGCACGGTCCCGGCGGCGCTCGTGGGCGTGCTGTTCGAGGACTTCATCACCAACACCCTGGGCAAGCCGTGGATGATCGGCGTCGCGATGATCGTCTTCGCCGGCTTCATGTACCTGGTGGACCACATCGCCAGGCTCGACCGCGACCTCGAGGCTCTCACCTGGCTCGACGCCCTGCTCATCGGCATCGCCCAGTCGCTGGCCCTCCTCCCCGGGGTCTCGCGCTCCGGGATCACCATGATGACCGGCCTGCTCGTGCGCCTCGACCGTGAGTCGGCCGCGCGCTACTCCTTTCTCATGAGCATCCCGGTCATCGGCGGCGCGGCCGCGTTCAAGGGGCTGGAGGTGGCCCGGGACGGCCTGCCCGCCGGCACCGCGACGCCGTTCGCCGTCGGCATGGTCGCGGCGGCGCTCAGCGGCATCGCCGCCATCTGGTTCACGCTCGCCTATCTCAAGCGCCACAACTTCAACCTGTTCGTCGTCTATCGCATCGTCATCGGCGTCGGCGTGCTCGTCCTCATCGTCGCCGGCGTCCGCTCGGGCATGGCCGTCTGAGGAGCTGGTGCCCCTGCGGCGCACCGCCAGATGACGGGCCTTCGGCGGTCATTCGTATAGAATCGGGAGCCCGACGGGCCCCACAGAAGCGACCAGGAGTCACCGGTGCGCGACCTCTCCCGCGGCGACCGCGGCAAAGAAGTCCTCGACGTCCAGACCCGCCTGCGCGGACAGGGCTTCGAGCTGGGCAGAGAGGGTGTGGACGGCTTCTTCGGGCCGCACACCGAGGCTGCGGTCCTCTCGTTCCAGCAGGAGCGCGGCCTGCTCGCCGACGGGCGCGTCGGCGCGAACACCTGGCGCGAGCTCGTGGAGTCCGGCTACGCGCTCGGCGACCGGCTGCTGTACCTCAGGGAGCCACCCTTCCGCGGCGACGACGTCCTCCGGCTCCAGGTCAAGCTCAACCTGCTGGGGTTCAACGCCGGGCCGGAACGCGGCGTCCACGACGACGAGGTCGAGCGCGCCGTGCTGGACTTCCAGCGCAACGCCGGGCTCCCCGTGGACGGCATCGTCGGCGAGAGCACGCTCCGTAAGCTCGAGGCCGTGCGCAAGGCCGAGTCGGGACGCGAGGGCAAGAAGATCCCGGAGCGCGACCGCGGCTACGTCGCCGCCCGCGGCCTGACGGGCCAGTCCGTGACCATCGATCCCGGGCACGGCGGCGCCGACAGCGGCGGCGTCTCGGCGCGGGGCCTGGCCGAGAAGGACGTGACGCTCGCCCTGGGCCTTCGCCTGGCCGAGCTGCTGCGCGCGGAGGGCTGCCGCGTGCAGCTGACGCGGGAGGGCGACGAGCGCGTCCCGCTCTACGCGCGCGCCGACGCCGCCAACGGCGCGGCCTCCGCCTTCTTCCTCTCCCTGCACTGCAACGGCGACTCCTCGCCGGCGGCCCGCGGCGCCGCGGTCTACTACTTCCAGCGCAGTCACTACTACTCGGAGCACGGGCGCCGGCTCGCGGGGTCCATCGGCGCCCGCATGCGGGCGGCCGGCGTGCCCTGGATCGGCCGCTTCGGCCGCAACTACGCGCTGCTGCGGGAGGCGCGCGGCATCGCCCTGCTGGTCGAGCCGCTCTTCCTCACCAGCCCCGAGGACGAGACGCTCGCCCGGCGGCCGGAGCACGTCGAGAGGCTCGCGCGCGCGCTGGCCGGCGGCCTGGCGGACTACCTCGCGCGCGTCCCGCTCGAGGGCGAGGAGGCGTCGTGACGCCCGACGAGGCCGACGTCCTCCGCATCCGCCTCACGGCGACGCAGTCGCAGCGCCTGCGTGAGCTCGGCGCCGACCCCCTGGTGCTCGACGAGCTCTTCGCCGACGCCTCGGCGCGCGACGCCGCCTTCAAGGCCCTCGAGGGCGAGCTGGTGCGCGACGGCCGCCGGCGCCTGCGGGAGCTGCGGGAGGGCAGGCGCGCGCCGCAGCTCGTCGAGCTCGAGCGTGACCTGAGCGACGCGCTCACCGGCGCGGGGTTCGTGCGCGTCGTCACCCCGCTCATCATCGCCTCCGACGCGCTGCGCAAGATGGGCATCGAGCACGGCCATCCACTGCGCGAGCAGGTGTTCTGGCTCGAGGACGGGCGCTGCCTGCGGCCGATGCTGGCGCCGAACCTCTACACCCTGCTGCGGCGCCTCGACCGCCACTGGAGCAAGCCGTTCGGCATCTTCGAGATCGGCCCGTGCTTCCGCCGCGACAGCAAGGGCGCGAGCCACCTCAACGAGTTCACGATGCTCAACCTCGTGGAGCTCGGCCGCCCGGAGAGCGAGGGCCGCGCGCGACTCGCCGAGCTCGCCTCGGCCGTCATGCGCGCGGCCGGGGTGAGCCACTACGAGTTCGAGGTGACCGAGTCCGAAGTGTACGGCGAGATGGTCGACGTGCTCGTGAACGGCGCCGAGGTGTGCTCCGCCGGCCTCGGCCCCCACCCGCTCGACGGGAACTGGGGCATCGTCGACCCGTGGGTCGGGCTCGGGTTCGGCCTCGAGCGGCTCATCATGGCCCGCGAAGGCTACCCGAACATCGAGCGCGCCGGCCGCAGCCTGAGCTACGTCGACGGCGTGCGCCTCAACCTCTGACCTCGGCCACCACGCTCCGCACGTCTTCCGGGCCGAGAGGTACGCGCCCGGGCGCAGTCGTGCGCCGGCGCGACCGCAGCCGCCGGGCCCTCCGGCGCCGTACGCGCGAGGGGCGGGCCGACCGGCCCGCCCCTCGGACGTTCAGCTGCTGCGTGTGCGTCCTGCTTACTTCCCCAGCAGCGCGTCGATCTTCTTGACGCCGTCGTTGGCGTCCTCGGCGTAGGCGTCGGCGCCGATCTGGTCGGCCCAGCGCTGCGTGCAGGGGGCGCCGCCGACGACGGTCTTGAAGGGCAGGCCCTCGTCC
>DASUMX010000024.1:0-9206 GCA_036277455.1 Thermoleophilia bacterium
AGTCGCGCACGGTCCAGGAGCGCCAGCCGACGACGCCGGCCACGGCCAAGCCGGCGACCACGACGCCACCGCCGACGAGGAGCTGGCGACGGGTCATCCCGGCCTCCGGGCCGGAGACAGGGTCCTGCGGCGCGCCTCCGGCCGGCGCGCCTCCGGCCTGCCGGCCGGCACGAGGATGCGGCGGCGCTCCGGACGCGCCCGGCGTCATCGCAGCGCTGCCGCCGGATGCGGCGCGGACGGCGCCGCCGCGACCGGCCCGGACGTCCCGTCCAGCGCGGCGGCCAGCTGCCGCGCCATCTCCGGCTGCCACTTGAGCCGCGCGGGCGCGAGCAGGTGGAAGAGGTCGGCGAAGTCGTCGTCGGTGAGCTTCACGCCGCGCTCGATGTGCACGTAGGGCACGTCGTAGCGCGCGGCGAGCTCGCGGGCGCGCTTGCGGTAGGCCGGCACCACGCCGTTCCAGTCGGGGCCGGCCGCCGACGCGTTGAGCGGCTGGTCGTAGAGCACCACGTCGAAGCCGCGCTCGTCCGCCAGCTTGAGGATCTCCTCCAGCATGGCGAAGTTGTAGTCCGCGTACTTGCGGTACAGCTCAACGTCCTTCTCGAGCACGTAGAGCACGTTGCGGCGTTTGCCCAGCGGCAGGTGCCCCTTGGCGCCCCAGGGGTAGTAGTGCGTCTCGTAGACGATCGGCGTGCCCCAGAGCGCGCTCGCGGCGGCCCGCTCCTTGAGGTACGAGCCCACGTAGTCGAAGAGGCCGGGGATCGCGCCCGTGGCCGGCGCCTTCGCGCCCAGGTGGCGCGGCGCCAGGGCCTCGAGGCGCGGGCTGCGCACGAGCAGCGTGTGGCCGCTCAGCATCTCGGCGTCGCGCGCGGGCGCGCCGGTGACACGGATGGGCGCGAGGCCGAGCGCGAGCGTAGCCGGGCCGCGCGGCAGGTTGTCGATCAGCGCCAGGGACATCGCCATGCTCTCCTGGTGCGCGGCGAGGCTCACGACCCGGACCTCCCGGCCCGCCTCGCGGCTGATGGCGGAGGCCAGTGAGGCCTCGCTGATGAAGCACTCCATGGTGCCCGACCCGCCGAAGAGATAGACCGTGCGCGTCGCCGGCGGGTCCTTGCGCAGTTCCTGCACGCGCACCGACACGTGCACGTAGTCGTCGTGCGTGATGCGCAGGAGGCGGCCCTCGTCGACGGCGGTGAGACCGCCGTCGAACAGCAGCGCCTGGCCGCCGAGCAGGACGGCGACCGTCATCAGGGCGGCCGCGACCAGCACCAGCGGGCTCCGCTGGCGGAACCCGCGGCCGAACGACCGCCGGCCGCCGGTCTCCTGTACGTCACGCACGTTCACTCTCCACCCTCACCGATATGTCCATGGTCTCACAGTACAACGCTCGCGGTTCGCGCCGGGTTCACAGCACGACGCCGGCGAGCCACGCCAGCGGCAGGCGGAAGAGGTTGAACAGGATCTTGAGCGCCTGTTCGAAGCTGTGCGTGGAGACGAACGCGTAGCCGATGGCCACGTAGAGGAAGGTCGCCGGATAGCCCAGCCACCGGGTGAACCTCTCCCACCGGGCCGCCGGCGGCAGGCCCGCCTTCTTGCGCGCCTTCTTGCGCTTCTTCTTCCAGCGCTCCCAGCGGGCGACGATCACGAGGCCGGTGCCGTGATACAGACCCCACATGGTCCAGTTGAGGTCCACGGCGTGCCAGAGGCCCATGACGAGCATGCTGGCGTACAGACCGACCCACACCTTGCGCGTGAGGCCGAACACCGGGAAGTACACGTTGTTGCGCACCCAGGTGCTGAGGGAGATGTGCCAGCTCTTCCAGAAGTCGCTCAGGTTCTTCTGCCAGAAGGGGTAGTGGAAGTTCTCCATGATCCGGAATCCGAAGAGGCGCGAGAAGCCGATCGCGAGGTCCGTGTAGGCGGAGAGGTCGAAGTAGGCGCGCACGAACACGATGATCACGTAGGCGAGCGGCCACCACGTGCCCACGTCCCCGGGGTCGAAGTCCGTGCGCCCGATGGTGGTGATGATCTTGCCGAAGAAGATCGAGAAGAGGAAGTCGACGACGAAGACCTTCTTGAAGTAGCCCAGCGCGATGCGCCTGAGGCCGTAGTAGAACTCCTGGCGGTCGAACCCGGGGGTGCGCTTCCCGTAGAAGCCCTGATACGTCTCCAGCGGGCCGGCGGGGAACGTCGGGATGAACATCATGAACGCGGCCAGCCGCAGCAGGCTGTTCTCCTTGATCACGCCGCGCATGCAGTCGAACACGTACTGGAGCATGCGGAACACGAAGTAGCTGATGCCGAGCGGCATGATGAGGTGCGTGACGATGGGGTCGCCCTCGCCCCAGACGGCGATGGCGCCGCGCTGGCCGTACTTGCCGATGCCGAGCGTGACCAGCGCGACGACGATGGCGATGAGCACGACGCGCGCGCCGCGCATCCTCTCGCGCCGCTGGAGCTCGACGAGCTGGTGCGTCACGAGCACCAGGCCCACGGCCACGAGGGCGAAGACCGGGTGCAGCAACGCCAGCACGGCGACGCTGAGCAGCAGGATGAAGATCAGGCGGTGGGCGTCCTTGCGCAGCGCGAGCCAGAACACGAGCAGCGCGATGATGACCACGGGGATCAGGTACAGCGTGAAGTAGATCTTCACCCGCTACTCCCTCCAGAGTCCTCGGTGCTGATGAGGCGCGTCAGCTCCCTTGCCAGCGCATGTTGCCAGACGGCACGCCCGGGCGCGAGGAGATGCGAGAGATCCTGGAAGTCCCGGCTGGGGATGTCGAGCGTCTGGTTGAGGTCGACGTAGTCCGCGTCGTAGTCGCGGGCGAGCGCCGCGACGGGCTCCCTGTACCGCCGCTGCGACGCTGCGAAGGCGTCGCCGACGATCTCCTCGTTGAGCGGCAGCTCGAGGAGCACGACGCGCACGCCGCGCTCGCGTGCCTGCGCCAGCAGCGCCTCGAGCATCTCCAGGTTGGCGCCGAGGTTCTTCTCGAAGACGGGTCTGCGGGTCGCGTTCCACTTCGTCACGAGCCGCTTCTTCTGGTCGTCCGAGCGACGCGTCTTCGCCGAGTACCGGTGCAGCTCGTACTCGGTGCTCGGCGGGTCGCCCTCGAGCAGCCTGCCGCCGTGCTCGCGCGCCCAGTCGGTCAGGTAGGCCCAGATGCCGGGGAGGATCGTGTACGACTGCTCCTTGAGGCCCCACGCGGAAGAGACGAACTCCCGGACCGAGCCGCTCTCGAGCAGGAGCTCCCGTCCCTCGGCCTGCGCCGCGTTCTGCTCCCTGGTCGCGGTGAAGCGGCCCAGATTGACGCCGACGAGCAGCACGGCCGGCGTGTCCGGGACACTGTCCACGACGGCCAGGCTCTGGGCGAAGTTCTGGTTGATCGAGCCGAGGTTGTGGGCGGCGACGCGGGGCCCGCCGAGATCGGCGATCTCCGCGGCGAGCGCGTCGCCGCTCTCGATCGACTCACGCGCGCTCGATCCGCCGAGCAGGTACAGGCCCGGCACCCGGGGGTCGTCCTGCCGGGCCTTGCCCACCACCCACGAGATGTACGTGAACGAGTCCTCGGGGTTGCGCAGTGCGGCGTCGAGCGGGACCGCCGTCCAGGCCCCGCTCGTGAACAGCCACTGGAAGCCGAGCAGCGCCGGCACGAGCAAGGCCGCGGCCGCGACCAGCACGAGCGGGCTGCGGTTGTGGAACCCGCGCCGGAACGCGCCCATCAGAGCTCCGTCCGCAGGGTGCCGTCGCGGTACATCGACGCCAGGCGGCGGGCGAGCTCGGCCTGCCAGATCGCCCGCCCCTTGGGGCGCAGGTGCGAGAGGTCGAGGAAGTACGCGCTGGGGATCGCCAGCTCCTCGTTGAAGTCCAGGTACGGCACGCCGTGCTTCGCGGCGATGGCCGTGGTGGGCGCCCGGTAGGCCGCCAGCGCGGCGTCGAACGACTCGCCGACGACCTCCTGGTTCCACGGCAGCTCCACGATCACCATGTCGAGCCCGCGTCGCTCACCCTCGGCGATGAGGCCGTCGAGCATGGCCGCGTCGAAGCGATGGACCTTCTTGAACGCCGGGTAGTACCGCGCGAGCCACTTCTGCACCAGCTCCTGCTTCTCCGCGTCCGGTAAGGCCTTGCGCTTGTCGAAGGGGTGCGGCCTGTACGGCCTGGGGTGCAGGCGGCCCTTGTACAGGAGGTCGTTCTCGCGCTGCTGCAGGTACGACGCGAGGGCGGAGAAGATGCCCGGCAGGATGGTGTAGGAGTGCGCGTGCTCGCCCGAGTAGTCGTTGACCCAGCGGCGCAACGAGTCGCTCTTGAGCAGCAGCTCGCGGCCGATCACCTGGTTGTAGTTGCTCCTGGGGCTGGTCGTGAAGCGGCCGAGGTTGACGCCGACGAGCACCGTCGTCGGCGTGTCGGGCAGGTTGTCGACGATCGCCCAGCTCTGCGCGTAGCGCTGCATGCGGGAGCTCAGGTTGTAGGCGTCGATCTCCGGCCCGCCTTCCGCCTCCACCTCGCGGGCCAGCGAGGGGCCGCTGATGATGGCCTCGCGGCCGCTCGACCCGCCGAGGAGGACGGCGAGCGGGACCTCCGGCGGGTGCCGCTTGAGGCGACCGACGGTCCAGGAGACCACCATGTAGTCGTCGGTGGCGTTGCGCACCCAGCGCTGCACGGGCACGGCGCTCCAGGCGCCGCTCGTGAACCAGCTCTGAATGCCGAGAAGCGCCGGCACGAGGAGCGCCAGCGCCGCGACGAGCACCAGTGGGTTCCTGTTCCTCAGGCCGCGCCTGAAGCTGTTCACGCCGGCCCCTCGAGGTTCACCCCGACTCCTCGGCGAGCATCCTGCGCAGCTCGGCGCGGATGGCCTTTCCCGATCCGGTGCGCGGGATCTGCGCGACGGCGATCACGCGGCTCGGCAGGGACGAGGACGGCAGCACGCCGCGCAGCTCGCGCAGGAGCTTCGACGCCTTGAAGCCCACGGGCTCGTTGGGGACCACGAAGGCGACCGGCACGTGGCCGAGGATCTCGTCGGGCGCGGCCACGACGGCCACGTCGGCGAAGCGCCCGAGCCCCTGCAGCGCCTCCTGCACGTGGATGATGCTGACCTTCTCGCCGCCGCGCTTGATGATGTCGTCCTTGCGCCCGGCGATCCACACGGCGCCGCTCTCGTCGACCTTGCCGAAGTCGCCGGTCTTGAGGCCGTGCGCCGTGAGCGTCTGCGCCGTGATCTCCGCTTCGTCGAGGTAGCCCTGCATGAGCAGCGACCCGGTGACGTACAGCTCCCCCTGCTCGCCGGGCGCGGCCTCCGTGAGGTCGCCGCGCCGCGCCACCACGCGCATGTCGCCGATGGGCCGGCCGACGGAACCGACCTTGACGTCGAGCTCGGCCGGCGGCAGCACGCACAGCCGGCCGCTGACCTCGGTGAGCCCATACATGTTGAACAGGCGCACGCCCGGCAGCACGCGGCGGAACTTCTCGATCACCGGCAGCGGCAGGTGGTCGCCGCTGCTGACCCAGAAGCGGAAGGCGTGCTCGCGCGGACCCTCGAGCGGCTCCACGACGCGCACCAGGTGCGCGGGGGCGCCGCCGAACCCCGTGCAGCCCTCCGCCTGCATCGCGTCGAGCAGCCCGGCGCCGAAGTAGAAGCCGAGCTGGCCGGCCACGCCGCCGCCGTGCGCCAGCAGCGTCAGGAAGTGGCAGATGCCGCTGGTGAAGTACGGCGGCGTGTTGATGAAGATGCGGTCGTCCGCCTCGAGCCCGAGCACGAGCGCCACGTGGCCGGCGTTGCCGGAGACGGCGCGCAGCGTCTGGCAGACGCCCTTGGGCAGGCCGGTCGTCCCGGACGTGAACATGATCATCGCCTGCTCGTCCTCGCGCACCGCCTCGAGTCCTTCCGCCGGGACGGCGGGAGCGGCTACGCCGCCCGCCGCCCGCACGCCGTCGACGAGGCCGCCGGCGTCGGCGCCGACCACGAGACGCACCGGGCCGTCCTCCGCGGTCGGGCAGGCCGTGTCGTCGGGGAGCACGATCACGTCCGGCCGCGCCTTGCCGAGCAGCCAGTCGATGTCGTGCTGCGGGAGGCTCGTGTTGAGCGGCACGACCACCTGTCCGGCCAGCCATGCGCCGAGCATGCACACGAAGAACTGGTCGTACTCCTCGAGCACCAGCGCGACGCGGGCGCCGCGGCGGCCGGCGGCTGCGCGCAGCGCCGCCGCGACGCGCGTCGCGCGCGCCTCCATGTCCGCGTACGTGTACGTGCGGTCGCGCGTCCGCAGCAACGTGGCGTCCGCGCGCTCGGCCGCCCAGCGGCGCAAACGCGCGACGGCGTCGGTCATCAGGGGTTCAGGCGACATGAGCGGCCGGGAGAGGGGTCAGAAGCCGACGTAGCGGAACTCGGTGAGCTTGCCGCCCACGAGCACGGCGACGGTGATCGCCAGGAACAGCAGGAACCAGAGGAACGTCTGCAGGCTCAGCCCGAGGCCGTAGTAGAACCAGTGGCCGCGGGACCTGGCCGGCTCCGGGCTCTCCGCGTCCTCCGCCGGCAGGTGCTCCGCGCCCTGCTCAGGCATCGCCCGCCTTCTTGCGCGCGACGTAGGCAAGCATGTGGTTCACGGTGTCGAGGTTCTCGTAGACGATGTCCATGGGCCTCACCTTGATGGCGAACTCCTCCTCGAGGAACGCGATGAGCGCGGTGAGGTTCATGGAGTCGAGCAACTGGTCGCGGAAGAGCGACGTGTCGGCGTTGACCTCGTCCTGCTCGAGGTCGGCCTCGTCGCGGATGAACTCGAGGATCGTGTCGGCGTCGGACATGGCGGTTCCTTCCGGGGAGAGGCGAGGGGCCTCAGGTGCGGGTGCCCTGCGAGTACGAGAACTTCATGTAGTTCACATAGCCTGTGGCCTCTGCGCCGGCCTTGAGCAGGCCGGCGAGCGTGAACACCCGCTGCGTGGTCTGGAAGGCCTGCTCCAGCCCCCACTCGTCGCTGAGGATGTGGCCACGGCCGCCCGCCCATCCATAGGCGCCGAACTGGCAACTGCCGTCACCGTTGCCCACGACCAGGCAGCCGTTGCGCACGAAGGGCAGCCAGGTGGCGATGATGGCGGTCTCGGCGCCGCCGGAGCGGCGGCCGGCGGTGGCCAGCACGCCGACGGGCTTGTTGGCCAGCTTGAAGTCCTGGTGGCGCAGCGGGCGCGTGCGCATGATGAACTTGCTGAAGAGGTCGGACGGCAGGCCGAAGTAGACGGGCGTGGCCACCACGATGCCGTCGGCGGCGACCATGGCGTCGAGGACGCCCTGGACGTCGTCCTCCTTCTCGCGGACGCAGGGGATGAAGGCGCCGTCCTTCTTCTTGCCGCACACGTTGCAGGCCTTGCACGGCTCGACGTGCAGGTCGCGCAGGCTGATCACGCTGTGCTCGCACTCGCCCGGATAGGTGGCGTCGAGCTTCTCGAACGCCGTCTCGAGCATGATGCTGCTGTTGCTGTTGTCGCGGGGGCTGCAGTTGAGCCCCAAGAGCCGCACCGTCATGCGTCGCGCTCCTCTCCGTGCACGCCGCCCGACGAGAAACGCAGGGCGGAGGGAATCGGTCATGGCCCGCAGCCTCAGTACGGGAATGAAATCCTACCAGACGGCTGTCTCACGCGCCCGCGAGGCGGGGGTTGGTGCCGGAGGTGGGACTCGAACCCACACGCCCTTTCGGGGCACCCGATTTTGAGTCGAGCGCGTCTACCAGTTCCGCCACACCGGCACGGGAGGCTTGCAGACACCCATTCTGACGCATCCGGCGTGCCGCGCGCACCTTTGGCGGCGGCGCCCCGGCTTCACGCCGTCAGTACTGCGAGGCGAAGGTGGTCGTCCACATCTGCCGGCCCATGCCCCTGCTGATGGCGTAGGCGGTGGCGAATATCTGCGAGCTGCCGTCGTAGATGCTGTCGTGGCGGTAAGGGTTCCAGCCGGCCGCCCAGGTGCCGGTGTAGTACTGGAACAGGCCCTTGAACGCGCTGCTCGAACCGGCGAAGCGCCGGCCGCCGGACTCGCGCATCATCATGCGGTACATGCCGCCGGCACTGACGTGATACCTCGCAGCGGCGACCCTGATGATCGGCATCCACTGCCCGCGGCGCTCCCACTCGGCCATCCTCAACCGGAAGCGATACTGCTTGGAGAGACGGTGCACGCGCAGCTTCCAGATGCGCACGGCGCGGCGGGCCTTCGCGACCCGCGCCCTGAGCTCCTCGACCGTGGGGGTCGCGGCAACGGTGACGGGTGTGGCGACCGGTGCGGGGGTCATGTCCGCCGTCGGCGTGGCCTCCGGCGTCGGCGTGGCCTCCGGCGTCGGCGTGATGTCCGGCGTCGGCGTGATGTCAGGCGTCGGCGAGGCGTCAGGCGTCGGCAGCGCCGTCGGCGCCGGGGTGACGACGGGGTCCACGAGGGCGAGGCTGGTGCCTGCTGCGGCGGCGGCCAGGGCGGCCTCGGCGGCCGTGAGCCGATGGTTGTGCGCGCGCAGGACGCGCTTCGCGGAGATCAGCCTGCTCTTGAGGCTGGTGGCCGCGGCCTTCTGAGGGAGGGCTACGGCGGCCAGGGCGGCGACGGCAACGGTGATCGCGACGACGGCGATCCAGCTCTTGCTGCGACTCACAACGTCCTTTCGACGTGGTCTCCCCCGGCGCAGCGGCTTCCCGGCCTGTGCGGAGGGGCGTTCGGCGATGGGACGCGCAAGGCCCGCATGCGAACGCCGCAGAAGGGGGTGTGAGTGAAGAAGGGGCGAACGGGATGTGGGCGGCGCGTCGGACGCCTCGTTGTTCGTTCGGGACCGAACTCAACCAAATGCAACGGCGTTCTGCAACCCATAGCGCCTGCCAGAGACCTCTCCCAGAAGGCGCGCCGGCGCGCCCGGCGAGCCCCCTCACGGGCGCGATGCGCCACCCTGCAGGCTCGGGGATCGGGCGACACTCATGTTCTGGTCGAAGGCCTGCTCATGCAGTGCGCGAGGCGCGTCCACCCAGTGCATGAGACGACGTTCAGCGGCTGCTTGAGGGTCGCCTCAAGCGCCGGTCGAGGGAGCGCGAAGACTGGCCTCGACCACCCAGCCGGCGACGTGCGTACGCGCGCTCACGACGACGAACCCCGCCTCGCGTGCGGAGCGTAGCGTGTCCCGGTCGAGACGGCAGCCGCCGGCGACCGACGCCCAGGCCGGGGCCGCCCTGCTCTGGAGGGCCCGCC
>DASUMX010000025.1:0-2113 GCA_036277455.1 Thermoleophilia bacterium
TTCCGGAGGCGGAATCACGTCACGGTGATCTCATCCAGAGGAATGACCTCGCAGCCCGTGCCGGAGAGCATCCGCACAAGCCGGTTGTCGGCCGTCACCAGAGGCAGACCCGTCGACAGAGACAGCGCTACGTACATGGCATCGTAGGCCGAGATGCCGTGATCGAGCGCGACTTGCAGCGCGTCGGCGCCGATCTCCAGAGTGGGATGTCGATCCAAGGGCAAGCCTGCAATGCTCGACCAAGTGCGCTCGATGAGGTCCGCGTCAAGGCGTCCCTGGCGGACGGCCTTGACGATCCCTGCCGCGCACTCCGTGTCGAACACGTCCGGGCAGAGACCCCTTGATCCGGGCGCAGCCGACTGGTCCAGGACCGCCAGAGACTGTGAGTGCAGCGGCTCAAGCAGGACGGCCGTCAGCGCCACGCTGGCATCGACGACGACGCCTTTGGCACGCCTCACGACTCCTCGTCCCTGACCTCTCGAATCAGCCGCGCAGCCGTCCCTGCGGGTTGCGGCCCGTTCTCGAGCGCGATCTGGTGGAGGGCATCCAGCGCCGTCCTCATACGCCGTCGTCGAGAGCCGGCTACCGCTGCCTCTCCGAGGAGCCAGACGACCTCGGACGAGAGCGACCTGTGATCTTCCTCAGCCAGCGCCTTCAGCTTCGCGTACAGCTCGTCCGGCACGTTGCGCACGTGGAGTGTGGCCATTCCGGACCTCCCTTCCCTCCCAACGTACCCGGCGTGGTTGCATTCTGCAACACGCTGGGGTGAGCCGGGAAATCGGGTCGGGCCGGCGATATGAGGTTCTGAGGAGGAGCGAGTCATGGGATGAGTCTGACTGCGCCCCGGCGGCTGAGCCGGCGCGCGAGCACCCTCGCGCCCGAGGCCCCGAGCTCCGCGGCGCGCGCGCGTCGCCTCAGGCCTCGCGCGCGTACTCCGCGCGACCCTCCGCGTACAGGTCGCCGCCGTGGCAGTCCATGACGACGATCGCCGGGAAATCCACGACCTCGAGCCGGGCGATCGCCTCGGCGCCCAGCTCGGGGTAGGCGATCACCTCGTTGCCGACGATGCGCTTGGCGAGCAGGGCGCCGGCGCCGCCGGTCGCGGCGAAGTAGACGGCGCCCTCGTCCTGCATGGCCTGCTTGACTTCGGCCGTGCGCAGCCCCTTGCCGATCATGCCCTTGAGGCCGTGCCGCATGAGCAGCGGCGCGTAGGCGTCCATGCGGCCGCTGGTGGTAGGCCCGGCCGAGCCGATCACGTTGCCGGGCTTGGCCGGGCTCGGCCCCATGTAGTAGACGACGGCGCCGGCGAGGTCAAAGGGGAGCTCCTCGCCGGCCTCGATGAGCGCGACGAGCCGCTTGTGCGCCGCGTCGCGCGCCTGGTAGACCACGCCGGTGATCTCCACGGCGTCACCGGCGCGCAGATCCTTCACGACCTCGTCGGCGAGGGGAGTCGTGATCTTCTTCGCAGCCATGGTCCCCTCCCTTCAGAGCGTGACGGTCTTGTGCCGCTGGGCGTGACACTGGACGTTGACGGCCATCGGCATGCTGGCGATGTGGCACGGCATCTCCTCGATGAACACATCGAGCGCGGTGGTGCGGCCGCCTAGTCCCTGCGGGCCGATGCCGAGCGCGTTGATCTTCTCGAGCAGCTCGTCCTCCATCGCCGCGATGCGCGGGTCGGGATGTGTGCTCCCGACGTCACGCAGCAGCGCCTTCTTGGCGAGCAGCGTGACCTTCTCGATGGTGCCGCCCATGCCGACGCCGATGATCACGGGCGGGCACGGGTTGGAGCCGGCGCGGCTCACCGTCTCGACGACGGCGTCGACTATGCCCGTCCAGCCCCGCGCCGGCTTGAGCATGTTCAGCGAGCTCATGTTCTCGGCGCCGCCGCCCTTGGCCATCATCGTCAGGGTGACCCAGTCGCCCGGGACGATGCTGGTGTGGATGATGGCCGGCGTGTTGTCTCTGGTGTTCCGCCGCGCGTGCCCCGGCTCCTCCGCGACGGACTTGCGCAGGTAGCCGTCGCCGTACCCCTGCCGCACGCCCTCGTGGACGGCCTCCTCGAAGTCGCCGCCGGCGAGGTGCACGTCCTGCCCTACCTCGGCGAAGATCA
>DASUMX010000026.1:0-3693 GCA_036277455.1 Thermoleophilia bacterium
CGCGTTCTCGAGCGCCGGGTCGACCGTGAGGCGGTGGTGCCCGCGCGCGTCCACGAGCCAAGCCGCGAGCGTGCGCATGGCGTCCGGACCGACCCCGCGGCCCTGGGCGGCCGTGCCGACGAAGATGTCCACGGCCGCCGAGAAGTAGTCGGGGTCGGTCTCCTCCGAGTACTGGATGCAGCCGGCCACCGTGGCGTCCGGCAGCAGGATGGTGAGCGTGACCGCGCCGACCTCGTCGACGCGCTCCCACTCGGCCCGCCGCCACCAGCGCGCGACCTCGGGCTCGTCGAGGATGTCCAGCAGCGCCGGCAGGTCGGCGGGCGCGACGGGCCGCAGGGTCACGAGGGCGCCGCGCAGCTCGGAGGGAGTTTCGGAGCCGGCGTCCACCTCGAGGGAGCTACTTGCGCGCTTCGCTGCCGCCGGCGCGCCAGACCAGGTACGCGTGCACGAAGCCGTCGAGATCGCCGTCGAGCACGCTCTGCGCGTTACCGACCTCGTGGCCGGTGCGCGTGTCCTTCACCATCTGGTAGGGGTGCAGCACGTAGCTGCGGATCTGGCTGCCGAAGTCCACGTTGAGCACCTCGCCGCGCTCGCGCGCCAGCTCCTCCGCCCGCTTGCGCTCCTCGAGCTCGACCAGCTTCGACTTGAGCATGTGCATGGCCACGGTCTTGTTCTGCAGCTGGGAGCGCTCGTTCTGGCACTGCACGACGATGTTGGTCGGGATGTGCGTGATGCGGATGGCGGAGCTCGTCTTGTTGACGTGCTGGCCGCCGGCGCCGCTCGACCGGTAGGTGTCGATACGGAGGTCGTCCTCGTCGATCTCGACGTCGACGTCGTCGCTCACGAGCGGCGAGGCGTCGACGGAGACGAAGCTGGTGTGGCGGCGGTTGGCGGAGTCGAAGGGACTCAGGCGCACGAGCCGATGGACGCCGCGCTCGGCCTGCAGGAGCCCGTACACGTTCTCGCCCTCGACGGTGAGCGTGGCGCTCTTGAGCCCCGCCTCGTCACCGTCCTGCAGGTCGTTGACCTCGACCTTGAAGCCGCGGCGCTCGAACCAGCGCAGGTACATGCGCAGCAGCATCTCGGCCCAGTCCTGCGACTCGGTGCCGCCGGCGCCCGGGTGGATGGTGAGGATCGCGCCGCCCTCGTCGTACTTGCCGCTGAAGAAGCGGAGCTCCTCGCCGCGCTGCAGATCGGCCTCGAGGGCGGCGACGCCGCTCACGAGCTCCTGCAGGAGCTCCTCGTCGACGGCGTCGCCGGACAGCTCCTCACGCACGAGCTCTTCGGTGGTCTCGAGGTCGGCGAACCGGGCTTCGAGCGCGGCGAAATCCTCGAGCCGGCGCTTGGCGCGGCTGTACTCGGCGGAGACCTTGGAGGCGTGCTCCTGGTCGTCCCAGAAGTCGGGGGCGCGCATGCGCTCCTCGAGCGCCTCGATCTGCTCTGTCAGCCTGGGGGGGTCAAAGATAGCTCCGCAGCCAGCCGAGGCGCCCTGAGGCTTCCTTCAGCCGCTCGCGGAGCTCATCCAGGTGAACGAGTGCTTCTGAGGCGGTGGGACTCATGACCGAGGTAGTGTACCCGAATCGCCGCGGCGCTTCAGCCCGACGCCGCGGGAACGGCGGGCGCACTCAGGCGCCATGGCACTTCTTGTACTTCTTGCCGCTCCCGCACGGGCACGGGTCGTTGCGCCCGACCTTGTCGTACACGACCCGCTGCTGCACCTGCACGGGCTGCGTGGCCGTGGCGGATCCGCGGCCGCCGCCGCCGGCGGCCACGTTGGGCAGCGGCCGGTCGGCCAGGCCGTCGTCCGCCTCAGGGAGATCGCCGGCGGCCATCGCCGCGCCGGTGAACGACGTCTGGTTGATGAGGTCGTCGCCGCTCGTGTAGTTGAGCGCCCGCACCGGCTCGTCGAGTGTGATGGCGGTGAACATCGCGAGGTCCTCGGGCGAGTTCTTCATGAGCGTCGTGACCGTGCTCATCTTCACGCTCTCGAGCATGTCGTTGAAGAGGTCGAAGCCCTCGCCCTTGTACTCGACGAGCGGGTCCCTCTGCCCCAGCGCCCGCAGGTGGATGCCCTCCTGCAGGTAGTCCATGTCGAGGAGGTGGTCCTTCCAGCGGCCGTCGATGACCTGGAGCATGACGGCGCGCTCCACGCTGCGCATCGGGTCGGCGCCGATGAGGCGCTCGCGCTCGTCGTACTGGCCGAGCGCGTCGTCCACCGCGAGATCGACGACCTCCTCGACGGTCGCGCCGTCCAGGTCGATGTCGGTCTTCTTGAGCACGGGGTTGTAGAGCTGCTTGAGCCCGATGATCAGGGAATCGAGGTCCCAGTCCTCGGAGTACTGCTCGCCCTCGATGGCGCCGCGCACCGTCGCCTCGACGAGTTCCGCCACCATCTCGCGCACCTGCTCGCCGAAGTCCTCGCCCATGAGGATGCGCTGGCGCTGGTCGTAGATGACGCGCCGCTGCTCGTTCATGACCTCGTCGTACTTGAGGACGTTCTTGCGGCGCATGAAGTTGAGCTCCTCGACCTTGACCTGCGCCTTCTCGACCACGTTGCTCAGCATCTTCGCCTCGATCGGCTGGCCTTCCGACGGCCCGAGCCGGCTGAGGATCTTGAACATGCGGTCGCCGGCGAACAGGCGGATGAGCTCGTCCTCGGCGGAGAGATAGAACCGGCTCTCGCCGGGGTCGCCCTGGCGGCCGGACCGGCCGCGGAGCTGGTTGTCGATGCGGCGGCTCTCGTGGCGCTCGGTGCCGAGCACGTACAGGCCGCCGGCCTCGATCACGCCCTCGCCGAGCTTGATGTCGACGCCGCGGCCGGCCATGTTGGTGGCGATCGTGATCGCGCCCTTCTGGCCGGCGTTCTCGATGATGTGCGCCTCGCGCTCGTGCTGCTTGGCGTTGAGCACGTTGTGCTCGACGCCGTGGCGCTCGAGCAGGCGCGAGAGCATCTCGCTGACCTCGACGGACACGGTGCCGACGAGCACCGGCTGGCCCTTCTCGTAGCGCTGCACGACGTCCTCGACGACGGCCGCGTACTTCTCCTTCTCGGTCGTGAAGATGTAGTCGTTCTCGTCCAGGCGCACCATCGGGCTGTTGGTCGGGATCTGCACGACCTCGAGCTGGTAGATCTGGCGGAACTCGTCTTCCTCGGTCTTGGCGGTACCGGTCATGCCCGCCAGCACGTCGTACATGCGGAAGTAGTTCTGCAGGGTGATCGTCGCGAGCGTCTGGTTCTCCTCGCGGATCGGCACCTTCTCCTTGGCCTCGATGGCCTGGTGCAGGCCCTCTGAGTACCGCCTGCCCTCGAGGATGCGGCCCGTGAACTCGTCGACGATGAGCACCTCGCCGTTCTGGACGACGTACTCGACGTCCTTCTGGTAGAGGGCCTGCGCCCGCAGCGCCTGGATGAAGTGGTTGACCAGGGCGCCGTTGGAGTCCTTGTAGAGGTTGTCGATGTCGAGGGCGCGCTCGACCTTGGCGACGCCGCTCTCGGTGACGGCAACGGTGCGCTGCTTCTCGTCCACCTCGTAGTCCTCGCCGGGGATGAGCCGCGGGACGACGCGCGCGAACTGGCGGTACGTGTCGGCGGCGGTCTCCGGCGCGCCGCTGATGATGAGCGGGGTGCGCGCCTCGTCGATGAGGATCGAGTCGACCTCGTCCACGATGCAGTAGTGGTGGCCGCGCTGCACC
>DASUMX010000027.1:0-2636 GCA_036277455.1 Thermoleophilia bacterium
CGCCCGCCGGCGCTCTCACCCGCTCGGTCTCCGCCTTAAGACGGAGTGACCGACTCCTGCGTTTGTCGGAAGGTGCGGGCGGGTGTACATTGAGTTTCCAGAAGCCGGCTCGCCTACGGCGGGCCGGCTTCCTGCTGACATGCTGAGAACCAGACAGATCATCCTCGTCGTCACCGCCGTCCTCGGCGTCCTGCTGATCGTCCGCGGTGCCTGGGGCGGCGTCTGGCCGCTCTCCATCCAGCTCATCGCCGGCGTGCTGCTGCTCGTCTACGCCGGGCTGCGCTGGTGGACGATGAGGTAGCGGAAGAGGGCGGGGGAGCGTGGCGCGCAGAAAGCATCGCGAGGGCGAGAGCCTGCAGAAGGTCCTCGGCGTTCCCGCGCTCTTCAGCACCGCCTACGGCAACGTAGGCTCCTCCATCTACTACGCGCTCGGGCTCGTCGCGCTCTGGGCGCTGGGCGTCACCCCTGTCGTCTTCCTGCTGACCGGCCTGCTGTTCTGCACCACGGCCTGGTCCTACGCCGAGGCGACGGCCATGGTGCCCGAGGCCGGCGGCTCGTCCAGCTTCGGCCGCCGCGCCTTCAACGAGTTCGTCAGCTTCGGCGCCGGCTGGGCGCTGATGCTGGACTACATCGTCACCGTCGCCATCAGCGCCTACTTCGTGCCCAACTACCTCGCCGTCTTCTGGCCGGCGCTCAAGACGCAGCCGTACAACTCCATCGGCGGCATCGTCACCATCATCGCCCTGGTGGGCATCAACGTGGTGGGCATCAAGGAGGCCGCGCGCCTCAACATCGTCCTCGCGCTGCTCGATCTGGGCACGCAGATCCTCCTCATGGTCATGGGCGTGGTGCTGCTGCTCGAGCCGAAGCTGTTGATCGAGCAGGTGCAGCTCGGCGTCGCGCCCACCTGGTCGCACCTCATCTACGGCATCTCCATCGGCACCATCGCCTACACCGGCATCGAGACCGTCTCGAACATGTCCGAGGAGGCCGCCAACCCGGACCGCGACGTGCCCCGCGCCATCAACCTCGTGCTGATAGCCGTGCTCGTGGTGTACCTCGGCATCTCCATGACTGCGCTCTCGGCCATGCCGGTCAAACCCAACGTGCTTCCCGTGGACGCCACGACCGGTCAGACGGTGCCGGTCGAGGTCGTGGCCAAGAGCGCGGACGAGCCCAACGGTCCCTTCGTCTTCAAGGGCGCCCCCCCGCCGGGCAACGCCGGCAACGACATCTACGTGCCGGCCGAGGAGGAGGGCGGCAGGTGGGTCATCCCGGCGCAGGACCCCGCCGAGGAGACGTTCACCCAGGGCGGACAGACGTACACCAGGGTGTACGGCACCATCCTGGGCAGCGTGTACAAGGAGGACCCGGTCGTCGGCATCGTGCGCTTTCTGCCCGACGACCTCGGCTGGCTCAAGGCGATCCTCATGCCGTGGGTCGGCATCCTCGCCGCCACGATCCTCCTGATCGCCACCAACGCGGGGCTCATCGGCGTCTCGCGGCTGGCGTACTCGCTCGGGCAGCACCGCCAGGTGCCGCCGATCCTCGGTCGCGTGCACCCCAAGCGGCTCACCCCGTACATCGCCATCATCGCCTTCGGGACCGTGGCGTGCGTCCTTCTGCTGCTGCCGGGCGAGACCATCAGCCTCCTCGCCGACCTGTACGCGTTCGGCGCCATGATCTCGTTCACGGTGGCGCACATCTCCGTCATCTGGCTGCGGCACACCGAGCCGGACACCCCGCGTCCGTTCCGCACGCCGCTCAACATCGACATCGGCAGGATGTCGATCCCGGTGCTCGCGGTCATCGGCGGGCTCGGCACGTTCACGGTCTGGTGCGTCGTCGTGGCGACGCATCCCTTCGGCCGCACCATCGGCTTCATCTGGATGGGCGTCGGCCTCCTCATGTACGTGGCCTACCGCAAGGCCAAGGGCTACTCGCTCACCAAGACGCTCGACAAGGTCGTCGTGCCCGTGAGCATGCAGGCCGACATCGACTACCACCAGATCCTCGTGCCCGTCACGGGCTCGCGCATCAGCGACGAGATGATGGTGCTCGCCTGCCAGCTGGCGACGGAGAAGAAGTCGGCCATCGACGGCCTGTACGTGATCGAGGTGCCGCTCAACCTGCCGCTCGACGCCAGCCTCGTCAGCGAGCGCGCCAAGGCCGACAAGGTCATGAAGGCGGCGGCGCTCATCGCCTCGCAGTTCAAGGTCAAGTTCACCCCGCACGTGGTCACGGCGCGCCAGGCCGGGCGGGCGATCGTCGAGGAGGCGGACATGCGCCGCAGCGAGGTGGTCGTGCTCGGCACGACGCGCAAGCGGCGCATCGGCAACCTGACCTTCGGGAGGACCACGGACTACGTGCTCGACCACGCGCCGTGCGAGGTGCTCCTCAATCTCGTCCCGAGGGACTATCCTACGGAGGGCTCGAGCGTCATGGACGGGCTCGAGCAGCGGGGGCCGACCGGTCCTGTCGCCTCCGGCGACCTCAAGGCCGGCCCAAGCACCAAGGAGTGAGGAGACTGCAATGCATGTCGTGATCGCCGGCTGCGGCCGTGTGGGGTCGGGCCTGGCCCGTGACCTGGTGACCCAGGGGTTCGACGTCTCGATCATCGACGAGAGCCCGGACGC
>DASUMX010000028.1:0-2033 GCA_036277455.1 Thermoleophilia bacterium
CCGGAGACGCCGTCCTCACCGTCAACGTCATCGTCTTCGGCGTGGACGAAGTGGCGCTGGCGACGATCGTGACCGGCGCCTGGTCGCGCGCCGGCGACGCCGAGACCGTCTGGCGCGGCTGAGCCTCCTCCCCACTCCCCGAAAACGAACGGCGGCGGGGGCCTGGGCGGGCCCCCGCCGCCGTCTTCGCTTCTGCGGTCTGAGCGCGCTCAGACTCGCTGCGCGATCGTCACGGGCGCCCGCCCGTCACCGCCGCGCGGATGTCACGCCTGCACGCCGTACTTCCTGCCGGCGTCGATCATGGCCTTGACGCACTCGGGCTTCGCCGCGTCGATGACGATGCCCGAGCCGAGGATGAACCCGCCGTCGCCGGCGACGTCCTCCATGAGCTGGCGCACGTAGTCGTCCATGTCCTGCACCGTGCCGGTGGTGAGCAGGGCGCCCGGCACGTTGCCGCCGATGCACTGGTAGCCGCCGAGGTGCTTCCTGGCCTCCTGCATGTTGGTGGCGTCGAACATCCAGATCATCTTGCCGGCGGGGATCTCCGGGTCGTGGATGGCCTCGAGACGGTCGTTGTAGCCGCCTTCGGCGAAGCAGAGCGGCACGATGCCCTGATCGATGAGGCCGAGCAGGACCTTCTTGAAGCTCGGCCAGTAGAACGTGCGGAAGTCCTCGTCGCTGAGGAACCCGTCGGCGCCCTTGTGCAGCGGGATGAACACGAAGGGGTGCTTGTTGATGTCGCACGGGCGTACGCCCCAGTCGATCGCCAGCGGCACGAGCCGCTCACAGGCCTCGAGCACCTTGTCCGGCTGGCGGAACTTGTCGAGCATCAGCCCGCGAGTGCCGCGCATGGTGTCGCCGAGGATGTCGTAGGGGGCCTTGGTGGCGCCGCCGGCGAAGCCGGGGATGCCGAACCTGGCCATGGAGTCCTGGTCCATCTTCGTCATCGCCTGGACCCACTCCAGCGCCGCGTTGCCGGCCGCCATCATCTTCTTCAGCATGTCCTGCACGGGCGGCGTGCCGAAGGGGATGAAGAACGGGCCGACCATCGGACCCTCGACCAGGTCGGTGAAGGGGTCGAGCGTGGCCCACGGCTCCATCGCGCCGATCACGCGCGGCAGGTAGAAGCGCTGCCAGTAGTTGGAGGGGTCGGCGATGAGCTTGTCGTACTCGTCGGCGGCCATGTACTCGGCCTCGTTGTACTGGTAGCCCGAGTCCTCGTCGACGCCGTGGCCGGGCCAGTCGTAGAGCTTGTAGTCGAGGGCGTCGTACACCTTGACCGGGGCGATGTTGATGGTGAAGGCGAGCACGTCCGGCCGGTAGATCTCGTGGAAACGCGTCCAGGCGTCGTGCAGCTTGTCGAAGTCGTAGTACGTCTCCTTGGCGGTGAGACCCGCGTCGAGGCCCGGGAACAGGGCGATCCAGGGGGCGATGGGCGGGCGCGACGGCTTCTTGAGCTGCACCGCGTCCTTGAACATCTGCACGCGCTCCTGGTACTCCGCCTTGACGGCGTCGGAGGCGAACTCGATGTCGGGGTTCTGCCACACCTCGAACCGCTTCTCGAAGCGCTCCTCGGGGGTCAGCTTGTCCCAGTTCTCGGCGAACGCCATCACGCACCCCCGATCCACTGCTTGGCGAGCTCGACGGCTTCCACGGCGTCCTTGCCGAAGCCGTCCGCGCCGGTGTAGGCGACGACCTGCCCGGTGATGGGCGCGCCGCCGATCATCAGCTTGACGTCGCCGCGGATGCCGGCTTCGCCCGCCGCCGCGACCACGCTCTTCATCGCGTCGATGGCGCTGGTGAGCAGGCAGCTCATGGCGATGATCCGCGCGCCCTTCTCCCGCGCCGTGGCGACGAACCTGGCGACCTTGACGTCCACGCCGAGGTCGACCACGTCGAACCCGGCGATGTCGAGCATCGTCGCGACGATGTCCTTGCCGATGTCGTGGATGTCGCCCTGGACGGTCCCGATCACGATGACGCCGAGCTTCTCCTCCGGCGCCGAGCCGACCAGATGCGGCTTCAGCTTCGCG
>DASUMX010000029.1:0-9632 GCA_036277455.1 Thermoleophilia bacterium
CCAGGCGCCGGCGATGTTGTCGAGCTTGTCGGCGACGGCGAGCAGCGCGCCGGCGAGGGTGCCGGGCAGCGGGGCCGTCGCGGAGAGCGGCCGGTAGTGCTCGCCGACGGCGCGGGCCACAGCGTCGCCGAGGCCGCCGGCCTCGGCGTAGAGCCCGCCCATGACGCCCTGCAGCACGGGGAACTCGATGACCGTCTGGCTGACCAGGTCGGCCTTCGCCAGGCGCGCGGCCGTCCTCAGGGCCTCCGCGAGGGAGTCGCCGGAGCCGTTGCCTCCGGGGCCGGCGCCGGCGCCGGCGGACAGCGCCGCGGCCAGGCCGCCGATCCGGTTTGCCTTGTCGGCGAGCGACCCGAGCTTCTCGTGGAACACGACGGCGCCGAGGCGGCCGGCCATGGCCGGCAGCCCCTCGGCGAGGTCGCGGTCGTAGGCGAACTCGGCGTCCGCGAGACGGCCGTCGAGCACGCGCTCGTTGCCGCGCGTGACCAGCGGCGCCGCCGCCGGGTCGCCGTTGGAGACGTAGAGGAAGGCCGGCAACAGATCGCCGGCGCGATCGCGCACCGGGAAGTACCGCTGGTGGCTCTGCATGGCCGTCACCAGCACCTCGTCGGGCAGCCGCAGGTGGCGCTCGTCGAAGGCGCCGCGGGCGACGCTCGGCCACTCGGCCAGGAAGACCGCCTCGGCGAGCACGCCGCCGGGGTCTGACCACGCGCCGCCGAGCTCCTCGGCGGCGGCGTCGAGCCCCTCCGTGATGCGGCGGCGGCGCTCGGCCTGTGAGACGACGACCTTCTCGGCCTCGAGCAGGCTTTCGTACTCTTCGGCGCGCGCGACCGCCACCGGCGCGCCGAGCACGCGGTGACCCTGCGAGAGGTCGCCGAGCGGGAGGCCGTAGAAGGACCCGCTCAGCGTCTCGTCGCCGAGCTTGGCCACCAGCCAGCGGATGGGACGCGAGAAGCGCAGGTACTCGCTCGCGTCCGCCGGCCTCGCGCCCCAGCGCATGCCGCGCGGGATCTGCAGGCCGGTGACGAGGCGCGCGACCAGCTCGGGCACGACGTCGCGCGCGGCGCGGCGCTCGGCCTCCACGCTGACGACGGCGAACTCGGTCCCGTCACTCACCTCACGGCGCACATCCTCCGCCGCCGCGCCCTTGGAGCGTGCGAACCCCGCGCCGGCCTTGGTGAGCGTGCCGTCGTCGGCGAACGCGATCGCGGCCTTGGGGCCGCGGAACTTCTGCACCTGGGCGAGCTGCTCTCCCGGCACGCCGTCGACCAGGACGGCGATGCGCCGCGGCGACACCAGGACCCTGGCCGCCGCGCCGTCCCCCAGCAGCCGCTGCTCGCCGAGCAGCGACAGCGCGAGGCCGGGCTGCTCCGGCGTGCCCTCGAGCTGCCGGATCACGGACTCGCAGACCTTGTACGGCAGCTCTTCGGTGCCGATCTCGACGAGCAGCGTGCTGAGCGGCGTCCCCTCGTCGCCCGGCTCGACAGCCTGGCTGTGCTCGCTGTTCATCCGTCCGCCTCGCCGTCGGAAGGCGCCTCGCGCCCGTCGCCGACGACCTCCAGGTACAGGCCGGCGACCCGGCGCGCGAGGTCGCGCACGCGGGCGATGTGCGCCGTGCGGTCGGTGACGCTGATCACGCCGCGCGCGTCGAGCATGTTGAACGCGTGGCTGCACTTGAGCACGTGGTCGTAGGCGGGGATGGGCAGGCGCGCCTCGATGGCGCGCAGCGCCTCGGCCTCGTGCTCGCGGAAGTGGCGGTACAGCATCTCGGTGTCCGCCACCTCGAAGCTGTAGCGGCTGAACTCGCGCTCGTTCTCCTGGTACACGTCGCCGTAGGTGACGACGTGCGTGGCGCCGTCCTCCTCCCAGCGCGACCACACGAGGTCGTAGACGCTGTCCACTCCCTGCAGGTACATGGCGAGGCGTTCGAGGCCGTAGGTGATCTCGATGGTGATGGGGTCGAGGTCGAAGCCGCCGAGCTGCTGGAAGTACGTGAACTGGGTGGCCTCCATGCCGTCGACCCAGACCTCCCAGCCCTGGCCCCAGGCGCCGAGCGTGGGACCCTCCCAGTTGTCCTCGACGAAGCGCACGTCGTGATCGGCGAGCACGATACCGAGCGCCTCGAGAGAGCGCAGGTAGACGTCCTGGATGTCCGCCGGCGACGGCTTGATGACCACCTGGTACTGGTAGTAGTGGCCGAGCCGGTAGGGGTTCTCGCCGTAGCGCCCGTCGGCGGGGCGCATGGAAGGTTCCACGTAGGCCGCGCGCCAGGGACGGGCGTCCAGGCAGCGCAGGAACGTCGCGGGATTGAAGGTGCCGGCGCCGACCTCGGTGTGATACGGCTGCACGACCACGCAGCCCTGCCCCTCCCAGAAGGCCTGCAGGCGGCCGATGATCTGCTGGAACGTGGGCGTGGTCACGGACGATGCGGCTGCAGTCGGGGCGAGGTCGGTCACGGATCCTTTCGGTCGGAGCGGCGATTCTACCAGTAGCTCGCAGAAGCGAACAAACAGGCCCTTCAGACGCCGCGCGCGATGCGCAGCGCGCGCAGCCGTGACCCCGTGTGGTACGCGTACAGCTGGTGCACGTCGCGCAGCGCCTCGCCCGTCGCGGCGGAGGCGGGCTGCTCGCGAAGTTCGGCCAGCGGGCGGGCGAGCGCCTCCGCGAGCGCGTCGATCGCCTCCGGCGTGATCGGCACTGCCTCGCCGGAGCAGTCGCCGCACACGAGGCCGCCCCGGGCGGCCGAGAAGCCCAGCGCGCGGCCGCCCGAGCCGCAAGCCGCGCAGTGCTCGAGCACCGGCAGGTAGCCGGCCTCGTACAGGAGCTTGAGGAGCGCGCCGAGCACGAGCGGCGAGTCGACGGCGCGGCCGGAGATGCCCCGGTCGAGCTCGCGCAGCGTGTTGCGCAGCAGCGCGAACACGCGCTCCTCGGGCTCGTGCTCCGGGGTGAGCCCGGCGGCGGCCTCGCAGACGATCGCCGCCCCCGTGAGCCCCTCGCGGTCGGCGCGCAGCCGCGCGAACACGTCCACCAGTTGCGCCTGCGTGACCGTGTACAGCGACCTCCCCGGGTGCAGCACCAGGTCGCAGACGTTGAACGGCTCCAGGCGGCCGCCCCAGCGGGACGTGGTCTTGCGCACGCCCTTGACCACCGCGTCGACGCGGCCGAGCTCTCGCGTGAACAGGCGGACGATACGGTCGGCCTCGCCCAGAGGACGCGAGCTCAGGACGACGGAGCGGGCTTTCTCGGTGCGCACCTCAGCCGCCGCCCTTGGCGCCGCGGCGGCGCGCGAAGACCACCCGGGGCACGCCGGAGAGGTCGCTGCGCCGCTCCGGCGCCGCGTACGCCCCGGAGGCCTCGACGATGCCGGCCACCTCGTCCGCCTGCCCGGCGCCGACCTCCAGGGCCAGGGTCCCGCCCGGCCGCAGCAGGAGCGCCGCGCCGGGGACGAGCCGGCGGTACACGTCCAGCCCGTCCACGCCGCCGTACAGCGCGAGGCGCGGCTCGTAGTCGCGGACGTTGGGCTCCAGCGCCACGTACTCGTCGGCGGGGATGTACGGCGGGTTGGAGACGATGAGGTCGAACGGCCGCTCGCCGACGTCCGCGAACAGGTCGGAGAGCACGAACTCGACGCGGCGCGCCAGGCCGAGGCGCGCCGCGTTGCGCCGCGCCACCGCGAGCGCGCCGGGGTCCACGTCCGTTGCCACCAGGCGCACGAACGGGTCTTCGGCGACGAGCGCGAGCGCGACGCAGCCCGAGCCGGTGCCCACGTCGAGCGCCAGCGGCTCGTCCTCGGGGTCCGGCCCGGCGATCGGCGTCGCCGCGAGCGCCTCGAGCGCGACGTCCACGAGGGTCTCCGTCTCCGGCCGCGGGATGAGCACGTCCGGCGTGACCTCGAGGTCGATGGTGCGGAACGCGCGCGCACCGAGGATGTAGGCCACCGGTTCGCGCACGAGGCGGCGGCTGAGGAGCGCCTCGAACTCAGCCGCCTCGTCCGCGGCGAGCACGCGCCCCGGCTCGCGGAACAGCTCGGCCCGCGTCACCCCCAGCACCTTGGCGAGCAGCAGCTCGGCGTCCAGACGCGGCGAGCGCGTGACGTCTGCGTCCCGCAGCCGCCGGCCCGCCTCCCTCAGAGCGTCTGCCGCGGTCAAACTGAGCTCACTCTCACTCACAGAGCGCCACGCCCACGCGCGAGGCGGCCGCAGCCAGACGCCTGTCCAGCGTCGCCAGCGGCACGCCGAACCGCGCGGCAAGCTCCAGGTAGCTCGCGTCGTAGGCCGTGAGGCCGGTCGCCCGCGCCAGCGGTACCACGTCGTGCAGCAAGTCGAGACCGCGCAGGGCATCGACGTCGATCTGAAGCCCGCCCAAGAGGGCAAGGAAACGTGAGCCGTCCGCCTCGCTCACCCGGCCGCGCCTCTCCGCCTGCAGCAGGACGCTGCCCACTTCGAGCGGCCAGAGCGAGGGCACGACCGCCCGGCTCGCGGTGACCTCGTCCAGGATCCGCTCGGCGAACGGCGTGAACTCCTCGCGGAACAGCCAGGACATGGTGACCGAGCAGTCGAGGACGAGCAGGCCCACTCAGGCCCTTCCTTCCTCGATCGCGGCACGGATGTCGAAGTCTCCCCTGCTGCGACCGCGCGCGAACTCCTTGAGCGCCGCCGCGGCCGCCGCAGGATCCCTGCGGGGATAGTCGCCTGCGGGCACAAGCACGGCGACGGGCGTACCGTGCCGCGCGATGGTGATGTGCTCTCCGTTCTCCACACGCTTGAGGAGTTCAGCCAGATGGGTCTTCGCCTCGTAGGCACCGACGGTCGTCATGATCGTCACCTCTCAGACTGGTCTGCGACTGGTCTGAGTATACCCGAGGCACGCCGCCACGTCACGCGTTCCCGGGCCGCGTCACTCCCCGCCGGCGGCCGCCAGCTGCTTGCGCCGGTCCTCCGCGGCGAGCGCCTCGGTGAACTCGTCGAGATCGCCCTCCATCACCTCGGTGAGACGGTGGCTGGTGAGCCCGATGCGGTGGTCGCTGACGCGGTTCTGCTGGAAGTTGTAGGTGCGGATCTTCTGTGAACGGTCGCCGCTGCCGACCATGCTCCGCCGGGCGGCCCCGCGCTCCCGGTCCTGCCTGGCCTGCTCGAGCTCGAACAGCCGCGCCCGCAGGATCCGCATCGCCTTCTCCTTGTTCTGGAGCTGGCTCTTCTCGTCCTGGCAGCTCACGGAGACGCCGGTCGGCACGTGCGTGATGCGCACGGCGGAGTCGGTGGTGTTCACGCTCTGGCCGCCGGGACCGCGAGCGCGGAAGATGTCGACGCGCAGATCGCCGGCCTGCACGTCGACCTCGATGTCCTCGGCCTCGGGCAGCACCGCCACGGTGGCGGTGGAGGTGTGGATGCGGCCCGCGGCCTCGGTGACCGGCACGCGCTGCACGCGGTGCACGCCGCCCTCGTACTTGAGCGTCGAGTAGGCGCCCTGGCCCTTGACCTCGAGCGTGACCTCCTTGTACCCGCCGTCGTCGTTCTCGTTGGCGGCGAGCATCTCCACCTCGAACCCGTGGGCCTGGGCGTAGCGCGTGTACATGCGCGCGAGCTCGCCGGCGAAGATGCAGGCCTCGTTGCCGCCGGTGCCGGCGCGGATCTCGATGATCACGTCCTTGCCGTCGTTGGGGTCGCGCGTGAGCATGCGCACGCGGATCTCCTCGGCGAGCTCGTCGAGCCGGCGGCGGCCGTCGACGAGCTCGTCCTGGGCGAACTCGCGCATCTCGGCGTCGGAAGAGTCGTCACCGAGGAGGCCTTCGGCGTCGGCGACCGTCCGCTCCGCCTCGCGGTACTGCGCCGTGAGCTCGTGGACCTGCTGGAGCTCGGCGTGAGCGCGCGCGGCGTCCGCGTAGCGCGCGCGGTCGCCGAGCACCTCGGGGTCCGCGAGCTGCGCGTTGAGCTCGTCGTACGAGCGTTCGATCTCGCTGATCAGGTCGTGGATGGTGGCCATGGCCCCAGCTTACGCCATGACCTCCACGCCCTTCTGCGGCGGTCGGTCCTGCGGCTCCAGCTCGATGATCTTCTCGAGGGCGGCGATGGCCACCTCGACCTGGGCGCGGTCGGGCTTCTTGGTGGTCATCCACTGCAGCGCGAGGCCGGGCGCCATGATGATGCGGACGGCCTTGCTGCCTTCGCGTCGTCCGGCGAACCGGATGATCTCGTAGCTGATGCCCGCGATGAGCGGGACGAAGACCACGCGGCTGAGGATGAGCAGGTACCACGGCGGGCGGCCGACCGCCGCGAAGACGAAGATCGAGACCACGAGCACGATGAGCAGGAACGACGTGCCGCAGCGCAGGTGCAGGGTCTCGTACTTGACGACGTTGTCGACCGTGAGCTCCTCGCCGTGCTCGAGCGCGTGGATGCTCATGTGCTCGGCGCCGTGGTACTCGAACACGCGGCGCAGGTCCTTGATCTGGGTCACGATGGCCAGGTAGACGAGGAAGATCCCGACGCGTACGAAGCCCTCGACCATCCAGAAGAGGAATCCCTCTCCGAGCCAGCGCTCCATCAGCCCGGTGAGGAAGAGCGGCGCGATGAAGAAGAGGCCGATGGCGAAGGCGAAGGCGATCGTGAGCGTGACGGCGATCTCCTTCTTGCCGAGCTCCTCCTCCGCTTCGCCCAGTGACTCGTTGGCGGACTGCATGAGAGCGCGGATGCCGATGACCATCGACTCGAACAGGGCGATCATGCCGCGCAGCACGGGAAGCTTGAGCACCGGGTAGCGCTTCATGAGGCTGACCAGCGGATAGTGATGGACGCCGATGGAATCGTCGGGGCGGCGCACCGCCAGCGACCACCAGTCGACGCCCCGCATCATGACGCCCTCGATGACGGCCTGCCCGCCCACCTGGGCGCGCTTGGCGGCCAGGGCGGGCAGGAGGAGCGCGATGAGAGCGAGACGGCGGATCATGACAGTTGCGGGCCGCGCGGGTGCGGCACTCAGCGCCGCGCGGCCTCCGGGCCGTCGACCTCGTCGGCCTTGTACGGCTTGCCGCACGTCATCTTGCCCTCCGGGCAGGTGCCGTACAGACAGCCGGGGCCGCTCCGCGCGAAGAGGTTGGGCGCCAGCTCGACGACCATCGCGCGCATCTGCCAGGCGAGGTCGCGGATCTCCCACTGCGCGCGGTTGCAGCAGCGCACCTGGAAGAAGTGGCGCAGCTCGCGCGCGTTCATGGTGACGACGATCTTGGTCTCGGCGGCGTTGGGCAGCACGAAGCGCGCGTCCTCCTGGACGCTCTCCCGCGTGCGGCCCTCGGCGAGGCCGAGCTCCACGAGCGTGTCGTAGGCGACGCGCGCGTCCTCCATGGCCCGGAGGAAGACAGCCTCCGCCTCTGCGTTGGCGGAGATGCTGGGCGGCACCACGAAGCTGTCGGCCGCCCCGAAGTTGACGTACCGCTGCGACTGCTGGTTGTAACTTGCGACTCGATGTCTGACAAGCTGGTGCGTGCAGGCGCGGCTCACGCCGTCCACGGCGAAGCTGAACGTGGCGTGCTCGAGCGCGGAGTGGTGACCGCTGCGGACCAGGATGCGCACGAGCTTGGCGACGTCCTCGCCGCTCATCTCCTGCTTGAGGTCCGCCGCCGACACGGGCGCATAACAGAGCCGACCCGCGATCGCGACGGCGCGATCGGGGTCGGGCGTGTGCTGGAGGAGGCCGACGCGGAGCGTGGCGCGGAGCGGTGACCCTCCGGGGCCCCGCTCGATAGCGTCGCTGCGGGGGCTGTTCATCCCGGCGTCAGGACTCGTCGGTCTTCTCGGCCTCGGAGGCGGACTCGGCGGCCACGGCCACCGGCTCCGGCTTCGGCAGCTCGACCTTGGGCGCGCGTGCTCTCGGCGCCTTCGGCTTGACCGGCTCGTCGGCCTTCTTCTCGAGACGGCGCTTGAAGCGGTCCACGCGGCCGCCCGAGTCCACGAGCTTCTGCTTGCCCGTGTAGAACGGGTGGCACTGCGAGCACAGCTCGACGTGCAGGTCCTTCTTGGTGCTGCGCGTGGTGAACGTGTTGCCGCAGCTGCAGTGGACGGTCGCCTCTTCGTACTGCGGGTGGATGTCTTTCTTCATCTCAACGGATCCCTTCTGAGCAAACCCGGTAGTGACGCGGCTGGAGGCCCCGAAGGGCCGAAGCGGGATGATACCACGAACCCCGCGGCCACATCGAATCGTTCCCGTAGCCAAACGCGGGCCCGGGAGCCGCACGCAGCGGCGCGGATGCAGAGGCGGCGCATTCCTCCCTATACTCCGTGCCGACCAGGCCGCCGGCGCGCACTGGCGCGCCTGCGAGACAGCTCGAGAAGAGGACCGGATGCCGGACATGTTCGCCCACTATCTCGTCGCGGAGGCCGCGGCGCAACGCGCCGACGCCGGCCCGCTCCTCGCCGGCAGCTTCGACGCCTACAAGGTGGGCGCGCAGGGCCCGGACGTGTTCTTCTACTCGCGTCTGGTGCGCGGTCGCCGCGGGCGCCCCAACCTCGCCCACCTCACGCATCAGTACCAGATGGCCGCGGCGTTCCGCAGCATGCTCACCCGCGCCGCAGCCTCGCCGGCGGAGGAGCGCGGGGCTGCCTTCGCCTTCGTCGCGGGGTACGCCGCGCACCTGTGTCTGGACGCGGGGGCCCACCCGTGGGTGCTCTACTGGACGGGGGACATCACCGACGGAGCTGATCCGCCGGCCAGGACCGAGGCCTTCCGCCGGCACGGGATCCTCGAGGCGTCCATCGACGTCATCCTCACCCGCGAACGGTCCGACGACACCGCCTGGCTGCGCCGGCAGCGGCTCCTGCGCCTGCCGCCGGCGCAGGCGATGACGGCCGCGAGGCTGTTGAGCGGCATGCTGAGCGACGTGCACGGCGTGACGTTCACCCCCGGGGAGGGACGCTCGGCCTTCCGCGCGATGGAGTGGGTCTACACGACGATGAGCGATCCGCGCTCCCTGCCGACGCGGCTTCTCGGGATGGTCGCCCCCGCGGTCGACAAGGGCGGCGTCGTGCGCACCCAGATCTACCCGGAGACCCCGGCGCCTGCCGCCGCCGGCCTCTACGCCGAGCGGAGCCCCTGGTACTACCCCTCGCTGCCGGAGGAACCGCGCACCGCGACGTTCGCGGAGATCCTCGAGACCGCGACGGCCGAGACCGCGCGCTGCCTGCGGGCGATCGTCGCCGTGGCCGATCGCGACGCGGCCGTGGACGAGGCGGTGGCCGTCATCGGCGACCGGAGCATGTTCACCGGTGTGGCGTGCGGCGATCCGCGGCCGTTGGTGGCCTTCGCCCCCGGGAGAAAAGAGCTCTGGGGCGAGGCCTGAGCGCCGGCGTCAGCGCGAGTTCTTGATCAGCGCGCTGAGGAACTCGGCGTTGTTCTTGGTCTCGCGGATCTTCTTGATGAGCAGCTCGATGGCCGCGGCCGGATCGAGGCTGTGCAGCACGCCGCGGAGCTTCCAGACGGCGGCGGCCTCGGCCGGCTCCATGAGCAGCTCCTCCTTGCGCGTCCCGGTGGCATCGATGTCGATGGCCGGGAAGATGCGCTTGTCGGCGAGCTTGCGGTCGAGCCGGATCTCCATGTTGCCGGTGCCCTTGAACTCCTCGAAGATCACTTCGTCCATGCGCGAG
>DASUMX010000030.1:0-6599 GCA_036277455.1 Thermoleophilia bacterium
GCAGGCGCCCGCACCCAGGTCGCGAACCTGGTCGCCTGGGTCGTGACGATCGTGACCCTGCTGTTTCTCACGCCGCTGTTCGCGCCGCTCCCCGAAGCGGTGCTGGCGGCGCTGATCATCCACGCGCTCTGGCACCTCGTCGCCGCGCGAAAGCTGGTGAAGCTCCGGCGCGCGGCGCCGGTCGAGGTCTGGTTCGGGGTCATCACGCTGTGGGGCGTGCTGCTGTTCGACGTCCTTGGAGGCATGATCATCGGCCTGCTCGCCTCGATGCTCTTCGTGGTCTACCGGTCCAGCCGCGCGCGTCTCTCCTCGCTCGGGCGCGTGCCCGGCGTGCCCGGCGCGTACTCTGACGTGGCCCGGCATCCCGACGACACTCCGGTGCCGGGAGTCCTGATCGTGCGTTTCGATGCGCCGGTCTACTACGCAAACGCCCTGACGGTCAGAGACGCAGTGCGCGACATGATCGCGGACCAGGAGCCGCCGCCCCGGGCCGTCGTCCTTGACGCCGGCACCCAGGACGAGCTCGACGTGACCAGCACGGAGATGGTCAAGGGGCTCGTGAAGCAGCTGCGCGAAGGCGGTCTGCAGGTGTACTTCGCCGACGTGCACGCGCCCATCCTCGATCGTGGCCGCCACACCGGTCTGCTGGAGACCATCGGCGAAGACCATGTGTTCCCGACGGTGGACGCCGCCGTGCGTCACATCGAAGCAGAGACAGAACCCGTGAAGCTGAATGCAGGAGGAAGACGAGATGACTGACAGCGACCTCACATCCCTGCCGGCGCCGACGTTCGCCGGCGGCACCAGGGCGATCACCCTGACGCCGGTCGTCGGCACGCCGCGGCGCGAGTACGCCGAGACGTTCGTGCCGGGCGAGGAGGGGCTCGAGGACGGTGAGCTGCGCGTGACCGTGCTCGGCAGCGGCAACCCCTGGACGACGCGCGCGCAGGCCTCGGCCAGCATCCTGGTCGAGGTCGGCAACCCCGAGCACGACCTGCTCGTCTTCGACCTCGGCGGGGGATCGCTGGCGAACTACGCGAGCCTCAAGCTGCCGGTCAACCTGCTCGACAAGGTGTTCTTCAGCCACCTGCACGCCGACCACACTGCGGACCTCATCACCCTCTCGGGCAGCTACTCGAAGGTGGGGCGAGCCGACGGGCCGGTCAGGGTCTGGGGCCCCAGCGGCACGGAGCCCAGCCTGGGCACCCGGCACTTCGTCGAGGGGGTCCGGGAGGCGCTCGCCTGGGACACCGCGGCCGGGAACGGCGCCATCAACCCGGACAGCATGCGCATCGAGGTCACCGAGTTCGACTTCAGCGAGACGGGGGTCGTCTACGAGCGGAACGGCGTCACGGTCACGTCGTTCCCCGTCGTCCACGCGCTCAGCGGCAGCGTCGGCTACCGCCTCGACTTCGCCGGCCTCTCGTTCGTCTACTCGGGCGACACCTGCGCCGCCTGGCCGCTGGTGCGCGCCAGTGAAGGCTGCGACCTGCTCATCCACGAGGTCTTCCCGCCGGCCGCGGTGCTGGCGGCCGCGTCCGGCCTCTCCATCCAGCGCGCGACCATCGCGCTGAACGCGGCGCACACCTCGCCGACGGCCGCCGCCAAGGTGTTCAGCCTGGTCAAGCCGCGCATGGCCGGCCTGTGGCACACGCTGCTCAACCCGCAGATCATCCCGATGATCTTCACGGAGCTCCGCGCCGGCTACGACGGCCCCGTGGTCCAGACCCAGGACCTCACGGTGTTCAACGTGACCCGGGAGGCCGTGGTCGCGCGCCAGGCGCAGGTGCCGGACCAGTTGCCGCCGACCCCGGGCAAGCAGCGCGCGCCGTTCGCGCCGGCGGCGGTGGCTCCTCCGGAGTGGTGGGCCGAGGCGCGCATCCCGCTGGACGGCGCCGGGACGCCCGGGTCATGAGAGGCGCGGACGAGAACGCGACCGGCGCGGAATCCACGGAGGCCGCCGGCCCGGCCGGCGAGCCGAGTGCGTTCGCCGCGCCGCGGTGGGCCCGGGACGTCGGGCTCTGGAGCTGGATCGTCGTCGGCGCGCTCCTCGTGCTGCTCGCGCTCTTCTGGGCGGCGGCGTCGATCCAGATGGTCGTGCTGGCGTCGCTCTTCGCGGTGCTCTTCGGGGGCACGTTCCTGCCCGTGGTGGACTGGCTCCACAAGCACCGTCTGCCGCGCTGGCTCGGCGCGCTGCTCGTGCTCGTCTTCCTCATCGCCCTCGGAATCTTCATCGCCCTGGTCATCCTCTACGGCCTGGTGAAGCAGCTGCCCGTGATCCAGGAGAACCTGCAGGCCGCGTTCGACTCCATCAGCGAGGCGCTCGCGTCCACGAGCGTCGACCAGTCGACCCTGGACTCGATGAAGACGGCGATCGGGGGCGTGCTCGAGTTCGCGGCGACCGGCGCCGCCGGCACGGTCGCCAGCATCGCCAGCGGCCTGGCGTCGTTGATCTTCGGCGTCTTCATCAGCATCAACATCCTCGTGTGGGTGCTGATCCAGGGGAGGAAGATCGCCTCCTGGGCCTCGCGGCACGTCCCGCCTGTGCCGCAGTCCGTGGCCTACACGATCTTCGCCAACAGCGCACGCTTCTTCCGCGGCTACATCTTCGGGAGCACGCTCGTCGGCCTGTTCAACGCAGCGGTCATCTTCGTGGGGGCGCTCATCATCGGCGTGCCGATGCCCGGGACCCTGGCCATCGTCGCCTGGATGATGAACTACATCCCGTTCTTCGGCGCGATCGTCAGCGGCGCGTTCGCCGTGCTCATCGCCTACGGGGCCGGAGGGCTGTCGATGGCGATCCCGATGCTGATCATCGTCATCATCGCCAACGGCTTCCTGCAGACGCTGGTGTCGCAGTTCGCCCTGGGCTCTACCCTCGATCTGCACCCGCTGGTGGTACTGTTCGCGACCACCGCCGGCGGCATCCTGTTCGGCGCCGTGGGCGGCGTGTTCGCGGCGCCGTTCGTGAAGATCGGCCTCGACGCCTACGCGCGGGTCAAGGCCGCAGGCCTGTTCGGCAGTGGGAAGCAGTCCCCCAACGCCGCGGGTGCGTCGCATTCTCCGGCCGCAGAGGCGGTCGATCTCGAATCGCTCGTCGTCGCCGAAGGCACCGGCAGCTAGGAGGGGAGGAACCGTGGGCGTGGAGACGGGCGGAGACGCCTTCGAGGGAGTGCCGGCGGCGCGGCGGCTGGGGCGGACGCTGCGCCGGCACCGGCGCCTGCGCATTACCCTCATCCAGCTGGCCTACGTGGCCGGCGGGATCGCCTTGGGGCTCGCCCTGCCGCGCATCCCCGTGGGGTTCACGGTGCCGCGCGCCGAGACCACTCAGATGCTGTTCGCGGTGGGCGCCGGCCTTCTCGGCTTCCTCGCGATCGCCTTCTCACTGGCGTTCCTCGTCGTGCAGTTCGGCTCGACCACGTACACCCCGCGCCTGAACCTCTTCTACACCTCGCCGAGGATCTGGCACGGTTTCGGCTTCATCACCGGCGTGCTCGTCTTCGCCTTCGCCGCCGCCTACAGCGAGACGTTCGCGTCTGCCTCCGGCGGGGCGAGCGACGAGCGCATGAGCGGCCTCGTCCCGATCGTCCTGATAGCCCTGCTCATGGGGGCGATCGTCGTGTACCGCAACCTGCAGATGCGCGCCTTCGGCTCCGTCGAGCTCGGCTCCGTACTCGCGGAAGTGACCGAGCGAGGGCGCGAGGTCCTCGACGGCATGTACGCGGACGAGCCGCCGCGGGAAGCCGACGGACCACCGCAGCAAGACGGAGAGCAGCGCGGTCTCCGCGCCCTTCCCGAGGGGAGCCGCGAGGTCGCATGGCCGGGGCGCTCCGGCATCATCCAGGACGTCGACGTCCCGCGCATCATCGCGGCGGCCCGCAGCGCCGACGCGGCGGTCGAGATCGTCGTCCCCACCGGCGAGATGGTGCACCACCGGGCGACGGTCGCCGTCATCCACGGCTCCGTGGACCCCTCGCTGGACGCGGCGGTGGTGAAGGCCGTCCGGACGGGGGCAGGACGCACCTTCGAGCAGGACCCGACGATGGCGTTCCGCGTCCTCGTCGACATCGCCCTGCGGGCGCTGTCACCGGCGATCAACGACCCCACGACTGCCGTGCAGGTCCTGGACTGCGAGGAGGACCTGCTCCGGATGCTCGCGGACCGCGACCTCGACGCCGGCGAGATCACCGGGCCCCGCGGCAGGACGCGCGTCCTCCTCCCCCTGCCGAGCTGGGACGACTACGTGGCCCTCGCCGTCGACGAGATCGTCGAGGCGGGTGCCGCTCAAGTGCGCATCCGCCGGCGCGTCGAATGCCTCCTGCGCGAGCTGACAGCTCTGGCGCCCGAGAGTCGCCGAGAGCCACTCCAGGCGCGGCTGGACGAGCTGGCATCGCAATGGCAGCCGGCCGGCTCGGGCACAGCAACGACTCTGTCGGGTGAGCACCCGGGAGCGTGACAAGACCTCGTGAGTCCTCAGACAGGAGGAGCGCCAGCACCGGCGGACTCACCGTCAGGAGCTGCGCAAGGAGAGTCGATGGCGACGTCACGCACGAAGTGGTGGTCGCGCGCGCGAGCGGCAGTCGCCGCTGCAGGAGGGCCGATCAAGGAGCACGATCTCCCGCGGCACGCCGCGGCGCTCACGTATTACCTCGTCTTGGCCCTCTTCCCGATCCTCATCGTGGTAACGGCGCTCCTGGGAGTGATCGGGCTCACGCCCGAGGCGCTGCAGTCGCTGCTCGACGCCGTCGCGCAGCTTGGCTCGCCGTGGGCCGTCGAGTTCGTGCGCGGCGTACTGGACAGTGTCCTTGCGAGCAGCGGAACGCCACTGCTGCTCAGCGTCGGCGTCCTGATGGCGCTGTGGACTGCCTCCGGCTACGTGGCGGCGTTCATGTGGGCCGCGGCCGGGATCGGCGGCGAGCGCGATACGCGGCGCTGGTTCAGCGGCCTCGCCGTGCGGCTCGGGCTCGCGCTGCTGCTCGCCGTCCTGCTCTCCCTCGCCGCGACGGTGGTTGTCCTGGCGACCCCCTTCGCCCAGTGGCTGGGGGACCTGCTGGGCATCGGAGAAACGGCGGTCCAGGTCTGGACGACGGTCGACTGGCCGTTCTTCTTCCTGGTCGCCGTGGCCGTCTTCCTGCTGCTCTACCGCGCCGCACCGCACAGCCACAGGCGGCGCGTCCTCCACGATCTGATCGGTGCCTGCTGCGGTGTGACCATCTGGCTCATCGCCTCTGCGGCCTTCAGCTTCTACCTTGCGAACTTCGGCTCGTATGACCGCGTGTACGGCGTGCTCGGCACCGGCATCGCCTTCCTGGTGTGGGCATGGATCCTGGACCTGACTCTACTCGGAGGGCTCGAAGTGAGCGTGGGCCTGGGCACGTGGCGCGAGCGTCCCAAGGCGAAGGGCGACGCCGCTGTGCCACCCGAGCCGTCACCTCTTGAGCCAAGAACGCCCCACGCTGGTGGAGCGGGAAGATGAGCGTTCGAATCGAGGCGCCCCGCGATGGCCTCTCAGACGACTGAGCATTCCGCCCACAGCGTGCCGACATCCTGTCGCGTGCGCGGTCAAGCCGCTGGAGGTTGAGATGACCGAGCTTTCATCATCTGAGGTCACATCTAGGAAAGTGGCGCGCCGGGCCGCGACGCCGATCGCCGGCGCGATCGCCGGCATCATCTTCGCGGTGCTGTACACCGTGAGCATGACCGCCCTTCGTCAGACCGTGGGCGACGCCGCCAGCGACACGGGTGCCTGGCTGACCGAAGACACGGGACTCGTCAAGTTCGCCCTCGCCCTCGTTCCGTTCGCTGGGCTCGCGTTCCTCTGGTTCATCGCGGTGGCGAGAGAGCGCTTGGGCAGGTTCGAGGATCAGTTCTTCTCGACGGTGTTCATCGGCAGCGGTCTGCTGTTCCTGGCCATGGTCTTCGTCGCCGCGGCGACCGCGGGCGCGATCGTCGCCGCGGCGGCGAACGACCCCGAAGGGTTCGCGGCCAGCACCACGTACACCTACGCCCGTCAGGCGGTCACTCAGATCCTGGGCGTCTACGCGGTGCGCATGGCGGCCATCTTCCAGCTCTCGCAGGCGAGCCTGTGGCTGCGCACCCACGTGATGCCGCGCTGGATGGCGCTGATCACCATCGTGGTCGCGCTGGTCCTGCTCTTCGTCTTCACCCAGTCCTGGTGGGTCGTCCTCGTCTTCCCGGCCTGGGTGCTGCTGGTCAGCATCTACATTCTGATCGCGCAGCCGGCGCAGGAAGAGAGGGCGGCTGGGGAGCGCCGGCCGTAGCCGAGGCTCCGTCCGCGACTACCGGGCGGTCGCTCGTATCGCGAACTGCCCTCAGCCCAGCGCGATGCCCTCGGACAGGAACTGCTTCTGCAGCTCGCGGAGATAGGCGTCCTGGGCGAGGCGCCGCCGCCGGTAGTGCTTGATGCCGAGGCGGGTCACGCACGTGGCGCCGGCCCCCGCGAGCGAGACCACGTCGCACGTCGGGGGGAAGCTCTCCTCGACCTCTGCCGACGCCCCGGCGGTGGCGCGGGCGGCCTCGACCGCGACGTGCACGACGCGGTCGAGATCGGCGTCGGCGACGACCTTGAACTCGACGGC
>DASUMX010000031.1:0-4545 GCA_036277455.1 Thermoleophilia bacterium
CGTGAAGTAGGTGATGCGGGCGCTGGCCACCGACGCCGTGCACGCCAGCAGCGTCACCACCAGGCCCACCATCAGGATGGCTCTCAGATACGTGCGCAGGATGTCCCTCCTACTGGACGGCGATGGTCCCGTGGTGGCAGCCCGGTCCCATCCAGCACTCCCACTCGTAGTTGCCGGGGGCGAGCCCGCCGGAGTACCAGGTCAGCGGGTCGGGGTAGGCCCTGGTCTTGGTGAGCTCGCCCGCCGTCGTGAAGAAGATGGTCCGCCAGCACATCATCCCGGTACCGCTGAACGAGCTGAACACCAGGTCCAGCGCCGTACCGGACGGGACTGCCGTCACGGAGTTGTCGGGGTCGGTGTCGATGGCCACCGCCTGGGCGGCTCCGTCGGCCACCAGCGTCCCGTAGTGGCAGTCAGGCATCCAGCACTTCCAGTCGTAGCGCCCGGGGACCAGGCCCTCGCTGTGCCACATGAGGGGGTCGGGGCTCGCCTGCGTGAAGATGCGCGTGAGGAAGGCGATGCTGCGGTCGCAGCCCATGCCGGCCGAGCTGACGTCGCCGAAGGAGATGTCCGCCGGCACGTAGGGGAGCGCGTGCGTGTCGCCGTGTGCATTCTTGTCGACGTCGATCCGCTGCGTGACGACCAGGGAGCCGGTGCCCCACTTGGGCATCCCGTCGCGCATCCAGTCGTAGAAGCCGGGGCGCAGGCCGTCGGTGTGCCAGATGAGCCCGTCGGCGTCGACCTTCTCGAAGCCGCCCCAGACGAAATGCGCGGCGCCGTTCAGCTTCGCCGGATCGGGTGTGGCCCAGTCGGCGGGCTTGGTGAAGACGATGTCGAGCGGCGTTCCGGCGGGAGCCGTCGTGTCTCTGAGCCCCGGCGCCAGCCAGCCGTTGACGTTTGCGTCGATGGTGACCCGCCGGGCCACCTGGAACGAGGCGAGCGCGGACGTCGCGACGAGCTTGCCCGCGCGGTAGTGGAACGCCCTGACGGCGTACCTGCCCTCCGCGGCGACGGTGAGCCGCCGGGCGTACTTCGTGCCGGAGGTGCCGGCGGCCAGCTTGGCGCGGTAGGTCCCCTTCACCCTCCAGTGGCCGCCCGCGCGCGTGTACAGCCTGACCTTGACGACGGTCTGGGACACCGCCGTCGCCCTGGGCCGGACGACGCCCGAGGCGGTGAACGGCACGCCGGCGACCGGCGCCTGCGAGAACGCGGGCTTGCTCGCCGTGGCGACCGCTCGCGCCTGGGCGACGGCCGCCAGGCCCGCGGCCAGCGCGAGGACGAACGTCAGCAGGACCAGCCCTCTCAGAACACGTGACATGTGACCCCTCCCCCATCGTGGCCGCCCCAGCGGCGAAGACCAGATCTTCGCGCTTCATGGTAAACGAGGCACAGGCCGGTCGCTACAGGCGCCGTTGCCCGCGCCGAGGCTCAGCGACAACCGGCGTCGTCTGCGGTGACAACACGCGCGCGAGCCTCCTAGACGCGTGTTCTATGCGCCCGCGGACGGCGGCGCCCGATGTCATGGCCAGGAGGCCGGAAGACTCTGAGAGAGGAACTTCCAAGTCGACCTTGACCTTGGCCGGCGGCGCAAAGCGGGGGCTTGCGCCGTCGGCCTGCACGTACGTGCGGACCGGCGGCGCACCCGCCGCGGCCGTGGCCGGCGCCGCCGGCGCGAGGCTCAGTCCGGCCGGTTGTCGATGACGCGCCGAGCCTTGCCCTCGCTGCGCTCCAGCTTGCCCGGCTCGACCAGCTTGACCCTGGGCCGGACGAGGAGCGCCGAGCGCAGCTCTTCGGTGACCCGGCGCTCGAACGCGCGCAGGTCGTCCATCCAGCCGTCGAACAGGGTGTCCGTGACTTCCACGTGGACCTCGAACGTGTCCAGCCCGTTCGAGCGTCCCAGCACGATCTGGTAGAAGGGCTCGACGCCCTCGATCTGGAAGAGCACGCTCTCGATCGCCGAGGGGAAGATGTTGACGCCGCTGATGATGAACATGTCGTCGGTGCGGCCCACGACCTTGCCCATGCGCGCCGTGGTGCGGCCGCAGGCGCAGCGCTCGCGCGTGAGCGACGTCAGGTCGCGCGTGCGGTAGCGCAGCACCGGCGAGCACTCCCGCGTCATGGCGGTGACCACGAGCTCGCCGACCTCTCCGTCGGCGACCGGCTCGCCGGTCGCGGGGTCGAGGCACTCGGCGATGAAGTGGTCCTCGGCGACGTGCATGCCGCTGCGGCACTCACACTCGCCGGCGACGCCGGGCCCGGTGAGCTCCGTGAGCCCGTAGTTGTCGGTCGCCCTGATCGGCAGCCGGCTCTCGATCTGGGCGCGCATCCCCTCGCTGCAGGTCTCCGCGCCGAACATGCCCAGCCGCAGGCGCAGCTGCTCGAGCGGCACGCCGCGCCGCTGCAGCACCTCGCCGATGTAGAGCGCGTAGGACGGCGTGGCGATGAGGATCGTGGTCCCGAAGTCCTTCATGAACTGGATCTGGCGGGCGGTGTTGCCGGCGCTGATGGGCAGCACGCCGACGCCGGCCTTCTGCAGGCCGTAGTGCAAGCCGAACCCGCCGGTGAACATGCCGTACCCGAAGGCGATCTGCGCCACGTCGCCCTCGTTGGCGCCGACGGCGACGGCGAGACGGCAGACGAGCTCGGCCCAGGTCTCGAGGTCGGCTCTCGTGTAGCCGCCGACCACCGCCTTGCCCGTGGTGCCCGACGAGGAGTGGATCTCGACGACCTCGCTCAGCGGGACCGCGAACAGGCCGTAGGGATAGTTGTCGCGAAAGTCGGTCTTCTCGGTGAAGGGCAGCCCGGCGAGGTCGCCCAGGCTCTTGAGGTCGCCGGGCTCGAACCCGGCCTCGTCCAGCCGGCGCCGGGAGAACGGGACGCGCTCGTGCACCTTGGCGAGCATGTCGCGCAGACGGGCGAGCTGCAGCTCCTCGAGCCGCTCGCGGTCGATGGTCTCGTGCTGCGGATCCCAGATGGCCATGGTGTCTCGCTTCCTCGCTGCCGGTGCCGCGGGCAATCATACCGGGGCGCGGACCGTCGGCCGCAGCATACCCCCCGCGGGTACCATCGGCCGCGTCCGGGAACGTATCGTTTGAGCCCGGGAACACTTACCGGGGCGAGTGGACCTGCCGCTCGTCGCGTCCACTGGAACACCGGTCGGGAGCACGTGTGAGCGACCACGAGACCACCATCGAGTTGCCGGTCACCGGCATGACCTGCGCGAGCTGCGTCGCGAGAGTGGAGCGCGCCATCGGAAAGGCGGACGGCGTCGACAAGGCGTCCGTCAACCTCGCCACCGAGAAGGCGACCGTGACGTTCGACCCGGGCGAGGTCTCGACCGGCGACCTGGTCGGGGTCATCGAGGGCGCCGGCTACGGCGTCGTGACCGCGCAGGAGACGCTGCCGATCATCGGCATGACCTGCGCGAGCTGCGTGAGCCGGGTGGAGAAGGCCCTGCGCAACCCGCCCGGCGTCCTCAAGGCGGACGTCAACCTGGCCACGGAGAAGGCGACCGTGTCGTACATCCCGGGCCAGGCGAGCTACCGGGACCTGGTCGAGGCCGTGCGCGGCGCCGGCTACGACGTCGTGGAGCCGGCGCCGGGCACGGGTGCAGAGGGCATCGAAGCGGCGGCGGACGCCGAGGAGGCGGCCCGCGCCGCCGCCTACCGCAAGCTCAAGCTCAAGGTCACCGTCGGCTTCGTGCTCAGCATCATCATCTTCGCCGGCACCATGCAGATGGAGTGGTTCACGTTCCTGCCGGCGTGGATGCACAACGGCTACTTCCTCTGGGCGCTCGCCAGCGTCGTGCAGTTCTGGGTGGGCTGGCAGTTCTACACCACCGCCTGGTCGGCGCTGAAGCACGGCACCACGACCATGAACACGCTCGTCGCCCTGGGCTCCTCGGCGGCGTACCTCTACAGCGTCCTCGGCGTGCTCTTCCCGGCGTTCTTCGAGCACCAGGGCCTGGGCGAGCCCATGTACTTCGACTCCTCGGCCTTCATCATCACGCTCATCCTCCTCGGGCGGCTGCTCGAGGCGCGCGCCAAGGGGCAGACGGGCGCGGCCATCAAGGCGCTCATCGGCCTGCAGCCGCGCACGGCGCGGGTGCTGCGCGACGGCGTCGAGACCGACGTGCCCATCGCAGAGGTCGTCGTGGACGACGCCGTGCTGGTGCGTCCCGGCGAGAAGGTGCCGGTGGACGGCGTCGTCACGTCCGGCTCCTCGCCGGTGGACGAGTCCATGCTGACCGGCGAGCCGCTCCCGGTCACCAAGCGCGCCGACGACGAGGTCATCGGCGCCACCATGAACACCACCGGCTCCTTCACCTTCCGCGCCACCAAGGTCGGCGCCGACACCGCCCTCGCGCAGATCATCCGCCTCGTCGAGCAGGCACAGGGCTCCAAGCCGCCCATCGCCCGGCTGGCCGACGTGATCGCCGCCTGGTTCGTGCCGGCCGTGATCGTCATCGCGACCGTCACGCTGATCGTCTGGCTCATCCTCGGCCCGTCTCCGGCGCTCAACTACGCGCTGCTCAACTTCGTCGCG
>DASUMX010000032.1:0-8524 GCA_036277455.1 Thermoleophilia bacterium
CCGCCGCCCGCCGCTCGCGTCTTCGTCGTCTCAGAAGCCCATGTTCTCGACCCGCTCCACGCCGGGCACCACGTTCTTGAGGTGGCGCTCCACGCCGTTGGTCAGGGTGAGCTGGGACATCGGGCACCCCGCACAGGCTCCCTGGAGGCGTACCTGGACGACGCCGTCGTCCAGCACGTCGACCAGCTCGATGTCGCCACCGTCGGCCTGCAGAGCCGGGCGGATGTCGCCCAGGGCCTTCTCGACCTGCTCCTTGATCTCTGCCATATGAATTGTCACCTCCCCGTCGCCTGCGGGCGGCCACTGGAGACGCAGGCGCGTCTCCGCGCGTCGGTCAGGGCCGCGAACGTCATCGTCTGGAGCTCCTCCGTGAGGAGCGTCTCGACACCATGCCAGAAGTCGTGGGTGTCGCACACGTCGTCGCCGCAGGGTTCTACCCGCTGACGACACCGGCAAAGCAGGATGGGGCCCTCCACCGCCTCGTACACGTCGCGCACGGTGATGTCGGCCGCCGGGCGCGCCAGCATGACCCCGCCCTGGTGGCCGCGCTGGGTGCGCACCAGGTCGGCACGCGCCAGGTCGTGGATGACCTTGGCGAGCCGCGGCCCCGGGATGCGCTGCGCCGCGGCGATGTCGCCGGTGTGCAGCACCACGCCGGGGTCGTGCCGCGCCAGTTCGTAGACGGCGCGCACCGCGTAATCGGCCTGTGTGGAGAGCTTCATGATGTCTTTTTACACCAATTAGAAGACAATGTCCAATTCCTCGCCCCGCCGAGCGCCCGGACGTGCCGGCGGCGGCCCCTCAGACCTCGTCCCAGGCCCAGAGCAGGTTGTCGCGGTGGGCGGCGGCGTACACGTCGTCGACGGCGACGCCGGCGGCGAGGAAGCGCCCCGCGGGCAGGTCCAGCTCGCCGCGCGCGGCGCCCGCCGCCTTGGCCTCGGCCACGGCCTCGTACACGCCCGTGACGTAGAGCTCGTTGGCGTCGATGATCTGCTTGCCCATCGCCGGCCCGTGCGCCGGGACGACCAGGTCGGCCGGCAACTGCTTGAGCCGGCGCAGCGTGCGCACCCAGTCGTCGCGGCCGTCGCGCTGGCCGAAGTTGGGCAGCGGCCACTCCACCGTGTCGCCGCCGAGCAGCAGCCGGCTGCCGCTGAGGAACACCACGATGGAGTCCTCGCTGTGGCCGGGCGTGTGGATCAGGTGGACCGCCCCCCCGTCGTCGCTGTAGGTGAGCCGGTCCCCGAAGGTGACGTTGGGCAGCGGGACGCCCTCGGACGGCGGCAGCCGCAGCGACTCGTCGCCTCCCTGCAGCTCAGCCTGGATGAGGCGCGGACACCCCCGCTGCGCGACGATGTCCTCGCCGGCGAAGGCGGCGTTGCCGAACACGTGGTCCCAGTGGTGGTGCGTGTTCACGACGACCACCCGCCGCACCCCGGCCTCGCTCGCGACGAACTCGGCCACAGGAGCGACCTCGGCCGGACCTGTCAGCGTGTCCACGACGATGGCGACGCGCGGCGTGAGCACCACCGCCGACGTCGTCGGGAACCCCTCGGCGTCGATGGTGTACGCCCAGACGTCCGGCGCCAGCTGCTTCATCGCCTGTCCTCCATGCTCGGGTCCGGATGTGCTACGCCCACTCTTCCCCACCGCGCGGAGTCCAGCCGCCGGGCGCCCACGCCCGGCAGCGGCTTCACTCCACGACGGTGAAGACGTCCGGCGCGTGCGTGAGCCGCTCCACGCCGTCGCCGGTGACCGCCCAGGTGTTCTCGATACCGACGGCGCCCACGCTCGGCAGGACGAACTTGGGCTCGAGCGCGAAGACCATGCCGGCCTCGAGCTCGAGGTCGCTGCCGGTGAGCACCGGCAGCTCGTCGAGCTCGACGCCGATGCCGTGGCCCACGTACCGCACCTGGCCGGCGCCGCGTCCCATGAAGCCTCCGGCCAGGCCGGCGTCCGCGGCGGCTCCCTTCGCCGCCTCCCAGACGGCACGGCACGGCACGCCGGGGCGGGCCGCGGCCGTCGCCGCATCCTGCACGCGCAGGGCGGCGTCGTGGACCCGGAGCAGCTCGTCGTCCACCGGCCCCAGCGCGTACATGCGCGTGAAGTCGGCCATGTAGCCGTCGCGCACCGGCACGAAGTCGAACACGACCGGCTCGCCGCGGCCGATGCGGCGGAAGCCGGCGCCCTGGGCGACCGACGGGCTGAGGCCGGTGCCGGCGAGTGGCGTGTCCAGGTAGCTGGGCACGCAGCCGCTGACGCCGGTGAGCAGCTGCCCGTAGAACATCTCCTGGTTGAACCCGCGCATGCGGATGTAGCCCTCGTGCCCCAGACGCCGCGCCTCCGCCTCCACGCGACCGGCGAACTCGACCTCGGTGAGACCATCCGTGAGGAGGCCGGGGATCAGTCCGGCGACCTCGTCGGCGACGGCGGCGGCGGCCGCGATGCGCTCGATCTCCCACGCCGACTTGACCGCCCGCTGCCGCACGATGGCCCGGCCGACGTCCTCGAACGCCGCCTCGGGCAAGAGCTTCTCGAGGCGGCGGAAGTGCGTCACCGGCAGCACGTCCAGCTCGAGGCCGAGACGCGCGGGGAGGCGGCCGTAGCGCGCGGCCAGCAGCGCCGGCAGGTCCTTGGGCGAGGCGAGCGCGACGATCCCGCCGAGCGCCGACTCCATGCGGGCGCGCTCGGCGACCTTGCGCACGAACAGCGTCGCCTCACCCGCGGCCGGCACGTACAGCATCGACTGCTGGACGGTGCCGGCGAAGTAGTACAGGTCGGCGTTCTGCTGCAGCAGCGCGGCGTCGAGCTCCTGGGCGGCAAGGGTGGCCTGCAGGCCGGCGATGCGGGCCGTCAGCTCCGCCGCCGGCACGAGCGCCGCGCCCGGCTGCACCAGTTGCGGCCCGTCCGCGGTCACGTCAGGCGACGAAGGTCACGACCTGCCAGGCGGTGACGAGGAGGAGGAAGAAGACGATGCCGGCGACGGCGAGCCCGTCGGCCATGCCGAACGGCCGGCGCGGGTCCTTGCGGCCGCCCAGCATCATCGCGGCCATCACCGCCGCCCCCGCCAGCAGCCCGCCGATGTGCGCCTGCCACGACACCCGGCCGGCGGAGAACGTGAACACCAGGTTGATCACGAGCAGGAAGATGACGTTGCCGAGCAGCGCCCGCGACTGGAAGTCGCGGCCGCGGTTGAGGAACGCGTGCACGGCGAGGGCGCCGAAGATGCCGAAGATCGCCCCGGAGGCGCCCACCACGAGCGAGTCCGTGGGCGCCGCGACCAGGACCAGCACCGATCCGGCGAACCCCGAGATGAAGTAGAGCAGCACGAACTTGACCCGCCCCAGCGCCGCCTCCATGAAGCCGCCGATGGCCCACAGCGCCCACATGTTGAACAGGATGTGGAAGATGCCGTCCTGGAGGAACATGGAGGTGATCATGCGCCAGTACTCGTGCTCCTGGAGCACGGCGCGCGGCCAGAGGCCGCCGAGGTTGAGCATCGCCTGCGCCGACCCTCCGCCCATGATGCCCGTCGCCCCGACGAGCAGCTCGATCACGAACATGACGAGGTTGAGGCCGATGAGGACCTTGGTCGCGGAGAGACCCGCGGCGCCGCCCATCGCCCCGGCGCTCCACCCCGAGCGGATCTGGCCGCGGGTGACGACCTTGGCGCGCGAGCCGCGGACGCTCTGCTCCTTGACGCACTCGGGGCAGCGGAAGCCGACGGGCGCCGGGATCATGCAGTCGTGGCAGATCGGACGCCCGCAGTTGGAGCACGAGACCCCGGTCTCGCGGTCCTGGTGACGATAGCAGTAGCGGACCGGGAGGTCCTGCGGCAGCTTCGTCTCGAAATCCGGCGGCATGTCGCCGCCGGGGAACCTGTACACGTCGCCCATGGTCAGTCCTGTACCGTGACGGGCAGGTCGGCAAACAGGTCGCGCAGCCAGGCGGGCATGGCGCAGGCGCGCGAGGTCTCGCGCTCGCACACGGCGAGGCGGGTCGAGCCGGTGACCAGCAGCAGCCCGTCCTCGCGCGCGACCTCGTAGTCGAAGGCGAACGACGCCGGGCCGACGGAGGCGAGGGTCGCGCGGACCGTGAGCAGGTCGTCGACGCGCGCCGGGCGCAGGTAGCGCACGCGCGCCTCGACGACCGGCAGGATGACGCCCTCGGCGAGGATGCGCGTGATGGGGTAGCCGAGGGCTCGCAGCCACTCGACGCGCGCGACCTCGAAGAAGGCGAGGTAGTTGGCGTAGTAGACGACGCCGTCGGCGTCGGTGTCCGCGTAGCGCACGCGCACGCGCGTCTCGAAGCTGGAGGTTGGCGACGGGGACGTGCTCACGAGCCTGAGTCTAGCATGACGGCGAGGGCGGGGCGCCGCGGCGCCCCGCCCTCGCGGACGTTCGGGTGTCGCGCGCCGGTCAGGCGAAGGCGACCTTGGCGGCCTCGTCGAAGATGCCGATCGCGAGGTCCATGTCGGCGTCGCTGATGTTGAGCGGCGGCAGGAAGCGGACGCCGTTGCCCTGCGAGCAGGCGCCCATGAGGATGACCTTGTGCTTCTGGCACTCGGCGATGAATGCCTTGGCGGCGGCGGCGTTGGGCTCCTTGGTGCCCGGCTGCACGCACTCGATGGCGAGCATGAGGCCCTTGCCGCGAGCCTCGCCGATGACCGCGTACTGCGCTTCCTTCTCCTTCCAGAACTTGAGCAGCTTCTCGCCCTGCTTGGTGGCGTTGGCGAGCATGCCGTCCTCCACGATGGCGTCCATGGTGGCGACACCGGCGGCGCAGGCCACGGCGTTGCCGCCATAGGTGCCGCCCATTGAGCCGGCCAGGCACTTGGCCCACAGGTCGTGGTTGGCGGCGATGGCGCCGAGCGGATAGCCGGAGGCGATGCCCTTGGCGACGGTGATGATGTCGGCCTTGACGTCGTGGTGCTCCTGGCACAGCCACTTGCCGGTACGGCCGAAGCCGGCCTGGATCTCGTCGATGATCAGGCAGGCGCCGATCTCGTCGGCGATGGCGCGCAGCTCCTGCATGAACTCGGCAGTAGGCACGATGAAGCCACCCTCGCCCTGGATGGGCTCGACGATGATGGCGGCGACGTCGTCGCCATAGATCTCGGCGCGCAGTACGCGGCGCACGTCCTCGATCGCGTAGGCGGTCGGGTCCTCGCTGGCCGGCGTGCGGAACGGGTAGCAGTAGCGCGCGTGGTAGATGGAGCCCACGAGCGGCTCGTGGTGACCGCGGTAGTGCACAGCGGAGTCGGTGAGCGCCATGGTGAGGTGGGTGCGGCCGTGGAAGGCGCCCTGGAAGGCGATGATGCCGGGGCGACGCGTGACCTGCTTGGCGAGCTTGACGGCGTTCTCGACGGCCTCGGCGCCGGAGTTGGCGAACATGACCTCGTCCATGCCCTCGGGCATGATGCCGGTGAGCTTCTCGGCCAGTTCGAGCATCGGGCCGTGACGGTAGATGTTCATCTGCGCGTGCGGCACCTTGGCGGCCTGCTCCTGCACGGCCTTGACGACCTTCGGGTGGCAGTGGCCTGTGTTGACCACGGCGATACCGACCACGAAGTCCAGCCACTTGCCGCCGTCGGTGTCGAAGACCCAGCTGCCCTCGGCGTGGTCGATGGTGATCGGCGCCACCGGCCCGAGGAAGTGGGGCATGTGCTGCATGTACGTGGGTTTGTCCGGCATGTGGTGACCTCCAGCTGCGACGGTTCTGTGCGTGGTCTGTGCGTGAACTGACGAGTCCGGCGGCGCGCCGGTCCCCCACGGCTCAGTGCCCGGACTCTACCAGAGCCACTTCGTCCCAGATGTGCCAGGTCAACGTACGCACGACACGACAGACGGGGTCTTATTGGCCAACTTGGACAATGCGCGGCGGTGTTCGGTTCTGCGCGAGAGTGTTGACAGGAGGATGAGCAAGAGAGAGAATCGTGACAGAATTCACAGCGTTCGTTCTGTAACGAACAAGTAACGAGACCACACCCACCGCCCGGGAGCCGTTTCGTGGTATCGAGGAAGACCGTGTCACGCATGAGCCGCTACCGGCGGCTGCTGCAGTCCCTGCGCGAGACCGGTGTGGAGAGCATCTACTCCCACCAGCTCGCGCGTCACGCCGTCGTCAGCGCCGCCCAGGTGCGCCGCGACCTCATGGTCATCGGCTACTCCGGCAGCCCCAACAAGGGCTACGACGTGACCGCCTGCATCGACAGCATCTCGCACTTCCTGGACGGCCCGGTGCGCCAGGAGGTCGCGCTCGTCGGCGCCGGCAACCTCGGTCACGCCGTCCTCTCGCACTTCGCCGACAAGAGCCCCACCGTGGCGATCGTGGCGGCGTTCGACGTCGACCCCGCGCTCACGGGCACGCTCATCCACGGGGTGCGCTGCCTCGACGCTCGCCTCATGGAGAGCCTGGTGCGCGACCTGCGCCTGCAGATCGCCGTGCTGACGGTGCCGGGGACGGTCGCGCAGGAGGTGGCCGAGACGCTCGTGCGCGCCGGCGTGAAGAGCATCATCAGCTTCGCGCCGACGCCGCTCGCCCTCCCCAACGACATCTTCGTCGAGTACATGGACATCACGGCGGCGCTCGAGTCCGCCGCCTTCTTCGCCCGCCTCGGTGGGCGCGACGAACCGCCCGCCAACGGCGACGGCGACATCGAGCCGATCGTCAGGAAACTGGAATCCCTGCTCGCGAGGTCCAACATGAAGCTCGAAGAACTTGCCGCCCGCATCGGCGCCGACGTGGTGACGCCGGGCAAAGCGGGCGGTACCAGCGTCGCCAGGATCTACGCCGGCGACCGCGTCAGCGACCTGCTCAACGAGGCGTCGGACAAGACGCTCCTGGTCAGCAACCTGGCGAGCGTGCAGATGCTGCGTGTCGCCGAGCTCATGGACGTGCCCGGCATCTGCTTCGTCAACGGCATCCGGCCGGACGAGGAGATGGTCCAGCTCGCCCGCGACAACGACACCCTGCTCATGGTCTCGCCGCAGGGCGTGTTCGAGACCTGCGGGCGCATCTACCAGACCTTGGACGGAGAGCACGCCTGAGCCATGGAGCACCTGGCCTACGACATCCGCTGCGGGGACTTCACGAGCGCCGGCGCGGCGTCGCGCGACCTCAAGCAGCACCTCAAGCGGATCGGCGCCGAGAGCGACGCCGTGCGCCGGGCGATGATCGCCGCCTACGAGGCCGAGATGAACGTCGTGATCCACGCCGAGGGCGACGGCCACCTCGAGGCCGCCGTGAGCGACGGGCAGCTCGACGTGGACGTCGTCGACCACGGCCCGGGCATCCCCGACGTCGAGTCGGCGATGCGCGAGGGCTGGTCCACGGCGTCCTCCGAAGCCCGCGCGCTGGGGTTCGGCGCCGGCATGGGCCTGCCGAACATCCTGCGCAACAGCGACCGCCTGAGCGTCACGTCCGTGGCCGGCGAGGGCACGCGCGTCAGCTTCTCCGTGGCGCTGCGGCCGGAGGCGACCGACCAGGGGGCGCGGCCCTCCTCGCTCGGCGTCGTCGCCGAGCTCTGCAAGGAGTGCCGCCACTGCCTGGTCGCCTGCCCGACGGCCGCAATGCGCGTGCGCGAGGCGCGCCCGGACGTGCTCTACCACCTCTGCATCGACTGCACCGCCTGCATCGGCGCCTGTGCCCCGCGCGCGCTGACGATGAGCGACGCGCCCGGCGCGCTCACCGGCGGCGACGTGCTGGTCGTGCCGCCGGCGCTCCTCGCCGGGTTCGGCGAGCACCCCGTGAGCGCCGTCGTCGAGGAGCTCCGCGGCCTCGGCTACGACGAGGTCGTCTCCGTGCACCACTACGAGGACGCGCTGCGGCGGGCCGTCATCGAGCTCACGGCGACGGGCGACGCTCCCGCGCCGCTCATCTCGCCCGTCTGCCCCGCCGTCGTGAACCTCGTCGAGGTCAAGTTCCCGTCGCTCCTCGAGCACCTGGTGCCGCTCGCCTCGCCGTGGGAGGCCGCCCGCCAGGACCTCGACGGCCGCGCCGCGACGTTCGCCGTCTCGTGCCCCAGCCAGCGCACCGCGCTGCTCGCGCAGCGCCCCACCGCGCAGCGGGACGCGGTCACCGCGGCGGCCGTGCGCGAGGCCGTGCTGCCGCGCCTCGCGGCGCGCGCGCGGCGGACGCCCGGCGCCACGGCGTCGCCGCCGGCGGCGGGCGGCGCCGACGACCTGCTCGTGGTCACCGGTGTCGCGCACGTGCTCGCCGTGCTCGAGGCCGTCGAGGACGACCGCCTGCCCGGCGTGTCGGCGATCGAGCCGTACATCTGCGACGGCGGCTGTTTCGGCTCGCCGCTGCTCGGCGAGGACGCCAGCGTGGCGGCCTGGCGCTGGTCGGCGGTGGGCGGCGACGCCCCGGGCGACGGTGGTACCCACGAGCGCTCGCGCCCGTTCCGCGCGCGCCCGGGCATCCGCCTGGACGCCGACATGGCGGCCGCCATCCGCAAGCTGGCCCAGCTCGACGCCGAGACCCGGGCCCTGCCCGGCAGAGACTGCGGCGTGTGCGGCGCCCCCAC
>DASUMX010000033.1:0-3214 GCA_036277455.1 Thermoleophilia bacterium
GCGACCGCCTCCGTCGCCTTCCGCGCGGAGCAGGTGGGGCACGACCTCAAGGGCTTCGGGTTCGTCGTGCCTCGCTCCGAGGACCGGCCGGTGATGGCGACCACCTGGAGTTCCAGCAAGTTCGACGGGCGCGCGCCCGACGGTCACGTGCTGCTGCGCAGCTTCCTCGGGCGCGCCGGGCGCGAGGCCGCGGCCCAGCTGGACGACGACGAGATGGCCGCGGTCGTCCGCTCCGAGCTCCGCGACATCATGGGCATCAGCGCGGAGCCCGAGTTCGTCGAGATCTTCCGCTGGCCGCGCGGCATGCCGCAGTACCGCGTCGGCCACGTCGAGCTGGTCGCGCACATCGAGGCCGCCGTGGCGCGCGTGCCCGGCATCGAGCTCGCCGGCGGCGCCTACCACGGCATCGGCATCGGCGATTGCCTGCGCGAGGGCTCGGCCGCGGCCGAACGTGCTCTCGAGCACGTCCGCGGCCTCCCCGAGGACGAGATCCCTCCGCAGCCGCCGGACCTCCCCGCCGCCGACGGCCTCGAAGACTAGCGTCAGGCCCTCGCGCGCCCTCGCGCTGCCCTGGTCGCCGTGCCGCGCCCCGCGCTGGCCGAGTTGCCCGACGCGTGATCACCGGCTGGCAATCCGTCGGCCCATGGTCGCTCGGGACTCGCACCGTTGGTCGTACGCCACGGAGCACAACGTTACATCTGCGCGTACGTCCGGACGTGCCTGTCCGTTTCGTGCAATGGTCCTGGACGGCGGTCGCAAGCCGGGTGCAGCGCAAAGGGTTCCCGGCCCTCATGAGGTACACCTACGCTGAGCGATCATGCCGCCGCCGGCGGCCCGACGCCGAGGAGGCGATCCATGACCACAGCGCAGACCATCGCGGTAACGATCGGGGTCGTGGTCTGGCTGGTCTGCCTGTGGCTGGTGTGGCGCATGGTCGACCGCAAGGACCTCAACCGCGCCCTCTGGATCATCCTCTGCATCTTCTTCCCGGTGATCATCCTGATCGTCGTGGCGCTGCTGCCGGCAAAGCAGCGGCCGGAGCCGCCGGAGTTCATCTCCTGACGGCGGCGTGATCTGCACGCGGAAGGGGGCGGGAGGCGCTGTGCGCCTCCCGCCCCCTTCGTCACCCACCGTCCGTCGGCGCTCTGCGCCCGGGCGAGTGAGCGTCGCGCGGCGGCCCAGGGGGACCCTAAGCCGCCGCCGCGCCTACCGGTCAGTCCTGTCGTCGTAGCTGGCCGTGTAGATGGCGTTGGAGAGCAGCCGGAAGGTCGCCTCGGTGCCCGCCCGGAAGGCGGTCATGGGTCCGAAGAACGTGACGCGGCCGCTCCCGTAGAAGCCGTGGACGACGATCGGCTGACCGGCGGCGTCGGCCTGGACCCAGCCGGTCGGGTCGCCGATCTGCCAGTAGCCGGCCAGGAAGTAGTCCGTCGCGTAAGCAGCATCGACGGCGACCGCGGCCGGGTCGTCGACCTGGAACCACGTGATGGGGAAGGCGAAGGTGTAGCCGTACGGATCGTGGCCGGCGGTCACCAGGCTGCCATCAGCGTGCGCGGTCAGGCCGAGGGTGTTGTTGGCCCAGTAGAAGGCGGCGTTGTAGCCACCCATAGGCGTCACGGGGAGGACGCCGTCAAGGATGCCGTAGGGACCGTTGGCGATGTAGGCGCCGCCGTCCGCGATCCAGGCCTTGAGTGCGTCGATGTCGAGGCCGCTCGGGTCTTCGACGACGATGACGTCGTAGGCCGACAGATCGGCAGTGGCCGCCATGCGCTCGGCGTCGAATCCGAGCTGCTTGAGGGCGTACCAGGTCGGATCGTCGCTGTAGACGCCGACCTTGAGCACGCCGGTCATGGCGCCACGGCGGTCTGCGGTGTAGAGCTGCTCGGTGGTGACGCCCGCGAGGTCGGCGGTCAGGAAGTCGACCTTGTAGCGCTTCGCGTTGGCCACGAGCACGTCGCGCACGCGCGCCTGCGACGCCGTCACGATGTACGCGCCGAGCGGGACGGTCGCGCTCTCCGCGACGACGCGCTTGACGAACACGCCCTGGGCGAGCAGTGCGTTGGCTGCCTTGACCGCGTTGTTGGTCGTACTGGCGAGCATGTACGTGGGGCCTGCGCCGACCACCGCACCCGCGGCGTCGGTCGCCGTGCGCACGCGGACCATGGCGGCCGAGAACGGCTCCTCCACCGCCTGGCGCGTGAATCCCCAACTCTCGGGGAGCTGCCAGGCGGCGGCGTCGTACATCTCGTTGGCCCGGTCGGAGACGTCCTCGCCCGCCCAGAGCAGCGCGTTGGCGATGCCGCGCAGCGGCTGCTGGAGCGGCACGATGAACGTGCCGGCCGGGTAGGCCGTGTCGCCGGCGGCCTTGGCTGCGGCGCCGACCGGAGCCGGCACGGTGAAGGCGGCCTTCGCCTCGTACACCTTGATGCCGTTCCTGATGAGGTGGCGCACGGCGCGGCGCGCCTGCAGCGGATCGGCCTGCAGGCCGTCCGCCACCGGGATCACGTAGGCGTGCGGGTAGTCCAGCGGCGAGGGGATGTCGTCGGTGGCCGGCTGCGAGATGCCCTTCTCCCCGCGGATGAAGCGGGCCAGCTGGGTCTTGAGCATGCCGACGCGGTTGCTCGCCGCGAACTTGGCCCCCTCCAGGGTGCCGTAGTAGTGGGCGTCGACCCCGTCCTCACTCTTGAAGGAGGTCTCCATGGTGGAGCCCACGAGACCGTAGTACATCGCGAACTGCGGCGTGTAGTACGGGCTGTAGTCCTCGAAGCCCTCGCTCTTGCCGGTGTCGGGGTTGATCCAGTCGCGGTAGGGGATGTCGACTTCGACGATGGAGTTGTCCTCGATGGCCTTCTCCATGGCCAGCGCGGTCGGCAGCGCCCACTTGAGCGACAGATCCCACTCGTAGTTGGGGTTGTGGGGGTTGGTCGTCGGATCGACGATCATCGGGTTGTAGTACCCGTGCGTGTCGAGGAACAGCGTCGGGTGCCACTTGACGATCTGCTGCGCCACGGCCCGGACCTCCGGCTGTGTCTGCACGACCCAGTCGCGGTTGAGGTCGAAGCCGTTGGCGTTCTGACGCAGGTCGGTGATGCGCCCGTCCGGGTTCTGGCAGGCGTTGATCATGACGACGCTGTTGTTGAGGATCCGCCGCGTCACGGCGTCGTTGGAGAACGCCAGCTTCCTGATCAGCATGAGGCCGGCGTCGACGCCCGTGGTC
>DASUMX010000034.1:0-5609 GCA_036277455.1 Thermoleophilia bacterium
CGAGGGGTCCCTGGACGGCGTCCCGATGACCCCGCATCCCGTCTTCGGCGTGGACGTGCCGTCCTCGTGCCCGGGCATCCCGGACCAGCTCCTCGACGCCCGGTCCACCTGGGCCGACCCGGCGGAGTACGACCTGCGGGCGGCGACGCTGGCGAGGCAGTTCGCCGCCAACTTCGAGGCGTTCTCCGGCCGCGTGTCCCCTGAGATAGCGGCGGCTGGCCCACGGACGGCCGGCTGACCTCGGCGGCGTCGCCCACGGCTCGCCTGACCGCGCTCGCTCGCGGGACGGCGGCATCCGGACGCACGCTCGCGCTCGCAGTGGCGGCGGCCGCCCTTCTGGCGGCCTGCGGCGGCCAGACCGCGGCGCCCATCGATCAGGAATCCCACGGCCCGTCGCCCGCCGGCCCGTCGCCCGCCGCCAGCGCCGCCTTTCGCCCCGCAGTGATCATCTCGGACCGCGCCGGGCCGTCGTGGAAGGGCCGGCTTGGCGAAACGGTCCAGATCGACTGGTACGACCAGCGCAGAGACGAGATGCACAGCGAACCGATCACCGTCCTCTCCGTGAAGCGCCTCCCGAATCCGGATGACGACGGTGGACCGGACGAGTTCGGTGACGGCTACGGCCCCTACGAGTGGAAGTACGGCATCAAGGTGCGGCTCACCAGCCTCGACGAGCACTCGGCCCGGCGACCGGCCGCGTACCAGTTCATCCAGCTCAGCGACGGGCGCGACTCGGAGAACGGGGTGTCGGGACTCGGCCGGCCCGGCGGCCCGGACCCTTCGCGGCCGGGAAGGAGCTCCGTCGGCTGGCTCTCCCAGATGGCGGAGCAGGGCTTCACGCCGACGCAGGTGACGCTCTCGGTCGGCGCCTGGAGCGCCACCTGGTCGCTGGACTGATCGCCGCCGCGGGAGCAGCCGGTCTTTCACCCCCATCGCGCCCGTGCCGTGCTATCATGCGCGAACCTTTTGCGCCGGGTCTCACAGCCCGGCGAGGGGGGGTCGCGCGAGCGCCGACCGTTCTCGCTTCTCTGGCAGCCGCGCGCGCGACGTGCGCGTGCCGTAACGGCGCCCCGAGGCGCACGGACGCGCTCTGCGACACCCAAGCTCGCGGCAGGGCTTTCGCGACCAGGGTCTCAGCGGACCGCGCCCACCGCTCCGCGGCGCACATGCGAACATGATGGGGGTAGTGTGATGCGCGGACGCACATTCGGACTCGGGGCGGCCATGCTGGCCGTCGTAGTGGTCGCGACGCTGGCGATAGCCATCGCCGGCTGCGGGGGGGACGAGAACGACACCGGCGACGGGGGATCCCAGGAACCGATCAAGATCGGCGCGATCCTCTCTCTGACGGGCACGTACGCCGGTCTCGGCGAGCCCGAGAAGAACCTCATCGAGATGGAGGTCAAGAAGATCAACGACGCGGGCGGCATCAACGGCCGGCCCGTCGAGGTGATCATCGAGGATGACGCCACCGACGAGGCCCAGGCGGTCGCTGCGGCCAGCCGGCTCATCGAGCAGGAGAACGTCGTCGCCATCATCGGCGCCACCGGCACCGGCCAGACCATGGCCATCCGCGGCGACGTGCAGCGCGCCGGCATCCCGCAGGTCTCCATGGCCGGCGGCACCGTCATCACCAACCCGGTGGACCCGCAGGTGTTCGCCACGCCGTGGTCCAACACCATCGTCGTCCCGTTCACGCTGGACTACCTGAAGAGCCAGGGCATCACCAAGATCGGCCTGATCACCGACAGCGGCGGGTTCGGCAAGGACGGCCAGGCTGTCTTCGCGACTGAGGCCCCCAAGGCCGGCGCCGAGATCGTCGCCGACGAGACCTTCAACCCCGGCGACACCGACATGACGGCGCAGCTCACCAAGATCAAGAACTCCGACGCCCAGGCGATCGTCATGTGGACGGCCGGCTCGGAGGCCGCGATCATCGCCAAGAACGCCCAAGACCTCGGCATCGACCTGCCGGTCTACGGCAGCCACGGCATCGCCCGGCGGGAGTTCATCGACGGCGCCGGCGAAGCCGCGAACGGCGTCAAGTTCGCGGCCGGCAAGATCCTGATCCCGGAGGCGTACGGCGAGGACACCGAGGCCTACGCGGTGGCCACCGCCTTCATCGACGAGTACACGCAGGCCTACGGTGAGGCGCCCAACACGTTCGCCGGCCACGCGTATGACGCGCTCTACCTGGTCGTGGAGGCCGCGAAGCGCATCGAAGGCGACATCACGCCCGAGGCGCTGCGCGATGAGCTTGAGAACACCGCCGGCTTCGTGGGCATCGGGGGGACGTTCAACCTCTCGCCCGACGACCACAACGGGATGACACAGGACGACCTCTCGATGTACGAGATCTCGGGCGGCGACTGGACGCTGGCGCAGTAAGCCGCGGCGCGCTCCGTGGACCAACTCCTGCAGGTCCTCGTCGCGGGCCTCAAGAACGGCTCGATCTACGCGCTGGTCGCGCTCGGCTTCACCATCGTCTACGCGGCCACCGGGGCGATCAACTTCGCCCAGGGGGAGTTCTTCATGCTCGGCGGCATGCTGTGCGTGTCGTTCACCGAGCTCGGCCTGCCGCTGCCCGCGGCCGCGGTGGCGGCCATCGCCACCACCGCGGCCATCGGCGCAGTCTTCGAACTGCTCGCCGTGCGCCCCGTTGCCGGCGACGATCCGCTGCGCATCATCATGGTCACCATCGGCGGCGCGGTCGTCCTGAGGCAGCTAGCACTGCACATCTTCGGGCCCGACGAGCGGGCGCTCGCGCCGTTCACGGAGGGTGCCTCGCTCAAGGCGCTCGGGGTAGCGGTGGAGCTGCAGACGCTGTGGGTCTGGGGGCTCACGGCCATCGCCGTCGTCGCGCTGGCGCTGCTCTACCGCAAGACCTCCTTCGGGCGAGCGATGAGGGCCACGGCGATCCGGACCGACGCCGCGAGGCTCGTCGGCGTCAACACCGGCATGATGGTCACTGTGGCGTTCGCGTTGGCCGCGGGACTCGGCGCCTTGGCCGGCGTGGCCGTGGCGCCGCTCACGCAGACGGCGTTCTTCGTAGGCGCGGCGATCGGCGTCAAGGGCTTCGCCGCGGCCATTCTCGGCGGCATAGGCAAGCCCATCTCGGCCGTGGCCGGTGGCCTGCTGCTCGGCCTGCTCGAGAGCTTCGCGGCCGGGTATCTTGACCCGGCCTACAAGGACGGCGTGGCGCTCGTCGTGCTCCTCGTCGTCCTCTTCGTCGCCCCGCAGGGTCTGTTGGGCAGGGCCAGACGAGTCAAAGCCTGATGTCCGGACGAACGCTCAGGGCGCTTGCTCCCCTCGTCGCGGTGGCGGTCGCGTTGGTGGTGCCGCTGGTGGTGAGCGACCGGTTCCTGCTCAAGGTGTTCACCTTCTGCGGCGTCAACGCCCTCGTCGTGGTCGGCCTCGCGTTGCTGTTCGGCTACGCGGGTCAGATCTCGCTGGGGAACGCCGCCTTCGTGGGCCTGGGCGCCTACACCAGCGCCTTCTGCACCGTGGAGCTCGGCTGGCCGTGGCTGCTGGGCTTCGCGGCCGCCGGCGCCGTGGCGGCTCTCGGCGGCCTCGCTCTGGCGATCCCGAGCCTTCGCTTGAAGGGCCACTACCTGGCGATGGCCACACTCGGCTTCGGCCTGCTCATGTCCCTTGCGTTCCTCGAGGCAGAGCCCATCACCGGAGGCGTGGACGGATTCACCGGCATCCCGTTCCCGTCCATCGGCCCGGTTGAGTTCCGCTCGGCCTCGTCGCTGTACTGGCTGGTGTGGGGCTGCGTCGGCGTCGCCGTGCTGGTGGCTCACAACATCACCTCGCTGCGACCAGGCAGGGCCATGCGCGCCCTTCACGGTAGCGAGCTGGGCGCGCAGGCCTGCGGAGTGGACATCGTGGGTGTCAAGGTCCGCACGTTCGTCGTGAGCGCGCTCATGGCGGGCCTCGCCGGCGCGCTCTACGCAGGCGTGGTCGGGTTCATCTCGCCGAGCCTCTTCACTCTGACGGCGTCGGTCACGTTCATCGCCATGACCATCGTCGGAGGGACCAGTTCGCTCGCCGGGCCGATCGTCGCCGCCGTCGCTCTCACCTTGGTGCAGTACGTGGATGCGCTCATCCCCGGACTGCCGCGCGAGACGGCGCAGACCATCCAGTCATACCAGGAAGACATCTACGGCATCGCCATCGTGCTTATCGTGATCTTCGCGCCGCGCGGCCTCGCCGGACTCTGGAAGCGGCGCAACGCCAGGAACGAGGCGTCATGACGCTGCTGCAGGTGCGCAACGTGACGCGCCGCTTCGGGGGGCTCACCGCCGTGGAGGACGTCTCCTTCGACGTGTTCGAGGGCACCATCAAGGCGCTCATCGGCCCCAACGGCGCGGGCAAGTCCACCCTGTTCAACGCGCTCACGGGGTTCGACCGGCCTGACGAAGGCTCGGTGCTGTTCGAGGGCGAGGAACTGGTCGGCCGGCGCCCACGCGACACCGTGCGCGCCGGCGTGGCGCGCACCTTCCAGAACACGCAGCTCTTCGAGGAGATGACCGCCGGCGAGAACGTGATGGTCGGCAGCCAGGCGCGTCAGCGCCGCGGCTTCACGATCGCGATGCTGCGGCTCCCCTCGGCGATAGCCGAGGACCGCGACGCGCGTGAAGAGGCCAGCCGGCTGCTGCGGCTCATCGGCATCGAGGAGTGGGTGGACGTGCCGGCCGCCGACCTCCCCGCCGGCATCCGCCGTCTCGTCGAGATCGCCCGGGCGCTGGCGACACGCCCGCGGCTGCTGCTGCTGGACGAGCCGGCCGCGGGCCTCAACGCGACCGAGACGCGCGAGCTCGTCCAGACGCTCTTCCGCGTCCGGGACTCGGGCATCACCGTCGGCATCGTCGAGCACGACATGGGCCTCGTCATGGAGGTCTCCGACGAGATCGTGGTGCTCGACCGCGGCGCCAAGATCGCGGAGGGTCCGCCGCGGATGATCCAGAAGGACCCGGCCGTGATCGCCGCCTACCTGGGCGGCGAGGTAGACGACGATGTCTGAGGCCGCCACGCTGCTGGAGCTCACGTCGATCAGGGCCGGCTACGGCCACGCCGAGGTGCTGCACGACATCGACCTCACCGTCGGAGAGGGCGAGCTCATCGCCGTGATCGGCGCGAACGGCGCCGGCAAGTCGACCTTGCTCAAAGCGATCGTCGGCCTCGTCCCCATCCGCTCGGGGACGATCGCCTACCGCGGCGCCCGCATCGCCGCCCCGCGGCCCGAGCGCCTCGTGCGCAAGGGCCTCGCGCTGGTGCCTGAGGGAAGGCTCCTCTTCGGCCCCATGACCGTCCGTGAGAACCTCGAGCTCGGCGCCTACGGAGTCGGCCGCGACCGGCGCGCCGTCGCCGAGCGGGCCCTGGCCCGGGTCAACGCGCTCTTCCCGGTGCTGGAGGAGCGCGCGGGCCAGCCGGCCGAGACGCTCTCCGGCGGCGAGCAGCAGATGCTCGCCGTCGGTCGCGCGCTCATGTCGGAGCCACGGCTGCTGCTGCTCGACGAACCGTCGCTCGGCCTCTCGCCCCTCCTCACCACCGAGATCTTCCGGGCGATCGTGCGCATCAACGAGGAGCAGGGCACCACGATCCTC